>JAEEQG010000004.1 GCA_016285185.1 Spirochaetota bacterium
TAAATCCAGCGGATTACTTGAATATCGTTGGCGATATTTTGTAACCAGTTTTTTTAGCATATCTCCCTCTTTCTTCTGTACATGTTACTAAGTATAGATACGACTATTGTAACACATTTTGTCAAAAATATCAATTTGTGCGGGTTTGTTGCGGGTTATTTTTAAAAAAGTGCGGGTTTGTTGCAGGTTATTTTTAAAAAAGTGCGTGTTTGTTGCGGATTTTTTAAAAACTTTTGCGAATTTGTTGCGAGTTTTCTGCTCGTTTTTGTGCGGATTCCGTGCGCTCGGTTTTGTAAAATGACTTCATCAACAACGGAAATTGGTGAATCGGAAAATTGCCGGTGAAAAAAGCACGTGCGATTTTTAGCGAATTCACTCTGGAGGTTTTTATGAAAAAGGTTTTGGGAAAGGTTAGAATTCTTTCTATTGTGCTCTTATCAATTGTGCTTGTCGCAGCCGTAACGGGATGTTCCGATGATCCGGCACCAGCTACACCGTCAACAGGTACAACACTTCAATCACAGATTGACAACGCCACAGCAGGCAGCACAGTAACGCTCGATGCATCGTACTCAGGTACTTCTATAGTAATTAACAAAGCATTGACAGTTAACGGAAACAACATTTCCGGTCTTAACGTAACAGTATATTCAAACGTAGCGAACAACGTTACGCTCAGGAACTTTGTAAACGCCACTGTAAGTGTTACAACAGGCGGCTCTCGTTCTGCATTAGCACGGCAGTACGATAATGCCCAGGGAAGTGATGACGAACACTTCGACAAAATCGGAGAAGATTCTCCAAAGCTTAAGTTTGAAGGTTGTTCTATAGAAAAAATCGAAGCAGAAACCGATTTAGCCCTCTATGTAGATAACGGAACTGCAAAATCAGAAATTGATGAGATTAAGCTTAAGGACGGAGCCGAAGACTTCGCATTCATAGAAATGGATAAAGCGGACAAGCCTGAAACAGCAGGTAATGAGGCTACTCCTACAACAGATAAAACAAAGGTAGGTAAACTGAGTATAGAAAGCGATGAAATTGAGACGATTAATCTTATTGGTGGTACTTTTGACGATGTTGATCTTGCAGACGATTTCTCTGGTGACCCAATAGAATTTAACTACGACAAAGAATTTGCTGACCAACTGAACTTCACGGGAAAAGACACATTCCTTGGCGATAACAAAATTGCTGAAAAAGACATTGGCGTAGCAGAGAAGACAACGACACAAACTGATAACGGCATATATAATTTAGTTATTTCACAAGCCAATTTTAATCAGTACTGTGTACCAGGTCAGGATGGAAACGGACGCTTTGCAATTGTATTTATGACAGATGCGCAGAAAAATGCAATTACAGCATCCACAGCAAGTGATTTGAATCCATGGCCAGGAGTCGCAACATTCTCTAATCCGATTTATGCCGCCATACCAGCTGGTTTCTTTGCAATTGACACTCAGGCAACAGGAACTTTTAGAACAATTTACGGTACAGAATATGCTTATGTTGACTACGCAGCAGCTTATGCAAGGGGTGACGACAGATACAGACTTCAGGATGTCGTGGTTCTTGAAAAATATAGAAATTACAACAAAGAAGCTTTCATTGCAGAGGTAAGCGGAGGCAATGTAACAATATACGTAAACATGACTGCAATCAAAAAGAGTGATGTTCTGCTCTGCGCATTCTGGGAACCAGATCCAGATGATACTAACGCCGCAACGAAGGGTGGCGAAGCCGGAACAAAAATGACAGAAATTAATCTTGACGGCTACAAACCATATCTCGTAATAAACACCATGAACAAAGGTGAAGAGATTTACAATGCATTTAATTCATCTGCATTACATCAGGGCTCGGCTACGAATGCAATGACAAACATGATTCCTTATGGAAATGCAATAAAACTTACAGCTGACTATACTGTCCTTTATATACCGATGGAGGAAGCAAATTCATATCCACCTGTGTCAAATGTTACTTATACTGTAAAGGATACGCCATATACCCCTGGTACATTGCATCCATTACAGGCTCAGGATTTTGATTAATCCATAGTTTTCCAGCAGGCGCAAAAGCCCAGTGTACATTCGGAGAGAATATTAAAAAAAGTTTAGCGAGGGACGAAAAGAACTCCTTATCGTTTTCATTGGTAATCTATAAAGTTGCTTTTATAGATGCCTAAAAAACTCCTTCTTGCCCGGTGGTCAAGCAGCGGCCATCGGGCGTTTTTTTTGGTTACTGCAAACACGCACCAAATCATATATGGCGGTATTTTTATTACATCATTTTCTTCAAGAAAATTTTTTGGATGGATAATATAAGATTTTTCAACTTTTTTCCCGAATTTTTCTTTGAATGAGCTTAATGATGTTGTCGTGTAATTTTTTGAAGATTTCACTTCCACCGGGTGAATTCTGAAATTTGTCTTACTCTCGTTTGACAAAAGAAAATCAATCTCTATATCGTTTCGATGTTTTTCACTATTTATATTGCGTGTAAAAAAACAGCTTTCGTCCAAGTGCAGTCAGCATCTGCGCGATTGCATTTTCGTAAATCATCCCTTCGTTAAGAGAAAGTTTTCCGTCCATAATTGCTTTGTAAAGTTTTTGGTTTGAAATCTCATTCTCGTTGAACGCAAGACTGATTAAAAGTCCGGTATCTCCCATATAGCATTTTACTGCGGATTCATTCTTATTAAGCGCGAAACCGACATTGGGATCATTGCATCGATAACAAAGATTGCAAATCATAGAATCACCAAGCCAAAAAAGAGGCTTGTCATATCGGCTAAAAACACCATTTGAAGCAATTTCACTTAAAACAATTTTTTTTTCATGAGTAGAAAGGAATGCAGGTACATTTTCAAAAATGGCAGAAACTTTTGAATTATAACGTTTTGCGGCTTTTTTTATATCATCGCGATACAAATCCAAAATATCCCGTTTTTCCACATCACTAGCAGAAAAATCCCCATGAGACTCTACATAAGCGACAACACTCTGTGGCATTCCACCGACAAGCATATATTCACGGAATAAATGCATTGCCTGGGCATGATAAGTTTGATCAAGGGAAACGCGTTTTTGCCAGCAATCTTTTATATAATCAAGAAGAACCTCTTTTCTCAATGCAACAGCAAATTCCTCAAAATCAACAGTGCGCAAAGTATTTTTTTTAAAAAATATCAATAATGCGCAAAGTATTTTTAGCAACAATTGTCGAGAATGCGCAGATTATTTTCGCTCTTCAAAAAAGTTGTAATCCGTTGTATTATTGAAGCAATACTTTGCGCCTGCGCGGCAAAAGCCGAAATGCGGGCATTTTCAGTTAATATCATGAGTTTTAAAATAAATAGCGCGAACGGCAGATTATTCACATATTTCATTTTTCTCGTTGTGGTAGGAACATCACTTTTTGTTTGTCCGTTCTCGTACGTGTCAGGCAAAGGCGCATCGCTTGTAGACGCGCTTTTTATGGCTGTTTCGGCAATCTGCGTGACGGGACTTTCGGTACTGGACATGGCTGTTTTTTCGCGGGCAGGACTCGTAATACTGATGCTGCTCGTCGAGGCCGGCGGTCTGGGGCTCGTTACGTTTTTCTGCATTTACCTTGCAATGCCCTCAAAACGCGTGTCTTATGTGGACAAAAAGTTCATACGCGATTTTTTCACCGACGAGTCTAAAGTCAACATACACCGCCTGCTTTTGCGCATTGTCGGAACCACGCTTCTTATCCAGACCGCCGGAGCAACTTTGCTTGCTGTGTTCCTGCGGCGCGCGGGCGAACAGAACAACGTGTTCTACGGTATTTTCCTTTCAATAACTTCATTTTGCAACGCCGGTTTCGCCCCCTACTCCGATAACTTGGAACAGTTTTCGACGAACATTCCGGTGTGCATAACGCTTTGCATCCTTATTCTGGCAGGCGGAATCGGCTTCACGGTAATGTCTGACGCTGCCGGAACGCTCGGCACTAAGCTTTTCAAACGGCGGTTTAAAGCAAAGACCGCGCGCCGCAGAAGCAAAAACGGTGCGGACGACACGAACAAAAGCCCAAAACGCCGCTTGAGCCTGCACAGCCGCGTCGTCATTTTGATGACAGCCCTGCTTACATTTTGCGGAGCGGGCTTTTTTCTCGCTGCGGAATGGAACAACGCTTTTGCAGATTTTTCTGTCGGCAAAAAAATCGTGAACGCGCTCTTTCAGTCAGTAACGCTTCGTACCGCCGGCTTTGACACAGTTTCGCAAAGCAGCTTTTCATCATCATCGTACTTAATATCGCTTATTTTCATGCTCACAGGCGGAAACCCCGGCTCAATGGCTGGCGGTATAAAAACTACCACAGTTTTCCTTGTTTTGTGCTATGGTTTCCGCAGCGCAGAGGACAAAGGCGAAATGTCGCTCATGGGCCGCGATATCTCGCAAAGTTCCGTTGACAGGGCAATCGGAATAACGGTAAAAGCCTTGTGCATCTTGCTTTTTGTAACGATTTCTTTGTGCTTTTCCGAGCACGAAGCGTTAAAAGCCGGTACTTTCACCGTTTCTGACATAATTTTTGAGACAGTCTCGGCGTTCAGCACGACCGGACTTTCAAAAGGAATAACACCTTTGCTGAATTCGTTCAGTAAAGTAATGCTTTCTTGCGCGA
>JAEEQG010000063.1 GCA_016285185.1 Spirochaetota bacterium
TCGCCATAGTTCACAACGGCATTATCGAAAACTACGTTAAACTCAAAGCCTGGCTCCAGAGCAAAGGAATAGTATTCCGTAGCGAAACCGATACCGAAGTAGTCGCCCACCTCATCAACTACTATTATGAAGAATCCCACGACATTTTCAAAGCCGTACAAAAAGCGACGCAAAAAATAGAAGGCAGTTATGCACTGGGCGTTATCTGCAAGGACTACCCTGACCGGCTCATCGCCGCGCGCAAGGACAGTCCGCTTATCATAGGTCTCGGCAACGGCGAAAACTTTATTGCAAGCGATGTTCCTGCCGTACTCGAATACACGCGCGAAGTGTACTTTCTTGACCAGAACGAATTTGCAGTTCTTTACCGCGACCACGTTGACTTGTTTGACGAGAACGGCGCAAAAATTATCCGCGACCCTTACCACGTTGACTGGGATGTTTCTTCTGCTGAAAAAAGCGGCTATGCGCACTTTATGCTCAAAGAGATTCATGAGCAGGAAAAAGCCCTTGTTGATACAATGCGCCCGCGTTTTGTATATGAGAACGACAAGCCGGTTGATATTCATTTTGAAGAAATAAACTTTGAAGAATGGAAAAAGGCAAAGCGCGTAGTAATTACAGCGTGCGGTACCGCATATCACGCCGGCATGGTTGCACGCTACGCTTTTGAGCGTTACGCGCGTATTCCCGTTGCGGTTGACGTTGCGAGCGAATTCCGCTATATGAACCCTATTCTTGATAAAGACGATGTACTGATTGTCATAAGCCAATCAGGTGAAACAGCTGACACGCTCGCCGCCCTGCGCCTTGCAAAATCAGTGGGTTCGCATATTATTGCAATCACAAACTGTGTAGGCTCAACAGTAAGCCGCGAAGCCGACGACGTGCTTTACACGCGCGCCGGTGCGGAGATTGCGGTTGCTTCCACAAAGGCGTATACAACACAGCTGATGTGCCTGTTCCTGCTTGCATTAAAATTTGCCCGCGTACGCGGTGCTCTTGATGAGGCCGCATACCATGAACAGCTTTTGGAACTTTCAACAATTCCCGAAAAAGCAAAACTCATTCTCAACAACCAGTCCGAAATACAAAAATTCGTTTCAAAGAACTTTAACAAAGAAAAGGTATTCTTTATAGGACGCCAGTTTGACAACGCAACCAGCCTTGAATGCGCCCTCAAGCTCAAGGAAGTAAGCTATATGCACAGCGAGGCGTTTGCCGCGGGCGAACTCAAACACGGACCGATTGCTCTTGTTGACAAATCAACGCTTGTAGTTGCCATTGCAACCGACCCTAACCTTTACGAAAAAATTGCAAGCAATATAGAAGAAGTTGCCACACGAGGAGCCGCCACATTCGTCATTACGCAGGACACATCCGGTGTGTTCAAGGCAAGCGCCGATTCAATCGTACAGCTGCCGCAGACAAACAGCGCATTTGCCGCAATGCTGGCCATCATTCCGGCGCAGCTTTTTGCCTACTACTGTGCAATAAACCGCGGCAACGATCCTGACAAGCCGCGCAACCTTGCAAAATCAGTCACAGTTGAATAGAATGTAACAATATCCGGAACAGAATCAACTTTTACAGGGGTGCCGCATAATGGAAGTTATTAAAGTACAGAATCTCAGAAAGTCATTCGGAAAACTTGAGGTAATTAAAGATATCTCATTTTCTGTACATAAAGGCGAGATTTTGGGTATTATCGGCCCGTCAGGTTCCGGCAAGTCCACAATGCTCCGCTGTATTACCCAGCTTGAAACTGTATCAGGCGGCAGTATCGACATTTGTGGCGAAAACCTTGTAAAAACCGTAAACAACAAACCGGTATATGCGTCAAAGGAAGACTGCCACAAAATAGTATTAAAAACCGGTCTTGTATTTCAAAACTTTAACTTATTCCCGCATTTCAGCGTTATGCAAAATCTTATGGAAGCCCAGATTCAGGTTCTTCACCGGACAAAACAGGAAGCTGCTGAAATATCCGAAAACCTGCTGAAAAAAGTGGGACTTGCCGACAAAAAGGACGCATATCCATGCCAGCTTTCAGGCGGACAGCAGCAGCGTGTTTCAATAGCACGCGCACTTGCAATGAACCCCGAAGTCCTGTTTTTTGACGAGCCCACAAGTGCCCTCGATCCTGAACTCACCGGTGAAATCCTTAAAGTAATACGTTCGCTTGCAGAAGAAAAAATGACAATGGTAATCGTTACACACGAGATGGCATTTGCAAGAGACTGCGCCGACCGCATAATTTTTATCGATGAAGGCGTAATCGTTGAGCAGGGAACCGCAAAAGACGTAATAACCAATCCTCAAAATGAAAGAACAAAAGCTTTTTTAAGCCGTTTCTAATTTGTAAAAACCAACAAATCCCCAATTAACTATAGCTTTAACCCTTATTGTATTGCATAATTATTTATAATTACGTATAATTATGCAAAATAATGCCAAAGGGGGCTAATGTATGGAAAATTACAGTGATGAAAAATTCATCAGTAAGTTATCAACATTAACCAAAACCAATGACCCTATAGACCCATCTCTTTATCAGACTTTCGATGTAAAACGCGGTCTTCGCAACACAGACGGACGCGGTGTCTTGGTAGGACTTACTAAAATCGGTGACGTTGTAGGCTATGAGATGGTCAACAATCAAAAAGTTGCAGTTCCCGGTAAATTGTATTACCGTGGTTATGATGTTGAAAAAATAATTGAAGATTCTGAAAAAAACAATCAGTTCGGCTTTGAACAGATTATATACCTTCTTATATTCGGTGAGCTGCCTACAAAAGACCAGCTTGAAGAATTCCGTCTGTATATAGGCAGAAACAGAGAGCTTCCCTCATTCTTTACAGAAGACATGATTATGAAAGCTCCGTCACCTGACATTATGAACAAGCTTGCGCGCGGTGTTCTTGCCTCGTATTCATACGACAAAACACCAGAAAGCTCCAATCTTGAAAATATAATCCGCCAGTGTCTCGAATTGATTGCACGTTTTCCGTCCCTTGTCGCAAACGGCTATCAGGCAAAACGCCGCTACTACGACGGACAAAGTATGTACATACACTTTTCAGACCCAAATATTTCTACAGCAGAAAACTTTCTGCGCCTGATTCGCAGCGATTCACAATATACGCGGCTCGAAGCCGAGTTGCTTGACCTTGCCCTTATTCTTCATGCGGAACATGGTGGTGGTAATAACTCAAGTTTTACAGTTCATGTTGTTTCTTCAACCGACACAGATACGTACTCCGCAATTGCAGCTGCCGTCGGTTCACTTAAAGGAAAACGGCACGGTGGCGCCAACCTTCAGGTTATGAAAATGATGGACGAGCTGAAGAAAAATGTAAAAGACTGGTCAAGCGAAAAACAGGTCAGAGAATACCTTGAAAAAATCGTAAGAAAAGAAGTAGGCGACGGTTCCGGTCTTATCTACGGAATGGGACATGCAATTTATACGATTTCTGATCCACGCGCCGTCCAGTTAAAGCGAAAGGCAGAACAACTCGCAAAAGAAAAGGGCTGTCTTGAGGAATTCAACCTCTACAACCTGATTGAAAAATTATCACCGTCTGTACTCTACGACATAAAAAAGACCAACAAACGCTTTTGCGCAAACGTTGACCTTTATTCCGGCTTTGTTTATACAATGCTCAACATACCGCGCGAACTGTTTACTCCGATATTCGCAATCTCCCGTGTTGCGGGCTGGTCAGCGCACCGCATTGAGGAAGCTGTTGCCGGCGGCAGGATATATCGTCCGGCATATAAAAACATTCTCGAACCCCGGGAATACATCCCAATGTCACAACGAAACTGATGCGCACTACGGTCAGAATCGACAAGCTGTTATCCTCTCACGGCTTTGGTACAAGAAAAGACGTACGCAAAATGCTTCACAGCGGTGTTGTAAAAGTTGACAACGCCACTGTCACATTACCTGATATTCTTGTAGACCCGCAGTCACAGGTAATTGAAGTAGACGGTGAAAAGATTGAAGTACGCAATCATGTTTATATAATGATGAACAAATGCCAGGATGTGGTCTGCTCTACAAAGGACGGTCTGCACAAAACCGTTTTTGACCTTTTGGACGACAAATACCAGAAAAGACTCCCGGGCGGCGAGCTTCACATGATCGGCAGGCTCGACATAGACACAGAAGGTCTCCTTTTATTGACAACAGACGGAAAACTCACTCACAAGCTTATTTCACCCAAAAATCATATCCCAAAGACATACTATGTCGAACTGCAGTACTCCGTTACTGATACAGAGCAGGAAAAATACACGGTACTTTTCAAAGAAGGGCTTCCGGTTTCAAAAGAAAACAACGAAGAAGCCTTTGTTGCACAAAGTGCCTCACTTGTATGGAACGACAACAAAAGCTGCAATCTGACCATACACGAAGGTAAGTATCATCAGGTAAAACGAATGTTCAAAGCCGTCGGAAACGAAGTTACCTTTCTGAAACGCATATCAATAGGCAGTCTTAAGCTTGATCCCGAGCTTTCAGAAGGCGCATACCGTGAACTTTCGGAACAGGAAATAGCTTTATTATCGGATTGACGAAGACAAAGCCCCAATCACAATATTTTATTTGTATTTTTTAATAAATGGGTTTATACTCTAAGCTGTAAGGAGTTTATTGTGTCTAATTCTAATCCTAAAGTATTGTCAATCATTCTTGGCGGTGGTAAAGGAACCCGTCTCTATCCTCTTACAAAAGAACGTTCAAAACCGGCTGTCCCGTTCGGCGGCAAACACAGAATAGTTGACATTCCAATATCCAACTGTATCAACTCCGGGTTTAAACAGATATACATTCTTACCCAGTTCAACTCTGCATCCCTTCATATGCACATATCACACGGCTACAGCTTTGATTCATTCTCACGCGGCTTTGTAGAAATCCTTGCCGCCGAGCAGACTTTCGAACATTCCGGCTGGTACGAAGGAACAGCTGATGCCGTCCGTAAGAACTTTGTTCATTTTAAGATTCAAAAACCTACACATTACATAATATTGTCAGGTGACCAACTTTATAAGATGGACCTTAAAAAGTTCCTCGACAAACATATCGAATCCGGTTCCGAGATCTCAATTGCGACAACTGCCGTTACAAGAGAAGACGCAACCGGCTTTGGCATCATGAAAGTCGACAAGAACAACCGTATTGTTGAGTTTATGGAAAAACCGGCTGCAAGCCTTGATATTTCTGACTGGAAAATACCGAAAGAAACACGTACGTCGGATATGGCTCAGAACAAAGAATATCTTGCTTCAATGGGTATTTACATATTCAACGCAAAAGTTATGGAAGAAGTTCTGGACAATGAATACACAGATTTTGGTAAAGAAATTATTCCGTCTGCCATCAGAACCCGTAAAGTTAGTTCATATATCTACAACGGTTACTGGGAAGACATCGGAACAATCAAGAGCTTTTACGAAGCAAACCTTGACCTTACAACGATTACGCCAAAATTCAACTTTTACGATGAAGACAACCCGATTTACACACACTCACGCAACCTGCCGCCTTCAAAGATGAACAACGCTGTTATGAACAGCGCAACTGCAAGTGAAGGATGCGTTATTACAGATGCTACAATCCGCGATTCAATGATTGGTTTGCGTTCTATAATCGAATCAGGTACATATCTTGACGGTGTTATCTGCATGGGGTCCGACTTTTACGAAACCGAAGAAGAAAAAGCCGAAAACCTTAAACTCGGCAGACCGAATATCGGTGTCGGCAAGAACTGCCGCATCAAAAAGACAATCATCGATAAGAACGCACGCATAGGTGATAACTGTTCTATCGGTCACAGTGGAAAGCCGCTTTCTGACGGAGACCACGGACTGTTCTACGTTGCGGATGACATTATCATAATCCCGAAAAATACCATAATTCCTGAAGGAACAATAATCTAACAACCCATCAGAACAAAAAAAAGGTCTCAGTAAAACTGAGGCCTTTTTTTTATTCACCGGCTTGCAAAAACAAGTACTTATTCCAAAGAAACAGGCTTTGTGGTGGTCTTTCTTTCTATTACAGCAGCACGTTCAGGCGGCATAAACTGCAGCCATGTTGCAGCCATAGAAACTCTTCTTAATTCACCGGACAATTCTTTTTCTTTTCTTATGACGTTAATTACATCCTGATCATCCATTTTAAGAAGAATCTCTACCGCGTTTTTTGGCGGCATACTGTAAAGGTTATTTGCAATATCAGCAAAGGCTTTGTCCTTGTCCTCATACTGCTTTTGAATTGCTTCAAATGTTTTTTCGCGTTCTTCCTGAGAGGCTTTTCTTTCTTCAAGTTCCTGGGCTATCTGCTCAAATTCAGCTTCTTTTGTGTGAATATCGGATTCTCTCTTGTCAAGTTCCTGCTTGCGCAAATCCAATGATTCCAGTCTTTTTGCAAGACGATCCGCGTCCAAATCAGCTTCTACAACAGTTTCGCTGGTGGCGGTTACCGAAGTCTGCGGCTGCAAACCAAACAAACGGTATACGGGAGAAAAGAATTTTTTAGCCTGAATTACACCAAGATAATCAAACCAGAACAATGCCAAAAAAATCAATATAACGATTAAAACAAGAAGAACAACAGTTTTTCCAATGGTTCCTTTTGCAGACACTACTTTTCCCCTCACCTAACGGATTTAGTTAATTATAACATACATTTTTATTTTTGCAAAATGTAATTACATCAGCACAAACCGGCAACAGCAGTTCCCAGTGTAATATCATTATCGACAGTAATTACTTCAAAATAAAGATGTCTCTGCGAAATAAGAACTTCGTTCAGATAACCGCGGATACGGTATTGGAGATTGTGTGTCTTGTAAAAGGTTGTACCGTCACAGACGATTCCTACAGGGAGCGCAGGACTGGAACCCTTACCGCTTTTAATTACGGCTGCTGCTATGATAGCGGAAGCAAGACGGGCAGAACGCTCTACAAACGCATCGAGAATCGCATATGCGATATCCGCGTCTTCCTGTGTGCCGGCGGAAAGAATCTTTCCGAGCAGTGTTTCCTTGTCAGCAGGAGCATAAAAGAACTTGTCCATATCCTTGAGTTCCAGCTTTTGCATTTCCAGAACAGCCTTTGCGACAGCAGGCGAAAAAAGTCCGTCTTTGGCGGCGGCTTTAAGAGCGATACCGGCAACAGGACCGAGATAGTTGCCCGAACACATTTTTTCCATAACGTACAAACCCGGTGTGTTTGTTGTCTTATCAAACTCAATATCAAACTCACTGCGCGGAAGCTTGTCAAATTTTCCTGACTCGCAAACCACAATCTGACTTGCAGGAGCTGCTTTCCCTCTGGAATCCTTAACACCGGCAAGCTTTTCGATTGGGTCTGAGTCAATATATGCAGAGTTCATCCCTGTACCGAGAATAAAACCGACATAGGAGCTGTAAGCCCTGCCCTGTGTCGCATTTGATGCGCCTGCGAGCAAAGCCGCAGTAGTATCATTAAGCAGCGTTATTTTTTCGGGACGGTTCCAGCCTCTTGCAACAAGCGCATCGGCAAGGCTTGCACCCACGAGTGAGCCTTCAACTTCCTTAGCCTTTATTTCCTTTGAAAAGGCAATAACCTGTCCGTCACTGTCGGGAGTTATCTTCATTGCGTATGAAAAACAAAAACCTATTTTAGTTTCTTTATTCTTTAAGTGGTCCAGATTTTTAGCAATTGCGTCAAAAAAGTCTTTTTTGGAAAGTTCACGCTCAATTCCTGGCATAGATGTTTTTTCAAGCTCACTGATTGAGGCGGTTCCGTTTTCGTCAAACGAAACAAGGCAAGAGCGGAAATTGGTACCGCCGGCATCTATTACTATAACCGACTTGTTTTTGGGGGATTCAGCAGGCGGCATACCCCAGGTGGGAATCATGTCTTGCGAAGCAGACATATTGTTCTTGCCGGAATCAGAGGCTGACAAGCCTTTTTTCATATCATAAAGAAGTCCGTCAATAACTGAATTGATATTATATGATGACGGCAAAAAACCGTGTCGTCCTAAAAATGCAGTTACTTTTTCGTGTGTTTTCATTTTTTCCCCCTGACAAGTAGTATTTGTAGTTTAACAAGTTATTTCTATAAATACAAGATACATACCAGTCTGAACAGAATGGACATTTCTTTTTGTTTTGCATAAAATAGCTTTTATGAATTTAGACCAGCTCCGCAAAGAACTAAATCCCGAGCAATACAAAGCAGTTACAACCATAGACGGCGCCCTGCTTATAATTGCAGGCGCAGGCAGCGGCAAAACACGTGTAATAACTTTCCGTATGGCACACATGCTTGATATGGGAATTCCGCAAAGCCAGATTCTTGCGCTCACATTCACCAACAAGGCTGCAAAAGAGATGGAACAGCGCGTCAAGGAACTGACGGGCAAAAAACTTCAAAACCTCACGGTTTCTACTTTTCACGCATTCGGTGTAAAAATCCTCAGACAGGACATAGACAAACTCGGCTGGCGCAGCAACTTCAGCATTTACGACGAAACGGACAAAAGCCAGCTTATAAAAGAAACAGGGCGCGAACTCGGCTACACAACCGATGCCCTCGATGTATACAAAGTCGGCAATCTTTTTTCGAATATCAAAATCGGTAGATGGGACTGGCAGGGACCAAACGAAATATACAAAGAACTGTATGAGGGCTATCAGGAAGGCCTCAAGCTTTATAACGCAGTCGACTTTGACGACCTCATAACGCTGCCGATACAGCTTTTCAGGGAACACCCCGATGTTCTTGCCAAATACCGTGACCGTTACAAATACATAATGGTAGATGAATTTCAGGACACCAGTATACAGCAGTACCAGTTTATGCACGCGCTGGCCGATAAAAACGTTGCTGTCGTAGGCGATGATGACCAGTCTATTTATTCCTGGCGCGGCGCCAACTACGAAAACATAACGATGTTTGAAAAGGACTTTCCCAATGTTCAGGAAATCCGTCTTGAACAGAACTACCGTTCCACCGAAACAATACTTGCTGCTGCAAACGGAGTAATCTCCCATAATACAAACCGCAAAGACAAGTCATTGTGGTCAGGCAATGGTTCAGGCAAACCGATTGAAATCTACATGCCCGAAAACGAAACCGCTGAAGCCGACTTTGTCTCGGAGATGATACAGTCAATGTGTATTTCGGAACAGCGCAAATATGATGACTTTGGTGTTCTCATCAGGGCAAATACGCTTTCAAGGGCTTTGGAAGAATCTTTCCTTGAATGTAACATACCGTACACGATGAGCGGCGGTACAAGTTTTTACCAGCGCAAGGAAATAAAAGATATCATCAGCTATCTGCGCGTAATCGCCAACCACGATGATGACATAAACCTGCTCCGTATCATAAACACACCGCGCAGAGGTTTGGGCAGAAAAGCAATAGAAGCCTTTTCTTCTGTGGCAACCGAACACCAGTGTTCGTTATGGACGGCAATAATAGCCCTGCTTGCAGCTTATCATAATTCAAAAGATGAACTGCCAGGTACAGCTTCGCTTTTTGACGGCAACGAAGAAACCGAAACCGATGACGAGCGTATTGCACAAAGAATGCCGGCTTTTGAAACACCCAATATTCTCAGCGAAAAAACTGCCATAGAAATGGAAGCCTTTGTAACACTCATCGAAAACCAAAGACAAATAATGCTGAGCGGCAAAGGACTTGCAAAAAAAGTACACAACCTAGTAGACGAAATAGACTACTTTGGTTATCTGATTACCGAATATCAAAAAAGCGAAAAAGCCGCACGCTTCAAATACATGAATATCGAAAGCCTCATAAACTCCATCGAGATTTGGGAGAACGATCCCGACAACTTTGACCCGAGCCTTTTTACATACCTCAACAGAATCACACTTT
This sequence comes from Spirochaetota bacterium, assembly GCA_016285185.1. Lineage (GTDB taxonomy): Bacteria > Spirochaetota > Spirochaetia > Treponematales > Treponemataceae > UBA1240. The sequence continues at coordinate 9,904 of JAEEQG010000063.1, forward strand.
TGTCGCGTGACGATATGGAAGACGACTCCGACAAAGGCAAGGTAAACCTCATGACAATCCACGCCTCAAAAGGCCTGGAATTTCCGGTCGTGTTCATTGTCGGCTGCGAAAACGGACTTATTCCGCATGCACGCAGCCTTGAAGAAGGCGAAGGCAATATCGAAGAAGAGCGGCGTCTCTTTTATGTCGCAATCACACGAGCAAAGGACAAACTGTTTTTGTCCTGCTGCCGCAAGCGGCGCAAAATGCAGAGTGTTGTGGAATGTGAACCGTCACCGTTTCTGGACGAAATTCCGGCGCATCTTGTTGAATATCATGAACCCAGTACCGTTGCTGATGATGACGTTGCACAGCAGATACTTGCAAAAATGAAACAAAAGTTTATAATCTGACCATGACCATATACCTTGCATCAGGGAACAGACACAAACAGAGCGAAATACAAGCAATTCTGTCTGACTGTTCCGTACTGATACCGGCTGACGAGGGAATCATCTTTGATCCCGAAGAAAACGGTTCAACTTTTATCGAAAACAGCCTTATAAAGGCAAAAGCGCTTTGGGAAATTACTCACAAACCTGTACTTGCGGATGATTCCGGCATTTGTGTAGATATTTTGGACGGCCGCCCCGGAATTTTTTCAGCGCGGTACGCCGGCAAAAACACCGCCGCAGTCAAAGACAGCGAAAAACTCACCGCCGAAGAAAGAAACCTGCTTTTGATTGATGAAGCAGCCGGCGCACTCATAAAATACCGCGAACAACATCCTGATGATGCAAGAACCGACGAAGAACTCTTATCATGCCGCTTTGTATGTTCACTTGTACTTTATCTCGGCAAAGACCGTTTTTACTCCGTCCAACATACACTCGAAGGCTCTCTTGTGCAAAACGCCGGCAAAATCAAAGGCAGCGGCGGATTCGGCTATGATCCTGCGGTTTATCTGCCGGAATACGGAAAAACCGTAGCGGAACTATCGCCTGAACAAAAAAACAAAATCTCACACAGAGGAAAAGCCGTAAAAGATATGTCCAGGATAATCGACCTGATACTGGTTTAAAAAAGGAAAACAGCCTACAAAAAAAACCGCTTCGATTTGAAGCGGTTTTTTATTTGTCGTTTATAAACAACACAATTACTGTTTGATGTTAAAACGTTTGTTAAAGCGTTCAATACGTCCTGCAGTGTCAACCAGTTTCTGTTTACCTGTAAAGAACGGGTGGCATGCGGAACAAATTTCAACCTGAATGTTAGGAACAGTTGAACGTGTTTCAATAACATTACCGCATACACAGGTAATTTTTGTTACCTCGTACTTTGGATGAATTCCTTCTTTCATTTTTTTTCCTCCGATATTTGATAAGGTCTTGCCCAAAAAACAGGAGCTTTAATGCCCATTGCTTTCTACAAGCCTGTAAATTTCGATTTATTCCGAAGTATTCATAGTCCTTAGGAATGTTTCATTATTCTTAGTTTTCTTCATTTTGTCAATAAGCAATTCCAGAATTTCAGCATCATCCATAGGATTGATTACCTTGCGGAGTACCCAGACTTTCTGGAGCTCTTCCTCGGTAAGAAGAAGATCTTCCTTACGCGTACTGGACTTTTTGATGTTGATTGCAGGGAAAAGCCTTCTGTCGGCAAGCTTTCTGTCGAGGTTAATTTCCATGTTACCGGTACCTTTGAACTCTTCAAAGATAACCTCGTCCATGCGGCTTCCTGTCTCTATAAGAGCCGTAGAAATAATAGTGAGGCTTCCGCCTTCTTCCACATTACGGGCTGCACCAAAGAACCGCTTGGGCTTGTGCAACGCATTGGAGTCAACACCACCCGAAAGAACCTTGCCTGATGTAGGAACAGTCTGGTTATAGGCTCTTGCGAGACGTGTAATTGAATCAAGGAAGATAACAACATCACGCTTGTGCTCAACAAGGCGCTTTGCCTTTTCAAGTACCATCTCGGCAACCTGAACGTGGCGTGTAGCCTGCTCATCAAATGTAGAAGAAATAACTTCCGCATTGATTGTTCGCTCCATGTCGGTTACTTCTTCAGGACGTTCGTCTATAAGCAGAACAATAAGATAAACTTCGGGATGATTAGCGATGATTGCGTTTGCAATTCTCTGCATGAGGATTGTTTTACCGGCTTTAGGCGGAGCAACAATCAGAGCGCGCTGTCCTTTTCCGATCGGACAGAAAAGATTCATTATACGTGTAGAAATTTCTTCGGTTGTTGTTTCGAGATTGAGCTTTTCGTTAGGATAAAGTGGTGTAAGGTTTTCAAACGGGATACGTGTCTGTGCGACGCGTGTGTCATCAAAGTTTACGGTCTCGATGCGCAGCAGGGCAAAAAAGCGCTCGCCCTCTTTTGGTGAACGGATCTGTCCGTATACGGTATCGCCGGTCTTGAGGTTAAAGAGCCTTATCTGGCTCGGTGAAATATAAATATCGTCCGGTCCCGGGAGATAGCTGTTCTGTGGAGAACGCAAAAATCCGTATCCATCGGGCAGGATTTCAAGAGCGCCGGAAGCAAATATGATGCCGCCGTGTTCGGTGTGCGCCTTAAGTATTACAAATATAAGATCCTGTTTTTTTAATGAAACGGAATCATCGCGGCTTATTCCGTACTGTTCGGCAAGCTGCCTCAAATCCTGCATTCCCTTGCTGGTAAGTTCGTTTATCGTAAGTCTTGGTTTGGAATCTCTGTCAGCGGTATTTGTTTCAGCAGCGGCAGGCTGTGGTTCTTCAACATGAGAAGCGGCGGGTTCTTTTGGAGCTTCGGTATGTGATACCGTAACTTTACGTTTTACATGGGGGCGGACAACAACCCTTTCTTTTGTGGTTTCGGCAGGAGTTTGTTCTGTGGCTGTTCCTGCTGGGAACAGTTCCTGCTCACCGTTTGAATTTGTACCGGTGTTCTGTTCACCTGACGTATCTACAAAACGTCTTCTTTTAATAGGTGTCATTAAACACTCCATAAATTAAAATAAGGATTTTTGGATTGAAATCTCTATATTGTTGAATAAACAAATACGAAAAGATACTTTAGAATAGCAGTATTGGCGCATATTGTCAAGAATAATCGTCAAGGTCGGGCAGCCCCTCTTTGCGAGAAGCGTCTGCTATAACAAATCTTACTGTTGCCAGCTTCCACTGCCGTTCCAAGTAAAAGTCGTTGAACTAAATACCGTAGTTTTACCGCTTGGAAAACAGTTTCCATTGTCATAAGTCATATTAACATTCGGGTGTGCAACAAATGTATATGTAATGAGATTTGCATCAGTAAAATTAAAAGCACCTTCGTTTATCCTAATTCCAGGTTTAGAAGGATCATTATAAAACGTAACAGTCAATGATGAATAATTTCTGCCAGTGGAAAATAATAATTCTACATCCTTAACATTTTCTATTGGAACTTGACCTAACCCAATTATTATATTGTGAACATTATCCGGCAAAGGCGCAGTCTGAATTACTGACGGATAAGAGTTAAAAGTAACTGTCTGCAATGCAGTACAGCCGGAGAATGCATTATTAACATCAAGCTGACCGCCTTGAAATGTCAACTCTGTCAAATAAGTATCATTTTGAAATATAGAAGCATTACTTGAATTTGTTGGAACTCCGTTTCCAAGCACAACTTTATGCAGATTATTAGGATAATCAAAAGCAGTCAATGTCTGATGGCCTGCAAAAGTAAGTGTAAGACCGTTTCCTATTTCATCGAAGGCTCCTGTACCGATAGAAGTGACATTTGAAGGAATGTTTATTGAAGTAAGACCAGAGCAATTCTCAAAAGCACTTTCACCTATTGAGGTTAATGTAGACGGCAATGTGATTGTGCTCAGAGAAGAACAACCCTGAAAGACACGCATGTTAATTGTTGTCAACTGTGAACCAGGGGCAAAAGTAACAGACGATAAAGAAGAACAAGTTTTGAAAGTATCATCAGCAAGACTTGTAACTCCAGCAGGAATTGTGATTTCCGTCAGAGAGGAACAGCCCAAAAAAGCCTCAGTCTGAATACTTGTAAGAGTAGACGGCAAAGTAACGCTGGTAAGATTAGTACAACCAGAAAATGCAGACATTGCGATTGTTTCTGCATTACTTGGCAGTGTTATGGATGTAAGGTTACCAGGATTATCAGCTGTAAGGTTTACTGTCTTAAAATTAGTTGCTCCAGACAAATCAAGGTTAATAGAAGAGGTTGACGGCAGTTGCAGTTTTGTTATTTTTCTATCAGTGTTTACAATAATATAGTCACCTGCTGTCAGTACGCTTTCGCGGAATCCAAGCTTGTAGCCTGCTCCGTCTGCTTTATAACCGTATGGAGAAGTTTTTTGTTGAGCACGGCTTGTCAGGTCCAGGTCTCCGCTTGATGCAACGGAAATTATTGAACCCGACGGACAAAAAATGTTGTCAACTTCCCAACCGGTTTCAAACTCAAAGTCATTCTCGGTTATAGTTCCGCTACCGCCCGGCACCACAATTCCGTCGTTTTTATAAAAGTTAATTTCTTGAGTTCCGCCGCCTGATACAGGAAAAAGCGCCTTGTACTGGTGTTCTATGCTTACGTTTATATTATTCCCGTCAACAGTTTTTGTTACTCTTACCTGTCTTGTTTCCGTAGCGCCTGTAGCGGTTGTACATGTAAAGTTTATTAATGTCTGGCCTTCGGGAAAAGCATCAGTTCCGATTACCTCATTCAGTGCTTCTACAGTAGGATATGTCTGTCCGCCGAAGCTGTAACCGGTTACGTTAAGCGGTGTGCTGCCGGAGATTGTAACATTTGAACCGTTACCGCCGGAACTTCCTCCGGAACTTGAGCCGCTTCCTCCGCCGCCCCAGCCGCCCGGATTATGGGTTGTATATTCGGCATCAGAAAGGCTTGCGCCGACAGCTCCGCCACCACCACCGCCTCCTCCGCATGAGACAAAAGCTATGATACATGAACAAAGTGAGAAAAGTACAAATCCATAAAGCAGCTTATTTTTCATTATTACGGCGATAATAATAATTCAAATCAAGCATTGTTACAATATATTTTTATCAAATAATAATCTTATAGAGCTTTGCAGAAAGACGTATTTTGATAATTAAAAAACTATTGGTTTGATGATAAAAACAGTAGTGCCAGCCGTTTGGGAAAATACTCGCGTGCTTTTTGTTCCTTTTTAACAATACTATTGTTAGTGCAGTGACAATATGATTGTTATAGCGAGAACAATACCCTTGGTTTTAATCATTCCAAGCATCAGGAGCTGTTGATGTTATATCAAAACCTGTTCCGTTCCATGTATAATAATCAAAAGAAGTAACTTGTTTTACAATTATTTGTTTTGAACCCCATGTTGAACCGGATATAGAGAAATGATTAGCATAAACAGGCGTATTTGAATTTAGATGCGGTGTTTTAGTGAATGTTCCACTACCTTGCAACGTAATCAACTTATTATTAGCTGCAATAGCCTGATTCACTGATCCTAAATCAATAATAACTCTTTTTGTTGAATCCAAAGAGCTAAATACATTTGAACTAATAGTAATATACTGTGGCGTAGACACATAAAGTCTAGAAAGATTTGTACAACCGGCAAAAGCATCGGCGGTAAGAGAAAACGTGTTACCTCTACCAGTTATAGATTCAAGACTTGTACAATCCTTAAAAGCATCTTGCCCGATTGTTGTTACACTGGCAGGAATAGTTATTGATTCCAGACTTTCACAGCCTTCAAAAAGGTAATTCCCTATTTCCGTAAAACCTGGATTATTCGGTAACGTAACACTTTGCAATCTTTCGCATCCAAAGAAAGCCGACCATCCGATTGTTGTTACACTGTCAGGAATAGTTATTGATTCCAGTTCTTTACAGTTTTGAAAAGCACCGGCTTCTATTTCCGTAAAACCTGGATTATTCGGAAGTGTAACACTTTGCAATCTTTCGCACCCTAGGAAAGCATTTGAACCGATTTTTGTTACGTTGTTTGGAATAGTTATTGATTCCAGTTTAGAAAGGTATTCAAAAAACTGATCTGGTATTTCAGTAAAACTGGAATTATTCGGAAGCGTAATACTCTGCAACTCATTGCAATTGAAAAAAACATCAGTTCCGATTGTTGTTACACTGTCAGGAATAGTAATGGATGTCAGATTTATACATGCTGAAAATGCATTATTTCCTATTGTTTGTACATTATTAGACATGGTAATGGACGTAAGATTTGTACATCCTGAAAATGCATTATTTCCTATTGTTTGTACATTATTAGACATGGTAATGGACGTAAGATTTGTACATCCTGAAAATGCATTAGTGTTTAAAGTTTCAATATCATTAGGAAGTACAAGCTCGGTTACAGCTGATGGCGGATTGATAAAATTCTGAATATAAGTCGTATTGGATACACTCATTCCGCTTAAATCAAGCGATATTTGATTGTCAATTGGCGGGTATATATTGGTAATCGGTTCTGTCGTGCTTATAGTTATGCTATCTCCATTATTAAGAGAACTGGAAAACTGAATTACTTTCGGGCTTCCGTTCGAAATTCCCCATTTTTCATATACACCTTGCGCTCCGGTAATTGTTACATCTCCGTTGCCGGATATTGCAGATGCAGGTATGGTACCGTTTGTCGGGTATTCTAATCCGCCTATCTTGACTTTTTGAAGTTCAAAAACAATTTCACTTGACATACCGGCATCTATTGTTTCATTGCCGATCAATGCCGCAATGTCTGTAAGTGATATACCGTCGTTCTTGTAAAACGGTATTGTGACAGGTGTGCCGTTTACTGTGGCGGTTGCCTTGTACTGGTGCTCGATGCTTATATTTGTATTGTTTCCGTCGGCTGTTTTTGTTATTCTTGCAGTGCGTGTTTCTGTACTGCCGCCGGCGGTTGTGCATGTAAA
>JAEEQG010000064.1 GCA_016285185.1 Spirochaetota bacterium
CGTGCCGCCGTACCGATTTGTGCATAGGTGTAAATGGTATTGTCGCGCGATTCGCCCAGAGTGAGGATTTTATTAAATCGCAGTTAGCACTTGCTAACTTTTTAAAAGTGTGATATATTATATTACGGTTAGCGAAAGCTAACAGATGCACAACCAATTTTCTCTTCATGCAAGTTTGCTGTAATCAAATTACTTCTGCAGTGTAAATGGTCAAACGGCAAACTTGCATCTTTTTTTAGGAGGTCTATATGTTAAATAAAGTTGCCATCAGCAATGTTATTGGTCGTGAAATTATCGATTCACGAGGAAATCCTACGGTAGAAGTAGATGTAATTCTTGAAAACGGCGTTCTGGGACGCGCGGCAGTTCCTAGCGGAGCAAGTACGGGCGAAAACGAAGCTCTTGAACTGCGTGATGGCGATAAATCACGTTATGGCGGAAAGGGCGTTCTTAAGGCAGTAGAGAATGTTAATAAAATCATAGCCCCTGCGCTAAAGGGTGAAAACGTTTTTGAGCAGCGCGCAATTGATATGAAAATGCTCGCGCTTGACGGAACGCCTACAAAGAGCAAGCTTGGTGCAAATGCAATCCTTGGTGTATCGCTTGCAACGGCACAGGCAGCGGCTAAGGCTTTGAATATCCCGCTTTATCGCTATATAGGCGGAGCAAACGCTCATGTTCTTCCTGTTCCAATGATGAACATCATCAATGGTGGTGCTCATTCAGATGCTCCAATCGCTTTCCAGGAGTTCATGATTCGCCCTGTTGGGGCTAAAACGGAAAAAGAAGCAATTCGTATGGGAGCAGAAGTTTTCCATGCACTTGCAAAACTTCTGAAAAAGCGCGGTTTGAGCACAGCCGTAGGTGATGAAGGCGGATTCGCTCCGAAGTTTGACGGAATCAACGATGCGCTCGACAGTATTGTTCAGGCAATCAAAGACGCTGGCTATAAGCCGGGAGAAGACATAAAAATCGCGATGGACTGCGCCGCAAGCGAGTTCTCTGTAGAAAAGGACGGCAAGTTCTTCTACAACTACAAGCAGCTTTCTAACGGAACTCCAAAAGATCCTAACGGAAAAGAACTGTCTGATGACGAGCAGATTGCTTATCTTGAAGAACTCATCACAAAATATCCGATTGACTCGATTGAAGACGGACTTGATGAAAATGACTGGGAAGGATGGAAAAAGCTTACCGCGCGCATTGGCGACCGCTGCCAGCTTGTAGGAGACGATCTTTTTGTAACAAACGTCAAATTCCTAGAGAAGGGTATTAAGCTTGGTGCCGGAAATTCAATCCTCATTAAGGTAAATCAGATCGGTTCTCTTACAGAAACTCTTGAAGCAATTGAAATGGCACATCGGCACGGCTACACAACTGTTACAAGCCACCGCTCAGGCGAAACTGAAGATACTACGATTGCAGATATCGCGGTCGCAACAAATTCAGGCCAGATTAAGACAGGTTCTATGAGCCGTACAGACCGCATGGCAAAGTACAACCAGCTTATTAGAATTGAAGAAGAGCTTGGCAATACTGCCGTTTATGGTTATAAGAAGTTTTAATTAGCTGTTCACATCACAGGTTGCGCAGGTAATTTTTTATGAATTGCCTGCGCAGCCGCCTTCCTGATTCTTTGTAGGGACAAACCCAGATTTTCGACACATTTTTCCGGTGAAAATTCTTACTTGACAGTTTTGTTAGCCTGTGCTAACTTACTTTTGTTATCTTGCGACCAAAAAATATAAAATAGTCGCAAGAGGTTAATGAACGTAATTACCAAGAGGTGTATTTGAATGAAAACTAAATCTAAGAAACCCGTAAAACAAAAAGAGGGGATTGCAAGATTGTTTGAGCTTGCTGGGAAAAAAAAGGGAAAACTTGTTGCCGCAAGTTTGTTCTCCGTAATTTCTTCTTTTTCTAGAATAATCTTTTATTTTTCAATTTATTCAGTTATAAAAACTGTTCTGCAGAATTATTCAAATATCGCGAGTATAGACAAAATGCTGATTATAAAATATTCGCTTGTAAGTTTAGTCGGAATTATTTTATATGCTGTTTGTGCCTTTGTATCATCTTCTATTTCGCATGTCGCAGCCTATGATCTTCTATACGAAATAAGAATTGCGCTCATGGAAAAAATGTCCAGAATTTCTGCGGGATTTTTTGATTCCGTGACTCAAGGCTCAATAAAAAAAATAATGGCAGACGATGTTGAGTCAATTGAAGAATTTGTGGCGCATAGCTTCTCGGAGCTTGTGGCCGGAATTGCGACTCCGCTTTTCATAATAATTTATCTTTTTACGATAGACTACCGGCTTTCTTTTGTAATTCTACTTCCAATCATAATTTCAATTTTTCTTTTGGGAATGTGTTTGACACAAAAAGATAAGGCTTTGCTCCAGAAGAAAATGTCACAGGCTATGGAAAAAATGACAAGCACGATTGTCGAATATGTACACGGAATGCCGGTAATAAAAGTTTTTAACAGGAGCTTAAAAGGCTTTAAAAGATACGAAAATGACATAAACGAATTTGTTGATGTTGTAGATGAAACCGCCCATGCGAATGCAGTTCCAATTTCATTGTATTATGTTTTCTTTGGAGCACAAGTTTTGTTCCTCTTGCCGCCTTGTATTATCATGTTGAAAAGTGCTGCCAATTATACCGAATCGTTGCTTACCGTAATTCTGTTTTTGTTCATAGGGCAAGGATTGAAAGAGCCTTTGGAAAACATGATGAATATGGCAGTTGGCACAAACAGAATAAAAGAATCGGTTTCAAGAATTGACAATATCTTATACCAGAAAGAACTTACTTCAAAAGAAAACAAACTTCCATCTGCTTATGACGTTGAATTCGAGAACGTAACATTTTCATACACAGGAAAAACAAATGCCGTTGAGAAAGTTTCTTTTAAGGCAGAGCCGGGAAGCATCAATGCTATTGTAGGTCATTCGGGCGGCGGAAAATCGACCTTAATGGAGCTTCTTCTTAG
>JAEEQG010000065.1 GCA_016285185.1 Spirochaetota bacterium
GAATAAAGCGGGAAGTGTGCGATGAATGCTTTAAGATTGCAAAAAAACATAGCTTTGTTTTTGTCGGCGCACATCCTATGGCTGGAAACAAATACTCCGGTTTGAAGCACTCTCGAGCTACGCTGTTCAAAGGCGCACCGCTTGTTCTTGTACCGGAAACTTTTGACGACATGAAGCTTATTGATCGTGTAAAGGAAGCTGTGGCTCCGGCTGAATTCGGAAGCTTCTGTCTTTCGCACGCCGACAAGCACGACGAAATGATTGCTTTTACTTCGCAGTTGGCGCACGTAGTTTCAAACGCTTATGTAAAAAGCCCGACTGCAGCGGAACATCACGGATTTTCAGCAGGCAGCTACAAAGACCTTACGCGCGTAGCTTGGCTTAATGCTACGATGTGGTCAGAGCTTTTTATGGAAAACAAAGACAATCTTGTAAAAGAAATAGACAGCCTTATAACGGAACTTTCTAAATACAAAAATGCAATGACGAGTAACAACAAAGACGAACTTAAGCAGCTTTTGGAAGATGGAAGCCAGCGAAAGGCAGAGCTGGACGGTTAAAATGGAAAAGATACATGTAAACGCAGGAAAAGAATACGAGGTTCTTGTTGGCAGCAGCTTGCTTGAAAAAAGCGGCGAGCTTATAAAAGACACATGCAGCGGGATACAGAAACTTCTTGTTGTAACAGACTCTAACGTTGAGAAACTATATTTGAGTAAACTCAAAAAGTCTTTGACAGACGCAGGTTTTCAGATATTTGAGTTTGTATTTGCTGCTGGCGAACAAAGCAAAAATCTTGACACAATCGCAGAGATTCTAGGAACGATGGCCGTAAATGCTTTTACACGTACAGATGCTGTAGTCGCCCTTGGTGGCGGTGTTACTACTGATATGGCGGGTTTTGCTGCATCAATCTTTTTGCGCGGCATAAAAGTTTTCCAAATACCGACATCGCTTTTGGCGCAAGTAGACGCTTCCGTCGGTGGAAAGACAGGTGTTGACTTGCCGCAGGGAAAAAACCTTGTCGGCTCATTTTACCAGCCATCGCTCGTTATCGCAGATACAAGCCTTTTATCTTCACTTGATGATGACGTTTTCACAGAAGGAATGGCAGAAGTCATAAAACATGCTTTTATCCGTGACGAAAGCCTTTACAAAACCCTGCGGCAAAAAGTAACGAAGTCATCCCCAGAACTGGAGCAGATTGTTGCGCAAAACATCAGGATAAAAGCAGAAGTTGTCGCACAAGATGAGCACGACAACGGCTTGCGTCAGCTATTGAACTTTGGTCACACAATCGGACATGCTATTGAAAGCCGAAGCAATTACACTGTTCCGCATGGTTTTGCCGTCGCAAAAGGAATGGAGCGCATCACGCGTACAAGCCCCATACATGCCGAACTTGTAGAAATGCTTAAATTATATGGGCTTCCTTTTGACGACCCGATAACAAGCGAACAAATTATGCAAGGCGTTATGAACGACAAAAAAAAGCGCGGCGGCAAAATCACTATCGCGCTTGTAAATAAAATCGGGCACGGTGAGCTTAAAACAATTCTGATAGAGGAACTAGGTCAATATTTATGAAATATGCGGTCAATATCCCGAACCTTAACCTAGATTTCACAGTTCCTCCGTCAAAATCTGTCGTTCACAGGCAGCTTATAATCAGTTTTTTACTGCAAACGCTTGCTTTTGAACCAGATACGGCGGCAATCCGCGAAATTATTGAGCCGCTTCCAACTGATAATGATGATATTCTTGCCACACGAGGTTGCTTAAAAGCATTATACGAAGCTTCGGTCACGGCAAAATCCGAAGCAGATATGGCGCAAAATCAAACTGATATTATAATGCCTTGTAATGAAAGCGGTTCCACGCTACGCTTCATGATGAGCGTCGGAGCAGCATTTCTTTCGTACAAGGGCCTTTCGGGAAATAAACGTCTTGTTTTTCAGCCGAAAGGAAAGCTTATTGACCGACCGCTTGACCAGCTAATTGAATGTCTTGATTCTCATGGCGTTAGCGTTGTTATAGACAAACAGGCTGGAACAATAACAGAAAGCGGTAAGCTTACTGAAGGCGTTTTCGAAATCCAGGGAAACATCTCATCGCAGTATATTTCTGGGCTTCTTATGGCACTTGTGTTGCTGCCAAACTCTTCTGTTAAACTTCTTGGCGCGCTCGAATCAAAAGGATATTTTGAACTTACCGTTTCTACGCTTGAATCATTTGGAATCAAAATTGATGAAGAAAACGACCTTTATACGATAAACAATATGACAGCACGTAGCAAAAATAAAAACTTTGCAGAAGGTGACTGGTCTAGTGCAGCGTTCTTGCTTTGTCTTGGTGCTCTCGCAAAAAAGTCTCGAATTGTGCTTAATGGACTTAATAAAAACTCAATTCAAAAAGATAAAGTGATTGTTGAAATTCTTTCAAAACTCGGAATCAAAACGGAATGGAGCAGAAACAGTGTCTTGCTTGATATGATGTCGTCTGAAAACATGGCAGAAAGTATTACGGCTGTTGCGGTTCAGGTTGACGAATTGGAGCTTGATGCTTCTGATTATCCTGATATTGTGCCGTATATCGCGGTTGTCGCCGCCGCCCGCACGAAACTAACAAAAATAAAGAATGTTGAGCGGCTCAGATTCAAAGAATGCGACAGAGTAGAAGCAACAATAAAAGCTTTGGCAGCGGTTGGCGTAAATGCAGCCGAGCAAGACGGAACGCTTGTCATTCACGGCGGACGCTTTTGTAAGAATGACATAGCAACTGTACGCGACGCTTCTGCGCACAGTTCGCCTTGCATGTGCGATGCGGCTTGTAAGCAAAGTGCGGCTGTTGAGCGCGATTCAGCTTCTATGCGTGGTGCGGCGGCGACAACTCCCACAGATTCAGATATTTTCATAGAGACCTTCGGTGATCACCGAATGGCGATGACTGCGTGTCTTATAGCTGCATGGACAGGAAAAACTGTTTACATAGACAACAAAGATTGCGTCAACAAATCGTTCCCCGGTCTTTTTGAGCTTATAGAAAAATCGACAAAAACTACGTATGCGGAAACAAAGGAATAGAAATGACAAATACTAATAATACATATAATTGGTTCAAAGGCGACAAGCTCAAAATCGGGATATACGGAGAATCTCACAGCGAAAGCATTGGCGTTCGTCTTGAAGGCTTGGAATACGAAAAGCTTGATACTGACGCTTTAAAAAACTTCATGAAGCGGCGTGCCCCCGGACAGAACGCTTGGTCAACTCCGCGAAAAGAAGCCGACGACGTTATCGTTGATACTCTAAAAAATGGCTTGTTCGAAGCTCATATACTTAACACAAACACAAAAC
>JAEEQG010000066.1 GCA_016285185.1 Spirochaetota bacterium
TGTTCATCTTGCTGTTGGTAAGGTTTCTATGGATGCTGATAAACTTGCAGAAAACGCTTCTGCTCTTTTGTCCGAAATCAACCGTAAAAAGCCTTCTGATGCAAAAGTAGATTATATCCAGTCTGTGTCAATTAACTCAACTATGGGTCCTGGCGTCTGGGTTGACTACAGGGGAGGAGAATAATTATGGCAATGAAAGCAAAAAAACTCCAGCCTGTTAAGGTAGAAGCTATCGAAGCAGCGAAAAAATCGTTTGAAGGCTATTCAGACTTTATTTTTGCTGATTACCGCGGCTTAACAGTTGAACAGATTACTGCTCTGCGCCGTCAGCTTCGCGAAAAGAACTGTGAGTTTAAAGTTGTAAAGAACAATTTTGCAAAAATTGCTTTCAATGAACTGAAAGTAGAAAACGTTGCGGATTATCTTGTAGGACCGACGGCTGTTGCTCTTGCAAAAGAAGATGCAAACGAAATTGCAAAAATCATGTTCGATTTTGCAAAAGATGCACCTGCGCTGATTGTAAAAGGTGCCTCAATTGACAACACGATTTATGACCAGGCAAAGATTGAAGCGTATTCAAAACTTCCTGGAAAGACACAGCTTATCACTATGATTGCTTGTGCCTTGAATTCTACAACACAGAAGTTTGCAGCTACTTTGCAGGCTGTTGTGGATAAAAAGAAGGCTGAAGGAGCTAACTAATCTTTCAGTATGACGGTTTTGTAAAAACTGTTTGAACATAAACAGGGTCAGGCTTCTTGGTAATCCTGCTGTCGTCCTGTCCCGTAAAAAAATAATGCCTATAAGGAGAAGATAATATGGCAGCTATAACAAACGATCAAATCTTAGATGCAATTGCATCAATGACAATTCTTGAACTTTCTGATTTAGTAAAAGCTATTGAAGAAAAATTCGGCGTAACAGCAGCAGCTCCTGTTGTAATGGCAGGCGGCGCAGCAGCCGGTGGTGCAGCAGCAGCTGAAGAACAGACAGAATTTAACGTATCTCTTGAAGCAGCAGATCCTGCAAAGAAAATTGCAGTTATCAAAGCTGTTCGCGAAGTTACAGGACTCGGTCTTAAAGAAGCAAAAGACCTCGTTGAAGGTGCTCCAAAAGTTCTTAAGGAAGGCGTATCTAAGGAAGATGCAGCCAAAATTAAGGAAACAGTTGAAGCAGCTGGTGGTACAGTTAAGATTGCCTAATTCTGCTGTTTTGTTATGTGATTGCTTTTGTGGTGTTTCTACCGCAAAAGCGGTCAGTGTGAAATTTATGTTTCTCTGAATTAGTTGTTTGCTGCTGGAGCGTATTGTTTCAGCAGCTATATCTATATGTAAAGATAGTCTCGGTGAAAAAGAGACAAAAAGTGTGCAAGAGGTGGATCGATGCCCGCAAAGAATGCGAATATCAAGCGTCAGTATATAGGAAAAAACATCCAGAATTTCATGGAGCTTCCTGATTTAATAGATATTCAGTTATCATCATATGAGAGTTTTTTACAGAAGAAAAAACTGGATGCGCATGAGCCTCCTGCCTTACAAGGTTTGGAAGAAGTATTTCAATCTACTTTCCCTATCGAAAGTCCTACGGGTGATATGTCGCTCGAATATGAGTACTATGAGCTCGATGAAGACAATATCAAATTCAGCGAATTGGAATGTAAACAGAAAGGTTTGACATATTCAGTTCCCCTAAAAGCAAGGATCAATCTTATTTTCCAGCAGACAGGAGAAATCAGACAGAAGGATATTTACATGGGAGATATCCCTCTTATGACTGACAGGGGAACTTTTATAATAAATGGTGCAGAGCGTATTGTAGTTTCGCAGATACACCGTTCGCCTGGTGTTATTTTCTGTCATGAAAAGGGGATTTTTTCCAGCCGCATTATTCCCTATCGCGGAAGCTGGCTTGAATTTGAAATAGATCCCAAAAAAGAACTTATTTATGCAAAAATCGACAGGAAAAAGCGTATTTTAGGAACACTTTTCCTGCGCGCGTTGGGATATGAGACACGCGAAGATATTATAAAATGCTTTTATGAAACGGAAAAGGTACGTGTTGCTACTGCAAAAGAAAAAAACGATGACCTTATCGGAAAAGTCCTTGCTGAGGCAATTATAGTAACCGACAAAGAGTCTGGAGAAGAAAAGAAAATTTTCCGTGCAGGTGAAAAGATTCATCCGCACACAATTGATGAATTACTGTTGCACGGCGTAAAAGAAATTACTGTAATTGTTTTCAATACAAATTCCAGTGATGATGAGAAAGGTATAAACAAATCCCTTGATTCACAGATGATTATAAATTGTTTTGAAAGGGAAGAAATCCGTTTTTCAAGTGAAGATTCAGAATCTGATGAGCCTACAAAAGAAGACGCAATTTCTGAAGTTTATAAGTGTCTTATGCCTGGTGAACCAATTACCCTTGAATCTGCTGAACGTGATTTAAATACAATGTTCTTCTCTCTCAAACGCTATGATTTGGGACGCGTTGGCCGTTATAAGTTGAATAAAAAATTCAATTATGCAGAACCATTGGAAGAGCATACCCTGGCGAAACAGGATATTGTCGCGACAATGAAAAACCTTATCGCCGTATATATCGGTGAAGCGGATGTTGATGATATTGACCACCTCGGCAACCGCCGTGTACGTTCCGTAGGTGAGTTGATGACAAATCACCTTAAAACCGCATTCAGCAGAATGGAACGCATTGCCAAGGAACGCATGGGTTCAAAAGAAATAGAAACAATGAAGCCGCAGGATTTGATTTCTATCAAACCGATTGTTGCTTCAATAAAAGAATTCTTTGGTTCCAGCCAGCTTTCGCAGTTTATGGATCAGGTAAACCCACTCGCAGAACTTACGCATAAACGCCGTCTTAATGCTCTTGGTCCGGGCGGTTTGAGCCGTGATCGTGCAGGCTTTGAAGTTCGTGATGTTCACTACACACACTACGGACGTATGTGTCCTATTGAAACACCTGAAGGTCCGAACATCGGTCTTATTGTTTCGCTTGCGATTTATACCCGTGTTAATGATTACGGTTTCCTTGAAGCACCGTACAGAAAGATAAAGAACGGAAAAGCTACCAAGGAATTTGAATATCTTACCGCCATTGACGAAGACCGCTATTACATCGGACAAGTTTCCGAGAATATGAAAGCGGACGGCTCATTTGCAACTCCGCAGATTTCCTGCCGCCGCCGCGGTGATTATACAACGCGTGATCCTAAAGACGTTCAGTACATGGACGTTTCTCCGAAACAAATTATTTCAGTTTCGGCGGCGCTTATTCCATTCCTTGAACACGACGACGCTAACCGTGCGTTGATGGGTTCAAACATGCAGCGCCAGGCAGTTCCTCTTTTGTTCCCCGAACCACCTCGTGTAGGTACAGGTATGGAACAGAAATGTGCTTATGATTCCGGTGTTCTTGTTAAAGCAAAACGCGCAGGTGAAGTTGTATGGGTTACATCCGAGGAAGTTCGTGTCAAACCTGTTACACAGAAGAATGCGGATGATATTGACGTATATCCGTTGCTCAAATATCAGCGTACAAATCAAGACACCTGTTATCACCAGCGACCAGTTGTTTCCATAGGACAGCACGTTGAACCGGGAACTCCGCTTGCAGATGGTCCTGCTACGTTCAACGGTGAGCTTGCGCTTGGTCGTAATATTCTTGTAGGTTTTGTTCCTTGGAATGGTTACAACTACGAAGACGCTATTCTTATTTCACAGCGTGTTGTAAAAGAAGACATGTTTACGTCCATTCATATTAAGGAATTTCCGATAGATATCCGCGAAACAAAACTTGGACCAGAAAGACTTACACGTGATATTCCGAATATAAGCGAAAAATGTCTGGATAATCTTGATTCGGAAGGACTCGTAAGGATCGGTGCAAAAGTTCGTTCAGGAGACATTCTTGTTGGAAAAGTTACACCTAAGAGTGAATCAGAATCTACACCGGAATTCAAACTTTTGAACTCAATCTTTGGTGAAAAGGCGAAAGAAGTTCGTGATTCATCGCTGCGCGTTCCGCATGGTGTTGAGGGAACTGTAATAGACGTTCAGCGTCTTAGAAGGCAGGAAGGCGATGATTTGAGTCCGGGTATTGACGAAACTGTAAAAGTTCTTATTGCAACAAAACGTAAGCTCCGCGAGGGCGACAAAATGGCAGGACGCCACGGAAACAAAGGTATTGTTGCCCGTATTCTGCCGGAAGAAGATATGCCGTATCTGGAAGACGGAACTCCGCTCGATATCTGTTTGAATCCGCTTGGTGTACCATCACGTATGAACATTGGGCAGATAATGGAATCAGAACTTGGTCTTGCAGGTTTATACCTTGATGAATGGTATGAAGCTCCTGTATTCCAGTCTCCTTCAAATGAGCAGATTTCTGACAAACTTGAGCAGGCCGGATTTGCACGGAATTCAAAGGCAGTTCTGCGTGACGGAAGAACAGGACAACCATTTGAAAACCCTGTCTTTGTAGGTGTCATTTACTTTATGAAACTCCATCACCTTGTTGATGATAAGATGCATGCCCGTTCTACAGGTCCTTATTCACTTGTTTCACAGCAACCGCTTGGTGGTAAGGCACAGTTCGGTGGTCAGCGTCTCGGAGAAATGGAAGTTTGGGCCCTTGAAGCATACGGAGCCGCACATACATTGCAGGAATTACTGACGATTAAATCAGACGATATGAATGGTCGTTCAAAGATTTATGAATCAATTGTAAAGGGTGATCCTTCAACTAATGCTGGAATTCCAGAGGCTTTCAACGTACTTGTACAGGAACTGCGTGGTCTTGCACTTGATTTTACAATCTACGATGCAAAGGGAAAACAGATTCCTCTTACAGAGCGTGATGAAGAAATGATTACAAAGGCCGGTTCTAATTTCTAAAACCGTTTTATAAAAAATCCTCCGTTGTGGGATTTTGGATCACCGAAAGGTGAATGAGCTATAGCAGGCTTTTATAGGAGAAACAGATGCGTGATATACAGGATTTTGACAGCTTGATGATTAAGCTGGCGTCACCGGAAACCATTCGTGCTTGGTCATATGGTGAAGTAAAGAAACCTGAAACAATAAACTATAGAACATTACGTCCTGAGAAAGATGGTCTCTTTTGTGAGAGAATTTTCGGTACTACAAAGGAATGGGAGTGTTACTGCGGTAAATTTAAGTCCATTCGTTATAAGGGTGTTATTTGCGATCGTTGTGGAGTTGAGGTAACACACTTTAAGGTTCGTCGTGAACGCATGGGGCATATTGAGCTTGCAGCGCCTGTTTCTCACATTTGGTATTATCGTTCTGTTCCTTCACGCATGGGACTCCTGCTTGATTTACAGGTTGCGGCTCTTCGTTCTGTTCTTTACTATGAAAAATTCATCGTTATCGATCCGGGCGATACTGATTTGAAAAAAATGCAGCTTTTGTCCGAAGACGAATATTATGAAGCACAGGAACGCTCCGGCGGTTCTTTTACGGCCGGAATGGGTGCGGAAGCAATAAAAACACTCCTTGAAAACATCAATCTTGACGAACTTGCAGCGGATTTGCGCAAGAAGATGATTGAAAAAGGTGCAAAAAGCGACAAACGCCTTTTGAAGCGCATTGAAATTGTAGAAAACTTCCGTGCATCCGCAAATAAATGTTCATGGATGATTTTGGATGTAATCCCTGTCATTCCACCGGATTTGAGACCTATGGTGCAGCTGGAGGGGGGTCGTTTTGCAACATCTGATTTGAATGACCTTTATCGCCGAGTAATCAACCGTAATAACCGTCTCAAGAGGCTTATGTCTTTACAGGCCCCTGATATCATTATCCGCAATGAAAAAAGAATGTTGCAGGAAGCTGTAGATGCTTTGTTCGATAACTCAAAGAGAAAACGAGTAGTAAAGGGTGCTTCGAACCGTCCTCTCAAATCAATTTCTGATATGCTCAAAGGAAAGCAGGGACGTTTCCGCCAGAACCTTTTAGGTAAGCGCGTTGACTATTCAGGTCGTTCAGTAATTATTGTTGGACCTGAACTAAAACTTTGGCAGTGTGGTCTGCCTACAAAAATGGCTCTTGAGTTGTTCAAGCCATTTATCATGAAAAAACTTGTTGATAAAGACATTGTTTATAATATTAAGAAAGCAAAATCTTTAGTTGAGCAGGGGGCTCCCGAAGTTTTCCAGATTTTGGACGAAGTTGTAAGTGAGCATCCTGTTATGCTTAACCGTGCTCCTACCTTGCACCGCCTTGGTATTCAGGCATTTGAACCGGTTCTTGTAGAAGGAAAGGCAATTCGTCTGCATCCTCTTGTATGTAAAGCGTTCAATGCGGACTTTGATGGTGACCAGATGGCTATACATGTACCTTTAACACAGGAAGCGCAGATGGAATGCTGGACACTTATGCTTTCTGCCCGTAACCTGCTTGACCCTGCAAACGGTAAAACAATTGTTTACCCCTCACAGGACATGGTTCTCGGTATCTATTACCTTACAAAAATCAAACCATCAGGAAAAGGAACAGGAAAACGTTACAGTTCAGCAGATGAAGCAATCCTTGCTGTGGAAACAAAAGCTCTGGATTGGCAGGCAAAAATCAAAGTTCCTGCGACAAAAGATTCAATAAAAGGCGTAACTGCACCAGCCGGTGTGCAGAATAAAGATGGAACTGAATATTTTGCAAAAGGCGATTTAATTGAAACAACAGCCGGACGTCTTATTTTTAACGATGATATGCCTGCTGAAGTAAATTTTGTAAATGGTCTGCTCGGTGACAGCCAATTAAAGGCTCTTATTGAAAAGGTATACAAGGAACACGGACCTTGGTTGACAGTTCAAATGTTGGACTCAATCAAAGCCTGCGGTTATAAATACGCTACATTCTTTGGTGCAACACTTTCGATGGATGATATTATCATTCCTGAAGAAAAAGCTGAGCTTATCAGTAAGGCAAACAAAGAAGTTGAAGATATTCAGAAGAAGAATCAGAAGGGTGTTCTTACCGCAGATGAACGTTATAATCACGTAATCGACATTTGGACAAAGACAAATGAAGATTTGACAAATGTTATGATGAAAAAGCTGGAAGAAGACAAAGAAGGCTTCAACACGATTTATATGATGGCTGCTTCCGGTGCTCGCGGTAGCCGTAACCAGATTAGACAGCTTGCAGGTATGCGTGGTTTGATGGCAAAACCGAACGGTGATATTATCGAACTTCCGATTCGTGCAAACTTTAAAGAAGGGCTTTCTGTTATAGAATTCTTCATTTCATCGAACGGTGCACGCAAAGGTTTGTCTGATACAGCTTTGAAAACTGCTGAAGCAGGATACATGACACGCCGTATGGTTGATGTTGCTCAGGATGTGGTTGTTAATGAAGAAGACTGTGGCACAATCAATGGTATTGATTATACAGCTGTAAAAGATGGTGATGAAATAAAAGTACATCTTGCAGAAAGAATTGTTGGTCGTTTTACACTCGAAAGAGTTATACATCCTATTACTCGCGAAGTAATTTGTGATGTAAACCAGTACGTTACGGAAGAAATTGCAAAGCAAATTGAGGAAGCTGGTGTTGAAAGTGTAAAGATGCGTACAGTTTTAACATGTGAAGCGCGCCATGGTGTTTGCTGCAAATGTTATGGAAGAAACCTCGCACGTAACAAGGTTGTTGAAATCGGTGAAGCTGTAGGAATTATTGCTGCTCAGTCAATCGGTCAGCCTGGTACGCAGCTTACAATGCGTACTTTCCACGTTGGTGGTACTGCATCAAGTACAACAAAAGACAATTCTATAATTTTGAAATATCCTGTTCTCGTAAACGATATTAGCGGAACTCATGTAGAGAAGAACGGTAAATGGCTTTTTACGCGTAAAGGTTCTATATCAGTTACAAGAATTTACGATTCTTTTGATATTCCATCGGGTGCAAAATTACTTGTACAGAATGATGACAGGGTTATGAAAGATGTTCCTCTGTTTGAAGCAAAAGGTAAAACCCAGAAAGCAACTGAATCAGCACAGGTATATATCCGTGACAAGAAGCTTTATCTTATGGGACAAATGCAGAGTATTGTTATTGGAAACGGTTCTACAATAGAAGTTGCAAAAGATGAAATAATTGCAGCAGAAACTCCAGTAGCGACATTTGATCCATATTCAGAACCTATTATTGCGGAAGTTGACGGGTATGTACATTTTGAAGATATTGTTGAAGGTCTTACTCTTGATGTAGAAATAGATGAAAGTACAGGCAACGTAGCAAAGAAAATCAGCCCTCTGCATCTTGATACAAAAGAGCCTCGTGTTCTTATTACGGATGAAGCTGGAAACGAAAAAGGAAGCTATTATCTTCCTGCTGGTGCAGAACTTCTTGTTGAAGACAATCAGGCTATTGAAGCTGGTACAAACATTGCAAAAATGCTAAAAGAGTCTTCAAAGACAAGTGATATTACCGGTGGTCTTCCTCGTGTATCTGAACTCTTTGAAGCCCGTAAGCCAAAAAATCCGGCTGTTCTTGCACAAATTTCAGGTACCGTTAAATTCAAGGGAATGTCGAAAGGCAAGCGTGTTGTCGTTGTTGAAGACAAATATGGAAAGACATTTGAACATTTGATTCCTACTACAAAACGTCTCCTTGTTCGTGATGATGACGTTGTCGCTGCTGGAGACCAACTCTGTGACGGTGCATTGAACCCTCATGATATTCTTGCAATTTTGGGTGAAAATGCTCTGCAGAACTATTTGATGGATGAAATCCAGCAGGTTTATCGTACACAAGGTGTAAACATCAATGATAAACATATTGGTGTTATTGTCCGCCAGATGCTGCGCAAGGTTGAAATTGTCGAAGTAGGTGATACAAGATTTATCTACGGACAGCAGGTTGACAAGTACAAGTTCCACGAAGAAAACGACCGCATTATTCAGGGTGGTGGACAGCCTGCAATTGCAAGACCGATGTTCCAAGGAATCACAAAGGCTTCATTGAACATAGATTCTTTCATTTCTGCAGCTTCATTCCAGGAAACAACAAGAGTTCTGACGAATGCGGCAATTGCTGGTGTTTCGGACACGTTGCGCGGTTTGAAAGAAAACGTAATCATCGGACATCTTATTCCTGCCGGAACCGGTATCAAACAGTACAAGAATATTAAATTGTTTGACTCAAATGCTACCGACCTTGATGTGCAGATGAACGAAATCCTTGAAAAGCGCAAGCTTGAAAAGGAAGAAGAGGAAGCAAAAGAAGAGGAAGCAGCTTCTACTTTTGAAACATCCGAAGACTAGATTTGTATTGTCGGTTGACAGTATCAGCGATTATTTGCTATATTTCTAGTCTAACTTATTGTATTTTAGCCGGGGTGCTGACCGGTGGATAATATAGGAGAAGGCTGATGCCTACAATAAACCAGTTAATACGTCAGGGACGTAAAACAGCGGCAAACAGAACGAAGTCTCCCGCGCTTCAGTCCTGTCCGCAGAAAAGAGGGGTTTGTACTCGTGTAATGACAGTAACCCCTAAAAAACCGAATTCAGCATTGCGTAAAGTTGCTCGTGTTCGTTTAAGTAATGGAATCGAAGTTACTGCATATATTCCAGGTATTGGACACAATTTGCAGGAACACTCGGTTGTTCTTATCCGTGGCGGTCGTGTAAAAGACTTGCCTGGTGTTCGTTATCACATAATCCGCGGTACAAAGGATACTCTTGGCGTAGAAGACAGAAAGCGCGGAAGATCAAAGTATGGTGCCAAGAAACCTAAGGCATAAGGAGGCGTAAAATGGGAAGAAAGAATAAATCTGTTGATCGTCATGTAATGCCTGATTCAAAATACAACAGTGTTGTTGTTTCAAAATTTGTCGGCAGAATGATGCTTGATGGTAAAAAAGCTACAAGTATCCGCATTATTTATGATGCAATGGACAAGTTGAAGGAAAAAACAGAAAAAGATCCTTTGGAAGTGTTCTTAAAAGCACTCGACAATGTAAAACCTGTTGTTGAAGTAAAATCTAGAAGAGTTGGTGGTGCAACCTATCAGGTTCCTATCGAAATTCGTGAAAGCCGTCGTGAGGCTCTTGCAATGAGATGGGTAATTGCTGCTGCAAGAAGCAAGAGTGGTCGTGATATGAGCGAAAGACTTGCTGCTGAACTCCTTGATGCATACAATAATACAGGTACTGCATATAAGAAAAAGGAAGATACCCATAAAATGGCTGATGCAAACAAAGCATTCGCACATTACAGATGGTAATTATCAGAAAAGCTGCCTCAGGGCAGCTTTTTTTGTCTGTTGTACTGTTGTGGTAATAGACAGATATTGTTTTTATGTTGTAAACTTTTAAGTGATGAAAGACCTTAAGGCTGTAGCATTTGATATCGACGGCACTTTGTATGCAAACTGGCGGTTGAACATAAAGATAATTCCGTATTTTTTTAAAAATCTGCCGTTCTTTTTGGAATACAGCAAAGTGCGTAAAATCCTGCATAGAACAGCGCCCTTGGCGGATTTTTATGAGTATCAGGCACGGCTTCTTGCCGACAGAATGCATATAACTTCTGAAGAAGCAAAAACAAAAATCGAAAATATAATATACAAAGGCTTGGGACGCTTTTTCCCAAAAATAAAGCCTTATCCGTATCTTGAAGAACTGTTTTCAGGTCTTAAGGCGGGTGGATTTAAAATCGGGATTTTGTCCGACTTCCCGCCCTCACAGAAAGGTGATGTGTGGGGGCTTGCCAAGTATTGTGACGTAATTCTTGGTTCTGAGTCTATAGGCGCGCTAAAGCCTTCTATCTACGCTTTCGGTTTACTGGCAAAAGAACTGGGCGTTGAGGCGGAATCAGTACTTTATGTTGGTAACAATATTTCGGCGGATATAATCGGTGCTCATGAAGCGGGTATGAAAACTGCATATATTTTACCATTTTGGAGAAAATTGTTTAATATTCACCTTAAGAATGCTGATATTTCTTTTAAAAACTATCGCCAATTACTGAAAATTGTGTTAAACTAATATAAAGTTTTGAATATAATGGGTGGAATTCGATGCTTTTTTCAATGGGAAATATTATAACGCTCGCAGTTTGCGTAGCGCTGATTCTGATTTTCAGACAGATAGATTCTAATAACAAATCTATAGACAAAGTAAAAAAATTTACGGATAAAGTCAAGGTAGATCTTGATGCGTATATTGATGGCAGAAATAAAAGCCTTCAGGATGCAGCTGTAGATCTCGATGTAAAACAACAGCATGCTATTGCTTCTGTCAAAAGATTGGAAAAATTTGAAGAAGATTTTACAACCCGTTCTTCGCAGATGGAAGAAAAAATAAACGGTCTTACAACAGTCGAAAAACGTATTGACGATTACGACACAATCATAAAAAATCTTATCGAGATGACGGCTCGTGCAGAAGAAAATCTCCAGACCCTTTCAAATCATTCAAAACATTTTGACAAAGCTTTTGCAAAAATTAAAGAACTGGAAGATAAACTTACAAAAGTTGATGCACAGATCCCCGGCTTAACGGAGAAATTTGTTGAGAAAAATCAGGAACAACTCCAGAATATCGGGATTAATCTTCTCGATGATTTTACAAACAGAACGGATGTCCTTGGACAGCAGTATGAGGTTTATACACAAAAGTGCAATGAATTGTATCGATCAATCGATACCACGATAGAGCAGTCTTTTGAAAATGCTGCAAAAAAAGCGGAGTTGCTTGAAGGTTCAACTTTTGCCAAGCTTAAAGATGAGTCTGATAAGCGTTCACAGGAATATCTTGCTGCCGTTGAACAGAAAAATGTTGAAATACGCCGTAGTACAGAAGAATCGATAAGCGGATTCCAGCAGATGGCAGCGGACTTTAAGAATCAGCTTGCTCAGGAAATGAATACTTACGAAGAATCCATTCGTGTTGAAATGGAAAATATTTCTTCTAAATTTCAGGATACAATTTTTCAGTTGGATTCCAAAGTCAATGATTTTACAAAACAGACTGAAAATCGGATAGACGAATTCAATACAAGAATGGATAATAATGACCAGCGTATTGAACTTACCTTCAACGAAACTGAATCAAAAATAAATACATTCAAGGATGATATAAAGAACAGTGTTCATGAATCCGCTGCAAAGCTTGAAGATTTGAACCGTGAATTTGCTGAAAAACTACAGGCTGTTAACAGCGAATTTGCCCAAAAAACTGTAGAGCTTGAAGCCAACTTTAAGGATGCCGAATCAAGAATCGTATCAACGGCAGATGAAAAAATCAGTCAGATTCAGAATATGCTTTCTTCACAGATTGAAAAAATTGAAAATGAAATGCAGACAACTTACGGTTCTCTATCTGATACACTTGAAAGCAAGAACACCGAATTATTGTCCGAGATTTCTACGCGTTTTGAGTCTTACAAATCTGATGTTCAGTATCATCTGAAAACTTTTGAAAAAGTTTCTGGAGATATTTCCCAGATGGAAGAAGAGCTGCGTAGTCAGATGGAAGAAACAAAGAATGGTGTTGTTAAAGATTTTGATGATTTTGTTCATGATCAGCAGTCAAAACAGCTTTCATTTGAAAAATCAATTCAGGATGGAACTATTGCTATCAATCAGGAATTGCAGGGTGTTCAACAGGAATTGGATAATCTTAAAAAGCGGGCCTACGAAAATGTATCTGACCGATTAAAGCTGTTTGAGGATGATTTCTTTAAGGATTTAAAGAAAAAGAGCGATTTTGTCCAAACTTCTATTGATAATTGGACAACAGAAATGGATGACAAACTCAATGCACTTACGGAAACATCGGAAACTGAGCGACGTGCGATGGAGTATAACTATTCAGAAGAATTCAAAGCTCATCTTGCTGAACTAACCGAAAAATTCAATGAGCAATCCGCAAATTATGATTCTGCAATGAAAACCAGTGAAGAAGAAATCAGAAACAAGCTCATGGATTATGAAACAAAAGTTAATGATTTTATTGAGCAGTGTAAGACTGATCTCGAAAATGCAACTACAAGCAATAAAAACTATATAGATACAAACCTTGAGAGTCATAAAGCAGAAATAAAAGCACAGCTGGACACCCAGAAACGTGAAGTTGCTTCTCAGGTAAAAGATATTGTTGCAGATGTTGGAATTGCGAGAGAAAAAGCAGATTCTTCACTTGAGACCGTAAAAACGGATTTTGCAACTTGGAGTGAAAGACTTAATCAACAGTTTAATGATACAAAAGAAATCTTTGATGAAAGATTTTCAAAGCTTGAGGCTAACTCTGCAGAATTAATAACACAGGTTGGAACCTCATTTAATCAGGATGTTGAGAATTATGCTGCAAAGGTCCGTGAAGAAAAGGAAAGACTTGTCGGAGAATTGGATTCCTTAAAAAATCAGATGACACAGTCCGTGACAAGCTACGAAAACCGTGCGGAAGAAGTCCTTGCAGAATTCAAAAAGTCCTACGAAAATATGCTTGAAGAAACAGGTCAGAAAATCAGAGAACAGAATAATGATTCGAACAATAAACTGCGTGATTTGAAAGCAGTTGTTCAGGAAATCAGTTCTGCTACTGATGCAACACAGGATAAGCTGCATTTGAGAATAAGAACCGAAGAAAACGAAATGAATCTTAAGATGGATGAACTTCAAAAGCGTCTTACCGGTTTCTTTGAGCAGACAAAACTTATTGAGCGTGCTGATGAGATGAAGGCAGAACTTGAAGAGCAAATGTCAGAACTTAAGACTGAACTTTCGCGAATTGAAACTTTCAGGCAGACAACAGCTGATATTGAAAATCAGTTTACAAAAATACGTCGTATGGATGATGAAATAGTTCAAAAGATTACAAAATTTGAGCAGGAAAAGAAGCGTATAGAAATTCTTGAAAGTGATTTTAATAATTTAATGACTATGTCCAATACGATGGATAAGAAACTTGCTGATCTTAAAAATGCCAATGATGAGTTAGTTTCCCTCCAGCTTGAAATTCGTGGTTACAAGGATGATTTGGGTAAACTAAATACACTTTATGACCGTCTCGACAAAAAAAATCCTATTCTTGAACAGACTATGAACGGAATTGACCGTTCGTTTACAAATCTGCAGGAAATTGAAAAACGAATAGCAACCTGCAATCTTGAAGTGCAAAAAATGCCGGAACAGGTAGCCGATGTAAAGAAAGATATTACAAGACTTCTTGAAAGCAATGCCAGGGTAAATGAAGTTATCAAAAAGCTGGATTCACTTGATGACATCATAAAAGATGCGGAAAATCGCATAGGCGAAATGAACAAAGCACGTGAGTGGCTTGCACGTACAGAAACCCGTTTGACAGAAGTTTCAAAAGAAGCTCAGGATCAGGTTCGTGTTATGGGCGAAATGCTCAAACAGGATAATGTGGGTACAGTTCAAAAGAAAGTCAGCCAGTCAGGTCGTCTAACTGTTGCACAACGAAATGAAATTGTAAAACTTGCAAGTTCCGGTTGGACAGTATCTGAAATAGCAAATAACTACAAAGTAAGCCCTGGTGAAATAGAGCTCATTCTTGAGTTGAATACAAGGAAATCTTGATTTATTTGCTTAAAAGACAAACAGCCTGGGCTGTTACAGCCCGGCTTTTCCCGATTGACTCCAGTTTTTCTGCGGTTTTTGCCTTTACAAAAATTTGTTCCGCCTGAATATCGAGAATATTTGCAATAGACTTTATAACGGCTTCTCTGTATGGCAAAAATTTAGGTTGTTCAAGTTGAATTACACAGTCAATGTTTTCAATGCGCCAACCGGCGGCTTTTACCTTTTCATAAATACTTTTCAAAAGAAAAGCTGAGTCTGCATTTTTCCACTGCTTGTCTTCCGGTGGAAAAAAAGAACCTATATCGCCCAAACCGGATGCTCCTAAAATTGCATCGGTTATAGCATGCAGCAGAACGTCGCCGTCAGAGTGCGCCAGTTCACCTTTGTTGAACGGAATTGTAATTCCGCCGATTATCAGTTTTCTTCCTTTTACAAGACGGTGCAAGTCTGTTCCCAATCCGATTCTGTACATACAATCCCTTTATAAATCTGATTGAAAGGTAATTTTTTTATTCACAATATCACCTTTCGAAATATAAACGTCATCACAATATGCAGCCCAAATCTCTGTATCGTCAGTATATTCTGTATTATCACCGCAGGCTTTAGTATGAGCTTCTAATAAACGGGCAAATTCAAAAGCTTGCGGAGTTTGTACAGCATAAACATATTTACGTTTCAAATGTTGTGTTATCTTTCCTGTTTCATCAACAATTTTTTGTGTGTCCACTGCCGAAATCGCCGGAACAGCGGCGCCGTAGATTGTAGCCTTTGAAATTACATCCTTGATTATACTTTCTGTGACCCATGGACGTGCTCCATCATGAACTAGAACAATATCCGGTTGAGTTTGTGAAATAGAAGAAAGTTTTTTAAGGCCATTGTAAACAGATTCCTGTCGTGTTTTTCCACCGGTTGTAAATGCAAATGCAATTTGCGAATTTCCATCAAAAAGAAAAGTTTTTACAAAAGAAGACGCTGAAAGAGCTTTGACAGCATCATCCTCATCTCCGGCAGGAATTGTAATTACAAGCGAAGAAAAAAGGTTGGTTTTTAAGAAAGTTTCCGCAGATTGTGAAAGAACTGTATTAGTATTATCAGGTAACAGCAGATATTCCTTTTTTGTGGAGCCAAATCTTGTAGAAGAACCAGCAGCAGTTATTATTAATCCAATATTCATAAACAGACTAAATTAAAGAAATTGACTTAATCTTCCATGTCCATTTCTTCATCTTCATCGTCTTCGTCTTCGATTGCGACATCTTCATCATCTTCCATGAGGTCGTCATCGTCGTCATCATCCATTCTGAAAATTGATCGTTTGGAATCTCCTTCTTCTCCCAATGGTTCAAGTTTTGAATGGAAAAGATTTGAGATTTCTTTAGCACTCTTATCCAGAGCAAAGGAGATTTCATCTTCGAGCAGTTTCTTTGCTGAATCATACAACTTGCGTTCCAAAATCGGCAGTTCTTTGATTTTGCTTCTATGATACAAAGATCTTACGATGGATGCTATATCGGAGACAGTGCCCTTTTTAAGAAGTTCAAGATTCATCTGGTAACGAAGTTTCCAGTCGGACGGAATTGGCTCGTACTGTTCTCCCAAAAGTTCAATGGCTTTTAGCGCCTCTTCTTTTGAAACAATTGGACGGATTCCCAATTCTGCAGCTTTTTCAACAGGAATCATTACTGTCATATCTGATACTTCAAAATAAATTATATAGTATTTTAGAACGTTGTCTTTAAACTTTTTTTCTGTAATATCAATGATTTTGCCGACACCCTGACTGGGATAGACAATTTTTTGATTAATTTCATAGGTAGGACTGTCACTCATAAGTGTAGTATAGCATACTTTTTCGCAATTTACAACATAGCATAGCATCAGATATTTGCGTATCGTGTTCTTGATAAAGCATAACCGTAGTATTAGAATTAGTAATGGAGGAATCGTGAATATTTCAATTGACGATATAATAGTTTCTGACAGAGTCAGAACTGATGTACAAAATATAGATTCTCTGGCAGAAAGCATGCAAAAGAACGGGCTTCTGAATCCGATTGTAATCACAGATAAGCATAAACTGGTTGCAGGATTCAGACGCTTGCAGGCGGCAAAAAAACTTGGCTGGAAAACCATAGAAGCATCCGTAATTGAAGCGAAAGAAGCGGAGCATTTTTTGGAGCTTGAACTGGAAGAAAACGTACAGCGCCTTCCTTTTTCGGACCTTGAAATTGCGGAAGGAAAGCACAGACTCGAAAAAATGAGTACCAGAGGTGTTTTTTCAAAATTAAAGCAGTTTCTCGTAGATTTTTTTGAAGACAGCTTTGATAAAAGGAATATTAAAAAAGCGGAAAAAATAAAGCGGAACGGCAGACTGGCTCTTCTTGTCCCATCAGGGTTTGCCGGTATTTGCATTGCCGCCGTCTGCGGAAAATTCGGCTTGATTAGCAATATTCTGCATAGTCTGTTGGATGTCTGTTTTTTTTGTATGATTATTGTGGGCTTGTTCTTTTTTGCTAAGTATTATATGGGTAAGCGCGACTGATTTTCAGCGGAATTTGGCTATTTCATCCTGAGTAAGCTTGTCCACAACTTCGTTGTAGTGAACGCCGGCATGACCTTTTACCCAAACCCAGCGCAGCGAAAGCTGTTGTGTAAGACTGTCCAGCGTAAGCCATAATTCTTTGTTCTTTACCGGACTTTTATCCGCAGTCCGCCAGCCGTTTCTTTTCCAGTTTTTTATCCAGGTTGTAATGCCGTTCTTCACATACTGGCTGTCGGTAAATACTGATACCTGAATTGAATTGCTGTCATAATCACTGACAATTACTTTTAGTGCTTCAATTACGGCGGTAAGTTCCATCTGATTGTTTGTAGTCAGCTTTTGACCGCCCGAAAAAATCCGTTCCTTTTTTTCTCCGGTTTCCGCCAAATCCAG
Organism: Spirochaetota bacterium; assembly: GCA_016285185.1. Classification (GTDB taxonomy): domain Bacteria; phylum Spirochaetota; class Spirochaetia; order Treponematales; family Treponemataceae; genus UBA1240. The sequence continues at coordinate 17,536 of JAEEQG010000066.1, forward strand.
AATCACACATCCCCAGCCTCCCGGACCGGGGTTCCCGGAACAGCCGCCGTCCGTATAAACGGCAAGTTCTTTTGTGATTACGACAGATTGCGGCTCATCCTGAAAAAGGGATAACTGCTCCATTATTTGCCTTTTATTGTGTTCTGGTTCTTTACATACCACTCATACACAAGAGAAAGTCCATTATCAAGGCTTGTCTGCGGTTTCCAGCCGAGATTTACCAGTCTGGTAATGTCGCACAGTTTGCGCGGGGTTCCGTTCGGCATTTGTGTATTCCACTTGATGTTGCAATTACGGTTATTTGCATCTGCATATACAACATCGCGGATTTTTTCGGCAAGTTGCTTTATTGTAAGTTCTTTTCCGCTGCCAACGTTCACAAAGTCACCCGTAGGTGTCCGTAAATCTTGCGCATGTTTGTTTTCCATAAGAAATACAACTGCATTTGCAAGATCATCGCTGTACAGGAATTCTCTTAACGGAGAACCGTCTCCCCACAGTTCAACTTCATCTTTGCCTGATATTTTTGCTTCATGGAATTTACGTATCATAGCCGGAAGAACATGTGAGCCGTTAAGCTCATAATTATCTTCAAGACCATAAAGGTTAGTTGGCATAACTGAGAGAAAATCTGTTCCATACTGCTTATTGTATGTTGTACAAAGCTTGATAACACTTATTTTTGCAAGCGCATAGGCGTCATTGGTTGGTTCAAGCGGACCTGTAAGAAGTGATTCTTCATTAATCGGTTGAGGTGCCATTTTGGGATAAATGCAGGTTGAACCGAGGTTCATAAGTTTTTTTACACCGTTTTTGCGGGCGGCTTCTACAATGTTAAAGCCAATCATCATATTTTGGTATATAAAATCCGCCGGATATGTTGAATTTGCACCGATACCGCCGACTTTTGCAGCGGAAAGAAAAACATATTCAGGTTTTTCCGCTGCAAAAAACACGTTTACCGCCTTTTGGTCGAGCAGGTCAAGTTCCGCGTGTGTGCGCTTTATAATATTTGTGTAGCCTTTTCTTTCAAGTTCTCGTACGATAGCAGAACCGACAAGACCTCTGTGTCCTGCAACGTAAATCTTAGAAGTCTTTTCCATTATCAGCCTCTGACTTTGGAATTATGTTCCTTTACAACAAATTCCATATCGTGTTTCATCATTATTTTTACCAAGTCGGGGAACGAAGTTTTACGCGGATTCCAGCCGAGAAGGGCCTTTGCCTTTGAAGGATCACCCAGAAGTGTTTCAACTTCTGACGGACGGAAGTAAGCGGGGTCAACTTCAATCAAAACCTTGCCTGTTTTGGAGTCGATACCTTTTTCATTAACGCCCTCGCCCTGAAATTCTATGTCTATACCCGCTTCCTTAAAGGCAAGGCGGCAGAAATCTCTTACAGAGTACTGTTCTCCGGTTGCTATAACAAAATCATCCGGTTTTTCATGCTGCAAAATAAGCCACATACATTCAACGTAATCTTTTGCATAACCCCAGTCGCGTAATGCGTTCAAGTTACCAAGATACAGCTTTTTTTGGAATCCGTTTGCTATTCTGGAGGCAGCCAACGTTATTTTGCGTGTAACAAAGGTTTCTCCACGGCGTTCTGATTCGTGGTTAAAAAGAATTCCGTTTGAAGCAAACATTCCATAAGCATCTCTATAATTGCGTGTAATCCAGAAGCCGTACTGCTTAGCAACCGCATAAGGTGAAGTAGGATAGAATGGAGTTGTTTCTTTTTGTGGAACTTCCTGAACGCGTCCGAAAAGTTCAGATGTAGAAGCCTGATAAATCTTGCAGGTCTTTTCTAATCCAAGAAAACGTACTGCTTCGAGAATTCGGAGAGTACCAACAGCGTCAGCATCAGCTGTATATTCTGGAACTTCAAAGGAAACTTTAACGTGAGATTGTGCTGCCAGGTTGTAGATTTCTGTAGGTTGAATTTCGCGTATAAGTCTTGTGATACTCATTGAATCGGTCATGTCGCCGTAATGCAGATAAACCTTGCGGTTTTTGTGCATGTCTTCAATCAAGTCGTCTATGTATAAGTGTTCGATACGTCCGGTATTGAAAGATGATGAACGACGGATAATTCCATGAACTTCGTAACCTTTGTCCAGCAGAAATTCTGCAAGGTAAGAACCATCCTGTCCTGTGATACCTGTAATTAATGCGATTTTTGCCATAAAAATTCCTCAAGATTTCATAAATAATAAAAAGAGTATAGAATATTTGTGTTTTCTTCTCAAGCTGTTTGTAATCAAGCCTTCTTTATAAGACGGAGCATATAAAGCTGTATATAGACCTGTAAATTCTCCTGATCTTTTATTTTTTGCAGGGCAGGGGTCTTTGCCAAAGTGTATGACAATTCTTTTATACGTTCCAGCGTGAAAGAATTAGGGCTTGATGTGCGCAAAATTTTCCGCAGATAATCACGAATCAGTGAATTTACATCTTCAACCAGGTTTTTCTTGGCGGTTTTATCAAGAAGATGGTTCCACTCATTCAGATATGAGGTAAGCTCCGAATCAAGTGTAGAATCAGGCGGAACAATAAGTTTTTCAATCTCGGATGCCATACGCTTGAGTTCTTCCTTTTTACCGGAAGAATTAGACTGCGACTTATGTTCTTCATAAATTGATATGGTTGCTTCGCCTTTTTGCTGTACTGTCTTATTTGCTTTTTGCTGCTGAGTATTCTTGGAATCTTTTTTAACAGTTTTTACGCGGTTTTTATGCTTGCCTGTGAAAAGTGCAATTATCCATGAAAGAATCGGTATTGTATACCATACAGGAAGCAGAATCTTTGCGTCAGTCATAATTGAATGCTGGGTCAGCATCAACAGTTCATTATAAGGAACAAGCTCTCCGCTTTCAAAAAGTTTGAATTTTTCAAGAGTCTCGTCTTTTGCCTCACGTGCATCATAATAAATTACGGACAAGAAAGGAGAATTGAGCAATGCATACAAAATCGGTGATTCAAGTGCAACCAATTCTTCAAGACGTTTGTTAAATGCAGTCATATCTTTCATTGCGGGAGTAGTAGAAAACTTCTGCATGTAACCGTACCATTCTTTTGTGATAGAGTCTCTTACCTTTGTTCTTGCTTCGGTACAAAGTTTCATAACGAGTGAAAGAACTTTTTCGTTAAGGACGAAAAAGCGGATTCCATCGTTTGTTTTAAATGTTAAGAGGCTTGGCAGTTCATTATCTGCGGAGGGCGTAGTAACCTGCCTTAAATACTCATTAAGGTCATCTTCCGTATATTGACCGAGTAATGGTACCCCGCGTGAGTCAACAAATTTTTGAACTGCAGCAGTATCAAAATAATACGGTGGTTTTGAAAAAGAAAGCTCCAGGTTTTTTAATGCGGTCTCACGCTGTAAATCAATTTGAGAACGGTTTTTGTAAAAAGCAGCGGCAATTTCGGCAATATATACAGCCTGAAGTAATGCAACGTCCTCTGCTGTACGATCTTTTATCTTTTCATAGTCATGGCGTACAAACAGGAATAGCTGATTCATAAAGTAAAAACTGTCACCGGCTTCTTTAAGCTTGGCGATTGTAGCTTCTTCGTTTCCGATGAACATGGAAAAAAAGTTTTTTACTGCCAGTTCCCTTCCTCCGTTGGACGAAAGCAACTTTTGCTGGAAATAGTCATGCTGTTCGCCACGGTGCATCAACAGACGCAGTTTTGCAAGAGCCGTCTGTATAAGAAAATCCGGAGATACTCCTGCAGAAAGCAGGACAGGTTCAACTTCTCTTTTGAATACAAGTGAATAAATAACATTTTCCGGCTGCTTTTTACCTTCAAGCAACTCATACAGAATATCAGCCGCATCTTGAGACGTGATCATATCTTTAGGAAAGTCATTCGGCAAATCCGTAGGAATAGGATATGGAATTGTGGGGTTTGTAGCCATGTTCTGGTAGATTTTGTTAATCTTGTCCATAAAGTAGGCAGTGATTACAATAATCTGTTTTCCTTCACTTTCTTTGAGCAAAAGCTTGTTCTTTGCGGCCAAATCTTCAATTTCCTGGTTAAGCGGAACTTCCGGCGTAGAGAGATATTTAGACAAATCAGGCTGTTCAGTTACATAGTGTTTTGCATACTTTTGAAGATATGAGCAGAATTCGTCAAAAGGAATAAGTGTTTTTTGCTGCTTATTCGCATATAATCTTAACAATGTGTATATATTTGCTGTTGAACTCATAACAGTAATATTACCCCTATTTATAGTATTTCTCAATAAAAATTTTCAATTTATGCCATTTTCTGCTGTTGTATTTTAAAAAACTGTGCAAAAATAAAGAATGACTTTATAGAAAAAACAGCTTTTTGTGTATATGCTTATTTTTATTATCTATACAAGTAAAACATGGGAGAGTTTATGATTACAAAAGCAAAATGTCCTTTTACACCTAACGATGTCGACTATGATGAAAGCCGCCTTGATGAACTTAATGCGCATTTTCAGCGACTAATGAAAAAAGGCTGGATTCAGTCCGCAAATTACACGTTGAGCCGCAACGGCAAGGTTTTTGCAAATACCGCAATTGGCAAACAGTCGTTTGAAGAAAGCGACAAACGGGAACTCAAGCCCGATGTAATCCGCGGTATTGCCTCAATCACTAAGATTTTTACAGCAACCGCTATGTTTAAACTGTTTGAAGACGGTTATATCCGCCCGAATCAGCCTGTCTGCGAGATTATGCCGGAATTTAACAAAGCACCGTTCAACGGCATTACAATAGCACATTTGCTTACACACACATCAGGGCTTTATCCTGACGGCGGCTGCTTCCCGTATTATTACGCAGAGCCATGGAGCTTTGTTGATGAAACAAAAGAAGGTGAAAACTGGGTTGAAAATTCTCTTAAAAGTGGAATGTACAACAAGCCCGGAAAAGAATGGGCCTACTGTTCTTTTGGATTTGTACTGCTTGGGGAGATTATAAGCCGCGTTTCGACCATGCGTGCTGAAAGCTTTATCCGTAAAGTTATTCTTGATCCGTGCGGAATGAGTTCTTCATTCTTTTCGTATGAGTTCAAGTCTGGACTCATTCCTGATGACGTAATGAAAAATGTAGTTTCACGATTGTATATTCAGGATGAGGATGACAAAAAGGATGTCAGTCGCTTTTCGGATTGTCATTTTGGTAAACCCGTTAAAGAAAAGAAATTTAATATTTGGGACTCTGTTCCGGCAACCGGCGGTGGCTTGATGTCTTGTACAGAAGATTTGAACAGATTCGGCAGAATGCTGATTAACAATGGATACACAGATGACGGCAAACGTGTAATCGGACGGAAAGCGATTGACCGCATGACCGAAAACTACACAACGCCGGATATTCTGGACAACTGTTGGGGTGCCGGCGGTGTATACCGTATGTATGCCCTTGGACCGGATACACGCCGAACCGCAGACAGTCACTTTAGCAAAGGTTCATTCTTTCATGAAGGAGCTGGAGCTTGTTCGCTTTTGATGGATCCGCAGGAAAAGATGGTTGCAAGCTGGTTTGTTCCATGGGCTGACGGCGGCTGGCATGCGGAAGCCTTGTACAATGCATCCGCCGTAATGTGGAGCGGCTTAAAATAACCTCAAACATCTGCTATTGCGAGAGGAGGAGATTTTGTATTTAACTTGGATTGTATATGCCCTGTGTATAGCTTTATTTGTGTGGGGCGGAAAATTTGCAGGATTCGGAAAAGAACACTTTCATGACGACTCAGCATCATTAGACGTTACAAAGTCTTTGAGAGGATTTGCCGCTATCGGTGTTATTCTGCATCATATTTCACAGGAAAGGACTTTTCAGATGGCGGGTGGTGGTAACGGACACCCCGGTGAAATCAGCATTTTTGTGAATGCGGGTTTTTATTTTGTTGCGATTTTCTTTTTTTGTTCGGGCTTTGGTCTTATAAAGAGCCTTAAAAACAAGCCGAACTATCTGGATGGTTTTATCAAAAAGCGTGTTGTAAAATCACTTTTAATACCGTTTTATGTAAACGTGATTATTTATGGTATTGCACGGTTTATTTCCGGTGAAAGACTGCCTGTTATAAATTGGATAACAAATTTACTCGGACTTACGATGATGAACATTTACGCCTGGTATCCTGTTGTGGCAGTTATTCTCTATCTGGTTTTTTATTTTACGTTCAAAAACATAAAGAACCAAAAAGTCTGTTATGCTCTTATTGTTTTTGTTATCCTTTTAATGGGAGTTATCTTCAGTATTAACGGACACTTTGCCTGGTGGGCAGGTTCCAAAAACTGGTGGCTCCATCCTGACGGCTGGCTTAAAGCCAAATGGTGGATGGTTCAAAAGGTATTCTGGTTCAGCGGCGAGTGGTGGGTAAATTCTGCCCCCGCATTCTTTGTCGGGCTTTTATTCGGTCAGTTTGAAGACAACATAAGGAACTTTTTCAAAAAAGCATGGTGGGCAAAAACAGCCGCAGTTTTGTTGCTTTATTTGGCATTCAATGCTTTGACCGGTCTGGCACAGTGGCAGCTCGGGTACTGGTCTGAATGGAACGGTGAAGGTCCCGGAATAATGAATAAACTGGTCTGTTATTTATCACAGATTCCGCAGGTTTGTTCTTTTGTAATCCTTATTTTTGTTTTGATGATGAAGTATTATGCAGTGAATCCTGTGGGCCGCTTTTTCGGTGAAATCTCATATGAAACTTATATGATGAATCTGATACCTATCTTTGTATTCCGTTTTCTCATATACAAACCGGGAACAGACGGAGAACTCCTGTATACAACGGGAAATTACAACCTCGCATTGTATTTGGTGGCGGTTATTGCTGCTACAGTAGTTCTCGGTCTTCTTTTCAAACTGTGCAATAAGCTGGTGTATAAGCTTTTCAAGCTTTAATCATTGCTGTTGCCGGGTGGGAATATGCTTTTGGATGAACTTAACGAGGAACAGAAACAAGCTGTAACGGAAACAGAAGGCTTTGTGCGCGTAATCGCCGGCGCAGGTTCGGGCAAGACGCGCGCATTGACGCACCGTTTCGCTTATCTCGTAAACGAAGTCGGCATAATGCCGTCGCACATTCTTTGCGTAACCTTCACCAACAAGGCCGCAAACGAAATGCGCTCGCGCATCCGTAAATTGACCGGCGACAACGACACAGGCTATATTTCCACTTTTCACGGCTTTTGCGTTAGCGTGCTGCAGGAAGATTCAAACGCCGTGCAGTACCCCAAAAGCTTTCTCGTGCTCGACAATTCAGACATAGACGCGATGCTTCAGATTATCTATGAAGAGCGCGGCCTTACGCTGCGGCAGATGACGTTCTCGAA
>JAEEQG010000067.1 GCA_016285185.1 Spirochaetota bacterium
TAACAAGCTCAATTTTCAGAGGAAAAAATGGTTATACCGGAGAGCCCTCGCGCAACTGCAATGGACTCACTCCATGAAAGCGCGAAAAAGCAATTGTAACACTTTCGGGAGATTCATAGCAGTAACGGAAAGCAATGTCGATTATTTTTTCATCAGTTTTCTGAAGGTCCTGCGCTGCCAGGTACAAACGTCGGTTTCGAATATACTCACCAAGCCCATACCCAGTCATCAGCGAGAATCCCTTCTGAAAAAAGAATGAGGACATAAACACCTGGTCTGCAACATCCTGCGCAGTGATGTTTTCTTCGAGATGTTCTTCCATGTAATCAATTGCTTTGCGAATGCTTGTGAGCCACTCCAATTTTTCTTCCTCCTGAACTTTGTTGTTTTTATTCTACGCGGAGGTGCGGTAGAAATCTTGTCAATTATTGTTCAGTTTTGTCCTGCCATCAAATCAATTTCATAATCAATATATTTGCCGGAAAATGGGGTGTCGGGATTTTCTCGTTCGGCAACTTTTACAAAGCATACACTCTCGTAATTTCTTTGAGCCGGAAGAAAAAATTCATTTGTGGTGACAAAATTTTTTTTAAGGCCTTCGTATTCTTTGATTCTTCTGACCGCTTCTGCGAGTTGTGCGTGGCCCAGACCCGGTAAGTGTTTGTCGAGGCTGTACCAGAAGGCTTTGTCGTTTGATGTTATATATTGAATTTCTGTCATTACTTTTTACTCCATGATTCCAGAATCTTCATGCCTTCTTCAACATCATCGCCCAGAACTTCCTGGATTTTGTCGAACTTCTTTTTAGAATGAAGGGTGTCCATAACACGCAGTAATTCTTTTTTGCTGTATTTTTGAATGAACAACGCCATAACTCTTATTGCATTTGTTTCTTTGCCAAGGGAGTAAAAGCCTTTTTTGCAATTGTAAAGTTCACTGCATTCGTAGCAGCCGTCGAGACCTTTTTCTTTACAGCAGGCAACGTTAGGGCACACACCATCAGGCGAAGCTGTTGCAAAGGAACATGTATTATAAATTGTCCTGCACGAACCGCACCATGAAGTTAAAAAACAATGACCACACGAAAGTCCGCAGCAGGCAATCTGGTCTACGCCTTTTTTGGCTTGCTGGCACAGCTTGTTTTTGATGCGCCTCATTGCTTCGACATGCATGATCCAGTGGCGGGAGAACGGCATTTGAATTAAGCCTTTGATGTTTTTACTGCACCAGAAATCTATAAGCCATACGGAACTTTCTGATGTGCTCACGCTCTTGCTTTTTACAATTCTGGCTTTATCTTCTTCTGTAAACTTCTTTTTTAAGTCTGCAAACTTCAGACGTTTCAACATTTCATTTGTCGAATCCATCACAGTCTTGCAGTAATCATAAGTTGCTTTGACATCCAGCTTTTTTGAAAAATCAATCATAGCTTCACCATCCAGCTCATTGCCGGTCGTGATAATCGGACTCTTTGTTTTTTTCTGCCAGTCGTCAGTAAAAAGAATCTGATTGTCCTTCAAAATCAAGGTGTGCGCAACAATATCCTCAATACGAAAAGTGTGCCAGAGCGACCAGGCAAGTGTCGTATGATGCGAGCCGTCGCCAGTACCAAACGGCATCTGATAAAAAGCCTCTGCCGGAAAAGTTTTCACAATAGAAGTTATCTGCGCAAACAGTTCTGCCCTTAGTTCAAGAAGGAGTTTTATTCCTTCATCAAAAGTCGCATCCTTTGCAATAAGTGCCTGCATTTTCTTGTTTTTTTCTGACCAGTCTTTATCCATCAGTGTTAATCCTTTTTCTCCAATTATGCACGAATAAAATCACTTATCATTTTCCAATCAGGACATCTTTTGTAATTTGTAGTAGGGAATTCACATTCCTGATTCCACGGACGGTCAAAGACCATAACTTTCAGATCCGGCAGATGCTCAAAAAACTTGAATGCGCTCGGCGAATCCTCTACGGCATAATCAAAATGCATTTTGTAGTAATCTTCAAGTTCAAGACTATAGGTGCTGCCTTTTATAAAGTTATCCCGACCATATTTATTGAGGCAATATAATTTGACGCGTTCCAGGCCATGCTGATCGAGCCATTCCCGGGAAGCTTCATAAGCACTGAAAGGACGGCCAGTTATTATTGATACGTTATGCCCCTTATCTATCCAACTGTTGATTGTTTTGACCGCTCCCGGAGTCTCTTCGTATGTCAAGAGAACTTCCGGCTTGTGTGCCTGTATCATCATCTTATCGTAGTCTTCATCTGTCAGAGAAAAAGACCGTTGCAGATTGAAATACTTAATTTTTTCATATGGAATATCAAGTCCAAACATTTCTACTATGAGCCCCGAAAAATAACGTGCCGTCTCGCAAAGACAATCATCAAAATCTACGTAAATATTCATTTTCTTTCCGTTTGACATATTGTCCCTCCTTTTAGTTTTCTCTTCCTGTCCTTATAAAGTGTCCTTCCTGAATTGCCGCAAAAGTTGCCACCGTGCAAACTGGAACAGCAGTATATTTTATTTTGATAAAAGGCACAGTCAACGGTAATATAAAAAGCATCAAACCTGTTATCTTATTCATGATTGTATGAAGCATAACAAATCGTTTCTGCATAATAAAGCCCGAAACAATATTGATTATCCGAATCAGTGCAATAATTCCGATCCAAATATAAAGCCATTTCGGAATGATTATGACCGGAAGCAGCTTTATAAGACATGCAACAGCAAATACGATATCAGCGATAGAATCCAATTTTGCCCCAGATTCACTTACATTTCCTGTTTTGCGCGCGACAGTTCCATCAATAATATCCGTAATCCCACCTGCCAGATACAGTGCATAAAATGCAGGTGAAAAAGGCGGAAAAAAAAGAAGCGCAATACTGATAAGGATTCTGCTGCCGGTTATTATATTAGCCATGTTTATCTACAAATCTTTTATCAGATGATATTTTTTATTACCTGTCGGGATGTCGTCGAGTTCGCCTATTACTTTGTAGCCGTGCTTTTTGTAGAACTCCGGTGCCTGCCATGACATCGTATCAACATGGACAGAATGACAACCCCGCTTTTTGGCTTCCGCCTCTGCAGCTTCCAACAGTTTTGAGCCAAGCCCGTGTTTGCGATATTTTTCATCAACCCAAAGAATATCGATATGCATCCAGCCCCAATAGGTACCACCCAGGATTCCGGCAATCACATTTTTGTTTTCATCATATTCTACAATATTCAAAAGAACATGATTATCAGGTCCGACCTTTTTATCATTGAACATCCGCAGCGCATCATTTACAAAATCGATTTCTTCTTGGCTTGGATTAAGATTCATCTTTTACTCTCAACTATTTAATCATATTGTCAGCGTGGCAAAAAAACAATAGATTTACGCATTACTTCCAACGTTACGAAAAGTATCACAAATGGGTATTGTCAGGTGCGTTCAGTTCTCTTGGAATTATGTTTGCAGCATTGTCAAATCAGCCTAATATATGTATATTCTTCTTTTTTTTATTTTTAGCAAAAATCCTTATTGTCTTACGTACAATGTAATCCGGTATCTACAATTTACACATCACTGATTGAAAGCCTCAGCAATTATCCGGGCATTCTTTTCGATAGGCTCGGTGCCGTCCAGTTCAAGTTTTTTGCAGGTAAGGCTTTCTATCAAGGCTCTCTGATCGGTAAGATTCGGAGAGCCGTCTGTTTCGACTATTCGGGCTTACCGGTACTTTAGTTCTGGATGCGATAAATAGAATTGCTTTTTATCGTCATACATCTTTTCATCAGCGGAACGCATTGCTGTACGGATATCCTCTCCATTTTGAGCGACATGTGTACCGATGGCAAAATACAGATTTTCTTTTTCAGAAGCTAAAGCCTTTAAATTATCAATTTTTTCATTAAGTTCTTTTTTATCCAAACCTTCTGCTATAATCATGAATTCATCGCCGCCTACACGATAAATCTCATAATCAGCAAAAACATTTTGAAGTATTGCTGATGCAGATTTTAACAGTTCATCTCCAACCGCGTGTCCCTGTTCATCATTCACCTGTTTTAATCCATTTAAATCAGCAAATATAATCGAATAAGGATACTTAAGTTTGGTTTTTCCGTTGACCAAGTTGTCTATTGCCACATTCATCGTATTTCGGTTTTTGACACCGGTCAACAAATCCATTGTGCTGAGTATTTCGAGATTCTGAAAGAGAAGGTAATTCGAGATTTCCGATGCAATAAAAAATGTCGTCAGTTCAAGAGTTTCTTTTATTTTAACAGTATCTTTCACATTGAAATTTACCGCCCATATATAGCCCAATGTTACATTATTATTCGTTAAAGGAAAAAGGACGATGCTTTTTGTTCCGCTCTGATTAAGAGTTTTGTACCAAACAGGATTTGTTGCCTTCACCCATTCCATGTCCTGCTTATCTTTGATAATGACACAAGTGCTGTCGCCGATGGTAGTTTCCCATGTCTTTACGATATCAAAAATAGGAGTACCAAAATAAGTACCATCAAGATAGTCATCAACAGGAATCAGTCCGCAGCCGGGTTTTATCGCTTCACAAAAATTGATACACTTACGTTCCTTTTCGTTATTAAGAAGTATACAACAATGATCTGAACCACAAAGCCGGCGTATATCTTCAATGACTTCGCGGAAGGTTTTAAGAATATCCGTAGAACCCCGTAATTTTATACAAGTCTGCAGAACTGTCGAGGCCGTGTCTGCAGAAAGACTTGCACGCTGTTCTGAATCAGCGACAGGTGTAACGTCATAGGAATAAATGCAATAACCCACATTTTCTTTATTCGAATTAAGAGGCAGCAAAAACATATTCAGCCAAAGCCCCATTTGAGGAAGGCTTACATAAGTATGCAGAGGTTGACCAAGGATTGCACTTCTATAACAAAAATCTTCAAAATTTTTATCTTGTGGAAAATACTCTTCGTAGGGAGAATCCGGAATGAATGCCTTATGCATAGTCTGCAACATATCATCGTAATGCGGTTTATTTCCTGCGACGATACGAATATTTCCATACCCGCCATTTTCAAGTTTTTCAACTGACATTATACAGGTTCGGGTTTTGTATTCAGAAAGTATTGTCTCAAAATCCATGGCAATATTCCTCTTTTATCCTTTACTGTTCCTATTAGGACTAAATTATAACATTGAATTTTTTACCAGGTCAAATTTTGAGTTTCAACTGGATTACACAATCCAGCTTTTCTGTGGCGTATTGAAAACCTTATCATCAGCCTGCAAGGCTCCGATCAGCAGCGGCGAGGCAGGATTGTGGGCTTTCATATTTTCCATGACAAGTCGGGAATTTGCATTTGCATAGCAGTAACGGCACAGATGCCCACAGGAATTATAGGCTCCGATATCTCCGTTCAAAAAACAGGCACATTCTTTTCTTGCAGAATTCTTTTTTGGGATTTTCAAGCTTTTACCGATGGCTTTTTCAAGCACTGCGACAGTCTGACAGCCGGAACAGTCTGCCCCGAATTGTACAAGCTCCGTTCCTTCGGCGCAAGGGCGCAAAGTCATTCCATATTTTGTGGCAATTTGTACAAAGGCTTTTCCAAGAGTCAGTCTCTCCTCAGTACTTACTTCCCTTGCTTCAGGAAAATTCCTGCGTACCTTGGGATACAAATCAATAAAGCTGATTACTGCTGTTTTTGTTGCGCCGCAAAGCCTACGTGCAATATTTTCAAACGCCTTAAGATGATAAGGAATCGTGTATTTTGGGGAAATAAAAATAGGATCGTACCGCCAACCGACTTTTTCGGCTCCAAGCCGCTTTCCAAGTTCAATAATCCCATCCGCTACTGCAGCCTTTTCCGGCACATTCGGTTCAATTTCCTTGCCGTAAGGAGTGAGCGACACATACCACCACTGGTTATATGCAGAAAGCTCGTTCCAAAGTTCTTCATTTTTCAAAACAGGCAGCGGATTTTTTGTGCAGAATGCAATCAAATCAACAATCTCAGGATTCAGTTCATAGCGCGAAACAGATGAAGGATAAAACGGATTCCGCACCATCACATAGCCTTCTTTAAGCCGGTTCAAAAGCCACTGAGAATAAAATGCCGGAATGTCTGTTCTCTGTCCTGTCTGGATTATCATTTTCTTAATTTATCATCCATATCACTTTATTATATCATAACTTTTATAATCATGTAGAATCATGCTACAATAATCGCATAGTAAACGAGTCGTAAATGGACTACAGTTATATTTTTCGTTCTGCAAAAATCAAAAAGGATTCTCTTAAAGCAGCAGGGTTTGTAAGTACCGGCAACGACAATTATAAAAAGCAAGTTCCTGTTTCTAATGGTGATTTTAATGCCGAAATTACGCTTTCAATTTCTAAAGAGGTTCTTACCGTTCATCTTTTTGATTCGGCAACCGGCGAGAAATACGCGCTTTTTGATATGCCTGCTCACGGTGCTTTTGTAGCCTCACTCAAAGAAGAAGTTCAGAAGATTATTGATGATATCAAAGCAAAGTGTTTTGTAACAGATGATTTGAAAGATGATTTTATCTCCTGGATAAAATCGAAGTTTGGGGCAGAACCGGATTACCCGTGGCCGGATGATGCGCCATACTCTTTTGTGTTCCGCTGCCCGAACCAAAAATGGTTCGCCCTCGTCATGCGGATCAAATACCGTCAGCTCGGTCTAACAGGTGATGAAAATGTCTGGGTTGTAAACATGAAAGCCGAACAGGATGCGATTCCTAACCTCGTTGATCAAAAATCGATTTTTCCAGCCTGGCACATGAACAAAAAGCACTGGATTACAGTTCTACTCAGCGCGGCAACTGATTTTGAAAAGCTGTGTGAACTCACCCAAAAAAGCTACGAGCTTGTGACCCGATAAAATCGATAGGAATCTATTCCTTAAACAAATCCGTTACATGGAACTGTGTTAAATCCTTTACAACTTCCGCTGCAATAATCATACCTGCTGTAGAAGGGACAAAAGCATTACTTCCCGGAACCTGATTTCTAACAGTACAAGTGCGTTTTGTTCCCGGCGGACACACGCAGTTCATCTTACAGCTTACATCAAGGTCTTCATCGTGTGGTGGAATAACTTTCTCGGTAGAAAACACAACCTTCAATCTTTTGATATTGCGTTTCTTAAGCTCGTTTCTCATAACACGGGCAAGCGGACAAACAGAAGTGCGTGTAATATCCGCAACTTTAAGCTTTGTCGGATCAACTTTATTTCCCGCACCCATGCAGCTTATAACAGGCTTTTTTAGAGCCTTTGCACGGGTGATAATTTCAAGCTTACCTTTAACAGTATCAATACAATCAATAATATAATCGTACTTTGAAAAATCAAACTGATCGGCAGTATCCGGCATATAAAAAGTTTTCCATTTAGTAACCTTGCAGTCCGGGTTAATATCATGAATGCGCTCTTCAGCAACATCAACCTTGTCTTTGCCGATTGTAGAACGCAGCGCATAAAGCTGACGGTTCAAATTTGTAAGACAGATTTTATCATCATCAACGATATCAATTGCACCGATTCCAGAACGTACCAAAGCCTCAACAACATAACTTCCTACCCCGCCAATCCCAAAAATAATAACGCGGGTATTGTAGAGTTTTTCCATATTGTCTTTTCCGAATGTAAGTCTGGTTCTCGCAAACTGATACTTATTCATAGGAATCCTTTTCCAATTAAATCTTCACATTATGCAAGCATTTTATTATATCAAAAAATCTGCATATTTGTTATACTCAAAATATATACTGGAGGTCAAATATGAAGATTGCAATAACGTATGAAAAAGAAACTGGAAACGTATTCCAGCATTTTGGAAAAACTCAGTATTTTAAGATTTATCAGATTGAAGACGGTAAAATCGTTTCATCAGAAATTATCGATAACGGGGGAAACGGTCATCATGATCTTCCACCATATCTTAAGAATCTTGGAGTAGAAACTCTGATTCTCGGAAACCGCGGTCAGGGTGCAATAGATGCAATCAGAGCAGCCGGCTTAAAAGAATTGCCGGGAATTACAGGCAAAGCCGATGATGCAGCAGAACTTTTTGCAAAGGGAGAACTCAAACCTAACTTTGCCGCTAAATGCAACCACCACGGTGTGTAAATTAACCAAAGTTAATAGCTTGGAGCGATAAAAGCAGGCAGATATTAAAAGGTATAATAATCTGCCATTTCAATTAAGCGAATTGTGAAAACTATTTTGCAAAATCCTTTTTCTCCAGCGGCTGTGATTCTGCTTCTATCCAAAAAGGCTTAAAACCGCATTCGAGAGCGGTTTTCCAAGATGGAAGATTTGAAAGACTTGTACCGTAATACGGGATTGCATCACGGCGGAAGGTCTCGTTTCTTAAAAGTGTCACAAGAGTTTTTGCTACACCGCGGCCACGATATTCGGGAAGAACATCAATTCCGATCTGCCACAATTCCGGAGTATCAGCGGAGCAGCCGGCCATACCCATAATTTTATCGCCATCCATGGCAACTACACAAAGCACATCAGGGCGCTCCGGATTAAACTTGTCACAGATTGCATTCGGGAATTTCTCATTCCCATAAAAAGGAGTGATATCCTTTTGTTCAAGCCATTTGATTTTAAGATCAGTGTGTATTTCCATCAGCTCAGGTTCCGGCATAAACATGTGATGAGTCAGAGCCATTTTATAACCGTGCTTTCCAAGTTCGCATTCAAGTTCAAAATAATTATGCTGTTCAAAAAGCCAGATTCCCTGCTTTCCTTTTACCCATTCATTAAGCCAGGAATGAATTGATTCATCAGCAGATATTACGGTGCTCTTTCCAAAAGTTGCCATCTGCAAAAAGAAAGGCTTGTCAGAAAACTTTCTGCGCTTTTCGCTCATGCACGCCACGGCAATAACATTTTCGCTTTTATCAAAATCGTGAGGAGAACAATTAAATTCAAACGCAATCTGATTTTTTATCTTTTCTTCGATTTCTTTTTTACTTAGATTAAAACCCATTTTTTCCTCTGATTTGATTATATCAGGTATTACACATTCTTCAAATGACGGGAATCGTTCAGCAGTTCTATAACCGGCAATGTAAGTACTCCCGGAGTTTTATCGAATTTTAAAACAGAAATTGTGGTATGCGGAAAATTGTATAGAACTCCACAAATATACGGAAACTGCTGATTCAATGTTCGGGCAAGAAAGGCAGCGCTGACACCGCCATGGCAAAAGACCGCGATTGTCCGTTCTTCATCGGTATCACGAGTACAACGGTAATAAAGCCCTTCACGTTCGTACCCCAAAGTTGCCAGCCATTTATCCGCTTCTATACCGATTTTATCTGCATCTATTGTTGAGTAATTGTCTTTAAAAACAGGATATTCTCTCCAATCAGGAATCTGAAGATTATGTCCGTTTTTTATAAGATCTTTAACCCCAAACCAAGGGTTCCATTTATCGTCATACAATTCGCCTTCTCGTCCGTAACGGATCTCGCGCATAAAATCCAAAATCTGAATGTTTTTGATTCCTGAGACTTTTAAAAACGCTTGGGCAGTCTGTACAGCACGCCCAAGCGGCGAAGAATAAATCTCATCAATTTCTTCCTCCAAAAGCCGCTTAGCAGCAACCTTTGCCTGTTTGTGTCCAAGTTCTGTGAGACAGTCTTTCTCGTAATCCGGTTCTCCATGACGTATCAATACAATTCGCATATTTTTCCCTTCATTTTGTAATCACTACAAGATTTCTCTCATGTTCTTCGGTATCATCAAGAAAATCGGTTCTTAGCTTTTCAATTTTCCAGCCACCGATACTTTGTTCAATGCCTTTCATTTCCTGCTCAATTTTTGATTTTTTTGCCTTGTAAGCAGCAAGGAAACCCTCCGGTTTTATGAGCCGGAACAAAGTTTGCGTCATATGCTTGTCCAACGGCCTAAAAGCACGGAATACCGCTGCATCAAAGGCTTCTGCAGGTGCTTTTTCCGCTTCTGAATTCAGAACAGTCACATTATTCAGTCCCAGTATAAGAACACAATTCTCAAGAAAAGCACAACGCCTGCTCATACGTTCTATGAGCGTAAACTTAGTATCAGGGAAAACAATCGCAAGAGGGATGCCCGGCAAACCGCCTCCTGATCCCACATCAGCCACGGATAGCCCGGCTTTGGACTGGAATAGTTCCTTTAAAACAGGTACGGCGGTAAGACTGTCAAAAATATGCTTTTGGATTATTTCCTGCTCGGTTTGTGCATTTACCATGTTATAAGAACTGTTAAAAAGAAACAGTTCTTTTGCATACTTTTGCAAAACCGGCAGGTAATCCACATTTATTCCCAATTCACCTAATAGTGAATCATAGGAAAAAGTATTTCCGTTATTCATTTACCAAGTTTATAACCGAATCAAACTTGAGGCCGCTGCTGTTAAGCGCAGTCGGGGAACAGAAAACGGTGTACTGCTTATCGCATTTTATCCTGCTGATTATGTCGATCACATCGGATACACTGATTGCCTTAAGTTTTTCAATATCATCATAACGCATGGATTTGGTAACTCCGCGCAAGTATTCGACAGCATCCGAATAAGCTTTTGAATACACACCTCGCGGTGCAGTAAGGATTCCATAGCGGGAAATGATATAAGGATTGATTTTTTCCTGCGAAAGCTCCAATGAAGGCAATGCTTTTGAAACTGCCCTATATATGCTTATTGTCTTGTCCAGAGAAGGATCCCTAAAGCTGTAAGCACAGAAAGTGTTACCCGTAATCGCGGAATAACCGCCATAGGCACCACCTTGAAGACGGATTTTTGGAGTATAATATTCGTTCGAAAGAATATCAGAGGCTATTGAAAAAGCTATTTTGTCTTTTTTGTCAAATTCCTGAACAGTGACGGTATAATTGACGGAATCGTTGATGATAAAGGCTTCTCTTGCAGCAGGCTGTTTTATCTGCGTGTACGTTTTTTGTACAGGAGCATCATAAGCACCCAGTTTGTTTATAATGAACACTCCGGCTTCACTTGCAGCCTTACGGGTACCTGCAGTTATAATCACAGGATCTGCAGCTACAAGCATTTTATCTCTTACTGAAATAAGTTTTTCAATAATGACTGCGGCATTATCATTAACATCCTTGTATACCTGTTGTATAAAATCGTAACTCGGGATACCTGTAAGCCAGTCTGTCAATGTATGCGCAGGATTTGACGCTGCAAGCGCCCGTTTGAGTGCATATACAACAGCATTGCTCTGAATCTGATAATCCGCATTGCCTTTTTCCATTGCAACAAGCACTTTCAGTCTGTTAGGCTCAAGAATAGAATTATACAGAATCGTTCTCATAAGTTTTTCTGCTTCTTCGGAAACAGCCGGCTCCGAAGACCAGCGGAAAGTCATCACAGGATAAGAATTTGTATATGTATCATCAGTATAAAAAGGTTCTACAGCAGAATCAACTTTCAAAATAAGTTTGCTCAGTTTGTAGTCAACTTCTTCCTCACTCATAGTACCGGCAGGGAGTCTTCCCAAAAGCGAGAGATACAAGTCCGCATACTGAAGTTCCTCCGGTGTAAGGTGCGAGAGGTTCAGCATTATGCCGGTCTGAAGAGCAGAACCGGTAACATTTACATGAAGGGTTCTGTATCCGTTCTTTTTGGTATCATAAACATTTACTTTGTCCAGAGTATTCTCAAGGTTTTCGGGCTCAAGAACATGCATCTTGTTTACACTCTCTGCCTCAATAGCATCCGGCTCAGAAAGCCACTTTTTGAAAGCAGCTGTTTCTGCAACAAGTTTTTGGATTTCTTGCTTTGACAGTGATTTTTTGTAATTTTCAAGACGTTTGAGTTCCGCCTGTTCCTGTTCTTCGGCAAGTCCGGCTTTTGGTTCAATTATTGCAAGAACGGAGTGGTTGTTCTTTACCAGGTATTTGTCAACAACCCTTCTTACGTCCTGTTCACTCACATTCTGAACATCATAGCTTGCAGTAGCAAACGCATATGGTGATTTTACAGCCAGCTGGCCTTCTGCCATACTTCTTACAATCTCAAGTCCTATCGAAGTGTTTTCTCTGGCAAGCAGAGCGTTTGCATAGTAGTTGGACTTTATTGATTCAAAAAGCATCTGTTCTACGCCCGAATCTGCTACAGACTTAAAGGATTCAGTAACATACCGCTCAAAAGTGCTTGCCCTGGCAGGGTCCACATTCTGAGCAATTACCTCAAATTGAGGCTGCCGTGTTGAAATGTTCAGACTGATAAAGTAAGAATCAGCAATTCCACTCGCTTTGAGCCGCTGCAACAAGGGCGAATTCTGATTGTTGAGAATGTTGATAGCAAGCAAAAGGGCAGGAATGTCCTTTTCTTCTATATCGCTGATTGCATATCCCTTTGCTATTGCGGATGTTTTTGTGGTTTTTGTTCCAACAGTAACAGGAAAATTCCTGTAAACGGATTTTGATTTGTTAAAAGGCTTTTGAGGTGCAATCTCTACAAGCGTAATTGATTTTTCGTAGTTTGCAAGCCACTCAGAATCCAAAAATTTCAAGAAAGACTTTATATCAAGATCGCCGTATACACTTATGATAGAGTTTGAAGGAACAAAATACTTGTCATGATAGGCTTTGAGCTGGTCAACTGACAAACTCGGGATTGTTTCTGTCTTTCCTCCTGAATCATTTTTAATGAGCGTATCAGGGAAAAGCGTTTCGCGGACAGAAGTAGATAAAGCACGCAGAATGTTGGAATTTGCGCCTTTCATTTCATTATATACAATTCCGTTTATTGTAAGGGGAGAAGATTCTTTCTCAAGTTCATAACGCCAACCTTCACGCTTAAAAATCATGCTGTCCAGATCCGGTTCAAGAACCGCTGAAAGATAATAGTCAGCAAGTTTTGTAAACTGTCTTTCATCAGTGGATGAAAAAGGAAACTGAATGTAACTGGTATAAGTTGTCGCGTTCATAAAAGTGTTCAGCGTTGTATTTGAGATTCCGTTGAAAACTTCCTTACCCGGATATTTTTTTGTGGACGCAAGCGTCATGTGTTCAAGAATATGGTTTGCACCATTGTTCTGCTCCGGCGGGGTACTTACTGTCACGCAAAAAGAGAGGTTTTTGTCATCGTTTGCCACATACTGTATTATCGCACCGCTTTTGATATGTTCCAAAATAAATGCGGTACCCTGAACCATATCTATTCTTTTTGTATCAAGGAGCTTGTAGCCCAAAGCAGAAAAATCGGTATCCGAAACCTTGACGACAGGAGCAGACTGTACAACACCTGAAGTTTGGCATGAAAAAAAGCAGAAAGAAAAACTGAAAAAACAGATACCAATAAAAACAAATCTGAAAAAACGGGATTTCATAGTATTTTTCCTTTTATTTTTAAATTATTCGTTGTTAATTATAAGTATACACATTTTTACGATGAATGTCATTGACCAATTAAAAAATAGATGTATATTTAACATAAGGAGAAATATATGACTTTGGAAGAAAAGGTAAAACAAGCATTGGAAACTATGCGCCCTCAGCTTCAGGCAGACGGCGGAGACTTGGAATTTGTATCTCTCGACCCGGACGGAAAAGTTTTTGTAAAGCTGACCGGTGCATGCGGCGGATGCCCTATGGCAACAATGACGCTGAAACAGGGTGTCGAGCGCTATCTTAAAGACACAATCCCCGAAGTAACAGAAGTTGTTCAGGCATTTTAAGTAGGAATACGGATGAAAATCGAAAACAATACTGTTGTTTATATTGACTATACATTAAAGAACAAGGACGGAGAGCTGATTGACACATCAAAGGGACAGGCTCCGTTAAAATTCATTTTCGGAACCAATTCCATAATCCCAGGCCTTGAAAAGGAACTGTCGGGCAAACAGAAAGGCGATAGTTTTTCTGTAATGGTTCCTGCAGCGGAAGGATACGGCGAGTATTCGGATGATCTGATGCTTTCTGTTCCCCGCACTCAGTTTGACACAGACGCAAAAATTGAACCCGGAATGCAATTTCAGGCGGGAGCAGGACAGATTGTGACAGTCAAATCAGTCACAGAAGACACTGTTGTTGTGGATGCAAACCATCCCCTTGCAGGTGTTGATTTATTTTTTGACATAAACGTTGTTGACGTTGCCGAAGTTACTCCCGAAGACCTGCAAACCGGATGCGGAGGTTGTGGCGGTGGATGCGGCAGCTGCGGCGGAGGTTGTGGAAGCAGTTGCGGTGGTTGCGGAGCTTAACAGCTGATGTCCGTATTTTTTAACGGTTTTGTCTGTTTCATACCGTTGATTATCACAGTCTGCATCGTTGTTTTCATCGACAGGCAAATAAGCCTTTTTAAAATCGCAGCAGCAATCGTGACAGGGTTTGCAGTTTTTTTCCCGATAACAATAATTCAAACCCTGTTTACTGGTTTCCCTTTTTTTGCAAAAAACCCCGAAAACATTTTTTCGCTTTTTCTTTTAAGCCTTTTTATAAACGGTTTCCTGGAAGAAAGCATTAAAGCCGCTTTTCTTTTTTTCTTACGACCTGCAAAACTATCACAAAAAACATTCTTTTTGCTTTCAGTTGTCTGTGGAATTACGGCGGGCTGCGCAGAGGCACTCATATACCTAAAATACGGACTTTCACAGATTCCAGTACGTTTTATGGCAATAACCTTACACGGACTATGTGCGGGGCTTTCGTCCTTTTCATTCAAAACATCAGACAGAGAGAGCAAAAATCTGATTCCAATCCTGCTATCCGTGCTGATTCACGGGTTATATGACTTTTTTTGCAGTTTGGGTGGATACTACATGTTTTTTTCTGTTTTATGCGTAGGATTTCTCATTTTTCAATGTGCCTCCTACTCTGCAAAACATTTTGACAAAACATAAATATTTGTTATATGGTAATTCCATGAAATTCGACATCAAAAAACTAACTTTATACAAAAATCTCCGCTATTCACAAACTGCCGAAAACTTGAACAGAGATGAATCATTAATGATATATACCAACGGTGTTTTTAAAAACAATATGAATCCTAATAAAGCGGATTATCTTAAAGAACCCGTCGACTGCGGATTTGCACTTCCTCCGGACTGTTCTGAACAACCAAAAGAAACGGTACTGCCTGCAGGACAGTATCTTTTTGTACAGGGAAATGCAGAAAAAGATGACATGGCAACAGCGGCCGAAGATCTCTGGCTTGAATCATTATGGCAGGAAGTAGAGCTTGATCCACAGCAAGTTTTTGTCAGGTATGTTACAGAAGACGGGAGAACAGTCTTTCAGATTTTCAGAAAAATCCTATAGTTTTACGGTTTCTACCATGTATTGGATGTAATCGTCTTTTTCTCCGGCAATCTTTTTTTCAATTACAAAAACAAGGCTTGTACCGTCAGCATCTGACAGGATACTGTTTATTGAATAACCTTTTACACCTACTCGTTTTGTTTTTGGATTGCCGACAATCATTCGGCGGATAACTTCGTCTTTTTCGTTTTTAAGTTCTACCAAAAGATAAAAACAAGTTGCAATACCTTTTCCGCTGCCTTCTGAATATTCAACAAGTTTTACATTGTATTGAACCGTTTTTTCTTCTGTGGAATGCTCAAAATCGCGGAATTCAATCTGTTTTTTTTCTTCAGATTTTCCGCACTGATACAAAAGGACAGAATTTGTTCTGTCAGGGAATTTTTTGGATGAAAAGAAATCTGGATTTTCCTGTCGTAAAGTTTTAAAAACTTCGTAACCTGTTTTGTTTTCTGTTTTAAAACTTGCAGCAGTCTTAATTTTTCCGCCGTTTACAAATTCATTCTTTGCAACATCTACAGTAAAGGCCTCGGCATAACCTCTGGAACCGGCTGATGCATCAACAATCCGACCATATTCGGCAAAGCAATAAAAAGCTCCATCAGGAGAAAAACCGATGTCCAAAAAAGAAGAATTTGGTTGTGCGTAAAGAAGTGTCAGTAAAAACAGCAATGCAAAAATACTGAGTCTTTTCATAATTAGATTTTCGGAATGTGTAATATTCACCTTTACAGAAATTTAAGTTGAGGGTATTCTATTTCTATATGACTCTATCAAACCGCAACGGACTTTTTGTATGTCTTACAGTTTTTTCGATAATTTTAATAATACTGATAGTTGTTTTTAATGCGCTTTCATTTTATAACGGAACTCTGGAACTTTTTCCTGAAGGAAAAAGTACAACTCCGTTTTACAGCAAAAGTTTTTTATTGCGGTATTCACCCAATTCCGTAATAATCGCCTGCTTTCTGCTGCTTTTTTATGTACCGTTTATAAGCAGTGTTATTCTGGTTTATTTTGAAAAAACAAACCTGCACGAAATTTCATATTTCGGTATTTATCTTTTGATGTGCCTGATTGAAGGACTTCGGATAGTAGTACCGTTATTCACTTTGTGGAAAGACAACTCCTGGATTATGATAATCATCTCGCGTCTTGTGTTTTTCAGCAGAGTCAGTTCATCAATTATCATGCTTTCCATAGCACTTTTGAATCAAGACAGTCATGAACACCATGCGAAACACAGTAATCTTTTTATTCTTCTTTTTATAAGCATTTTGACCTGTGTAATTCCGATAAATTCCATGCAGATACTTTCAACGTGTTTTTATCCGTATGCGTACTACAGTTCTTTTGTGTTTTTGCGGATTTTTTTTATTGCACTTACAGTTTTTACATACTACATGATTAGTGTCAAATACGGGATTACTGAATATAAAAAGTCCGCTCTTTATATGTTGATGATTATGACAGGACAGTTTTTTCTGCAGGAAGGAGACTCAGTCCTTTATATCACAACAGGCGGGTTTCTTTTTTACTTTGGCACATACTTATAC
This sequence comes from Spirochaetota bacterium, assembly GCA_016285185.1. Classification (GTDB taxonomy): domain Bacteria; phylum Spirochaetota; class Spirochaetia; order Treponematales; family Treponemataceae; genus UBA1240. Next base: position 16,867 of record JAEEQG010000067.1, read on the forward strand.
TTAAAGAACATTCATCATTATTATCTGTGGAAGTAATTACAGGCAAAAAACAAACCGGCAGAACGCCGCAAGTAAAAGCGGAATGAGAACATTATCAAAGTCTTTCAGCGGCAAAAGCTCTATAATCATACCGCACAAAGCCACAATTAATCCGATTTTAAAACTGAAAGTGCATAAAAATGAAGAGACAAAAACCGCTAAAAAACAGGCCAGACTGCCTGCATAGGATTTTCCGCCGGTAAACGGTATTTTTCGCTTGCCCCATATTTTGCCGCACAAGCTTGCCAGACCGTCACCGAGAGCAAGCGCATAAATTCCTATTTTTGCAGGAACAGGCGGAAAAAAAAGCGCAGTAAGCAGAACTCCGCTGCACAAAGTAACTGGACCAAGCACAAAACGGTTTTCGTCACGCTTTCTCGCAGCTGCTGCAGTCACCGACGACAAAAGCGGAATCTGTTTTCCTCTCATTCTTAATAGTTCCGAAATTATATAAACAACAAGAACGATAAAAAGGAGAACAACCGTCAGATAATAAAACTTTGACAAAAAGAATGGAACAAATGCCGTGCACAGATGTATCGATTTGCGGAAAAATTCTTTCCACAAATCGTTGGCGTATTTTCTGTACCAGATTCCGGCTCTGCCTGAAAGAAATGAATCAGCAGTTATTTCACCGCTGAGAAGACTGCGTAAGAATTTCCTCATCTTGTAACGTTCTTGGAATATCATAATACATTGCAGGATCGAATGTACTCTGCGGATAACTCAGATACTTAAGGTTCTGTGACGCAAGATTGCTTGCCGGATTGCGTTCAAGTGTGGTCTGGTTACGTGTAAGCGCATCCCATGCCCGTGATGATTCTGAGAAATAAACCATGGCCTTGGCATTCTGACAGCTGTTTCCTGTCCGCAGAGCAAGACGGCTGAGAGCAACACCATAATTATTGGCAGCACGCATATAATTCTCAACCAAATCGTTATGATCAGGATCAACCTGCGGTAAAATAATCTTTTCACGGATTCTTATTCTGTCAAACTCATCAATAAAGCGCTCAAAATAACCTTCGGCCGCAAAATTATCATCACGGAGTGAAAGTACATTTCCCAAAGCCAAAAGCAGATGCAGATCATTTCCGCTTTCTTCTGCAGCCGTCAGCAAAGACCCCAGTGATTCAACATATTGTTTTCCGGCATAATATATATAACCGATTCTGTAGCGGATAGAAGACGTATCATTATCATATTGAATAGATTTTTGATAATTTCTAAGCGCAGCATCATTATCACCGGAAATAAAGTATTCGATATCACCCATATCACTGTATAGCTGACCAACCTGCTGACCGGCCTTAAGGGTACTGATATCTTTTTCCTTTTCAAAAAGCATTATACCCTGCGAATACTGTTCTTCCGCCTTTATAAAATCGCGCTGGTTCTTGTAAAGTTCGCCCAAAAGCCTGTAAGCATCGATATTGTTGAGGATACGGCGCCGTGTTTTTTTGGATACAGATTTGAAAAGCTGCAAAGATTTTGTCAAATCCGACTGAGCTGTTGCAGTATTACCGGTATGGAGGTAATAACGGGCACTGTTGTAGTATGCTTCGGGCATTGTCGGATCTGCTTCGATTGTACAGCGCAACAACGGAAGAACATCCTCTATGTATGTGCGCAGATATTCTTCTGCAGGAGAAAGGACACCGTAAAGCTTGCCTAAAAGATAATCGCTCAATTCGTAGATATCTTCAGGAGAAAGATATTTTTTAATCCTCTTGTTTCCCGTCTTTTTATCAGGATAGAAATAGGCCTTGAGAGGAAGAACCTTCTGCAGATTGTCCGTTCTTATGTAATAGCGCAGCATTCTGGCAAGATAAGTATTGTCCTGTTGGTGTACTTCCTTAAGATTTTCGTATGCTTCCAAAGCAAGCGGGAATTTTGAAGGATCTGTATCCGTACCCCATTCAAGATAAATATCGCCCAAAAGCAACATTCCATCATAATCGTTTATGAATCTGTCCAGAACATAGCGGCGCACTACCCTCTCGGCTTCTTCATAGTTGCTAAGATCATAAAGTTCCATTTCCGCATACTGCAAACCTGCATTTTTGTCTTTGGGGAATACGTTCAAAAGCCATGTATACATTCTGCGTGCATGAACAAACTGCTTCTTATCCCTGTAGCCGTTAGCATACTTAAATGCCCATTTTTTGTTCTTTTTGAAAGTGATAGCCTTGTTGAATGTTTCTTCTGACTGCGGGAAAAGATTATTTTCGAGCTGAGCATAGCCTTCTTTGTAAAGCATTTCAGCACGGACCGGTTTTATGATGAACAGGTTGGTAAGATAGCATAGAGAGAACAGCAATGCACCTATAACAGTTATAGCAAAGGCGGCGGGCAAAATTCTGTTTTTAATCTGGTATTCGGCAGTTGCCTTGTATGCCTCATACTGAGCCGCAGTACGTTTTTCATAGTTACGCGGTACTTCAATATGTTTATCAAGCATCTTACCAACATGAGAAGCCAGCTGTCTTACAGGCGGCTTTTTGATAATCATCCTGATAAGATTTATGTTTTCCTCTTCCTTGAACTGGTTTTCTACAAGAAGAGTTTCTATTTCCATCCGCAGGTTCAGCGGATAATAATACAAGTTTTCGAGGAACTTTTTATGTTCGGCATCAGTGAACTGATTTGCCTGAAGAATTTTTTCTTCTTCATCTTCCTGTTTTGGAAGAGGCTTTTTGGGTATAGTTGCTTCAGTAACATCAGAAAAACCCGGAATACTAAAATCAAGATCAGAACCCGAATCTTCCTCTATTGCTGGATTGTCGGCATCATCAAGATTAAAATCCGGAATAAGTGAAGACTGGTCTTCTATCGGTGCATCGGAAGGACCGGCATCGCCTGCAGCTTTGTCGCCCGCATCTGAAAAATCAAAGCCCGATAAATCCATACCGTCACTGGTATCCGAAGCTTCTGCACCGGAAGATTCTTCTCCACCAAAATCAAAATCAGGCATAGGCAGGTCGTCTTCTGCAGGAGCAGAAGGCTCGGGTGCAGGAGAAGCCGCCGGTTCAGGCTCAGCAGAAAAACCTGCTGTATCAGGCATATCAAAGTTGTCAGTATCTGAAAAATCGGGCAGTGGTATGTCGTCTTCCGAACCGGAATCCGGAGTGTCTGATGTATCTGAAAAACTGCCGAAGTCAGGCATTTCAAAATCTGCAGAACCAGTATCCGCAGAATCTGCAGCTTCTGTTGCAGAACCTGATGTATCACCGCCAAAGTCAAAATCAGGCATCGGCAAATCATCTACAGAGGCTGTGGATTCTGAAGAAGGAGAAGGAATCTCAGGTTCAACAGGAACTTCCGGCGCAGGAGGTGCGGGCGGTTCCTGCGCTGCAGGGGCAGAATCACCAAGGGTTTCTTTTAGGAATGCGTCAACATCAAAATCAGGTTGTGCGGAAGGTTGTGCCGGAGAGGGAGCTGCCGGCTCAGGCTCGGACTGTGCAGGTTGTTCTCCCGATAAGTTTTCATTTAAAAGTGCATTTATGTCAATGTTGCCGGAATCTGCTTCTTCGGAAGCTTTTTCCTCAGTAGCCGCGGCCTGCTCGTCAGTCGATTCAACAGGCAGACCGTAAAGGAAATCCTCCGAATCATCGGCTTCTGAAATACCCTCCGGTATTTCAAGCTGCTCTATAATATCACCGCGCGTACGGCGGATTGTCAGTTCATCGCCGAGAGAAGATATATTTTCATAAAATTGCTTGATTTGATTTAATCCGGGCATAACTTATCCAATTTTACTCCGAAAAGGAGTTAATAACAAGACTTCTTTTTATACATCGGATAAAAAAACGAACACTTGAGTTTATGAAACAGAGAATTAGTCGGGCAGGCGGGATTTGAACCCGCGGCCTCTTGGTCCCGAACCAAGCGCGCTCCCCCTGCGCTACTACCCGTAGACGGATTCTGCCGGACATTCCTGCAAAATCCAAAATATACAGACAGAGTTTCCAAGAATTGCAAGGGTTGTTAAACCCGGCGTTTCTTTCTATGCACCCTAAAAACTCTGAAAAGGTGAAAAATCAGCAGTTTGAAGTACAAACTGACTAATAAAAAAAGCCCATCCCCTGATGAGCTTTATCGGGAGCGACGGGGCTCGAACCCGCGATCTCCGGCGTGACAGGCCAGCGCGATAACCAGCTTCGCTACGCCCCCTTAATGTGTCACTACCATACACCAGCTGTAAAAAAAAGTCAATACACATTTTTCCAAAATATAAACAGTACAGACATATATGTAATTGACGAATCAATGATAATAAATTATCATATTTTTTATGGGCATAGCTACAAGTCAACAATTGACCCGGTACTATGACGTGTATCGGGATACGGATATAGTTTTTACAAAACAAGTTATCAAAACCCTGAATCTTAATCCAAGGCAGATTTCCGTAAAGTGCAACGGAAGACAATGGCCTTGTATCATTAATTCAACTTCACTTCGTTCATGTAAGATTATCGTTAATACCAACGGTGGAGCTGTTGCGGCTTTGGCAAAAGCAGGTAATTCCACTGTAAGCATTTATTTTTGTTTTACCCCGCGGGATGTTCAGCCTATAACTTTTTTTGTTAATGCAAAAGTTGAAGATCACGCAATACAACCATTCAACGGCAATAAGGATTTAAGCGTCGTTACCCTGAATTTTACGCAGCGTCCGCCTGATGATTTGATTGAAATCATAGGAACCGTACTTGAAGCAAATGCAAACTCAGTACAACGCCGTGATGAAAGAATCGCGATTACTGCCGATTCAAAGCGCAAGCTCAACCTGCTAAAGGAAGAAACTTTTGTATATATGCAGAATGTACCAAGGCACTGCATAATAAGGGATATTTCTTTTTCGGGAGCAAAGCTCATAATGCTCGGTGTAAAGGCATTCGTTGTCAACAAAGATGTTATTCTGCACTTTGATTTTACCGATCCGCAGGAACCTATGGATATAAAGGGCAAAGTCGTTACAGTCGAAGACGTTGCCGGAAGACGGGATCTTATCGTCGCAAACATCCTTTTTGACGAAGCACAGGTTCCAATCTCATACAAGCTGCGCATAAACAGCTACATTACATCAGTCAGAAAACAGCAGCTTCAGGACAACGAAATAACACAGGGCTAAAACTGATGAACAGTCCTCTGGATTCCATAGTATACATAACACTGCCTGAAAATTTTCAGATTCCGCAGGGTGCTTTTCCCATAGACCCTACAATTCCTCTACCCGTACAAAAAACAACAGGTTTTGAAAGCGAACAGACTGACACATCCTCACTCACATGGGAGATGATTCTTGCGGGAATTCTTACAATATGCGCCTATGAGCGCGACAACAAAAACATCGCATATTACCGCTCACTGCTTCTTTCAGTAAAGCCAAACATAAAGCAGGAACTGAGCGAAGCCGCCATTCTTAAAGCCCGTAACGAAGACTTTGATATTGCCGAAGAAATTTTTGCCGCATTGCGCGGACTTGATCCCGAAGACATGGCAATCGTGCTGAATTCGGCACTGTTTTACGATGAACGCGGTTCTTCCTACCGAAAATCAGGCCTGATAGAAGATGCCGATGCCTGTGACGAAACCGCATACGAGTATTATAAACAGGCTGTTACCGCCGAACCACCGATTCCCGATGCGTTTTTTAACACGGGCTTTTTTCACCTTAAGCAAAGAAACTTTACTAAAGCAAAACAGGAATTTGAAACATACCTTACCCTTACAGATGACATTGATGACGAAAAGCTTTCAAAGAACGGAGTATACAAAAGACAGCGTGCCAAAGAGATTGTCGATGATATTTCCAACCGTAATTTGGAAGATGAACTGTTCAAAGCCGCATATGACTTTATAAAAATGGGCGAGGAAGAAAAAGGACTTGACTACATCCGCAGGTTTCTGGAAAAGAATCCCAAAATCTGGAACGCATGGTTTATGCTCGGATGGGGATTACGCAGACTGGAGCGTTATGAGGACGCAAAAGCCGCATTTGAACAGAGTCTTACCTGCGGCGGCGACACGCTGGATACACATAACGAACTTGCAATATGTATGCTTGAACTCGGTGACTATGAAGGCGCAAAGCAGCATCTGATGAAGGCCCTCACATTCCAGCCCGACAGTACAAAAATAATGTCCAACCTTGGAATCCTTGCGCAAAAGCGCGGCGACACAGCCGAAGCCCGCAAGTATTTTATGGCAGTACTTGAGTTTGACCCCAAAGACGTAATCGCAAAACAAGCCCTAAAGGATATGGAATAAGCCTGGTATGGGTTTTCAGAAATCCCAAAAACTATCTACTAAAAACAGCCTCAAATCAGCACAGAACCTGCTCTTTTAGATAATATTTCCTGTCAATTCACCTGAGTCACCAATACTCTTTGTATATAATTCAAGCTTATTAGGAATATTTTTTATTCCAAAGGACAATTGAATAATCATTTTTTTTCTATACAATAATGGTATGAATGGCGAAGAAATTAGAAAAACACTTTCGATAAAGATTAAGAACTTAAGAAAACAAAACAATATGTCTCAGGCAGAACTTGCTGAAAAAGCTGAAATTTCTATTCCATTTTTGAGCGCGATAGAACGCGGAACAAAATGGCCCCATCCTGATTCTCTTGCCAAACTTGCAAACGCACTGAACGTAGAAGTTTACGAACTTTTTTCAGAAAATACAAAATTCAACAGAACCAACGCAAATACTCTCCCGATTATGAAAGAACTAATCGAAAACGAGAAAAAACTGTTGGATGCTGCATATACTTTCTTTTTTCAAGACAATTAATAATCATACGCCGTTGATTTACGAGTAAACAAATTTGTCGTATACTGTACCAATGGAATTGACCGAAAAAAAGCGCACGTATATTGTCATTCTATATGGAATCATTGTTGCCGCATCAAATCTTGTCGGTGTTATACTGCCACTACCTTCTTCGCTGAAAGCTCTCAGTATGCAGGATTATTCGCAGCTGCTCGAAACATACCGGAACTTTATTCCTATTTTTATGACAATTACTTTTGCCCTTCCGACCATTTTGTGTTTCTGCTATATAATAAAATCATCCGGTGACAATTTTTACAGCAGATTTATAAATATGCCGGCTGCTTTTTCCTTTCTCGGGGCAAGCGGTTGGTTATTTTTCTTTATTGTAGAAGCAGTTATTCTTTTTTTGGTCAAACGTACATCCCCCATACCAATCGCACCTATCCTCATCACATCGGGTATGAGTGCGCTGTTGATGGGGCTTTTGAGTTTTACTCTCGCTTATTTTATACAGGAAACATTGCATCGCAAAATCTTTTTGCCTATGTTTTTTCCCGAAGGACATATCAGCAAATACAAAAACATCTCAAACCCGTCACTAAGATTCCTGTTTTTTGTTTTTTATATCTCAGCGGGAATTTTCCCAATGCTTTATATTCTTTCCGCATTTTATGCTGATCAGATGAACAAGGGAACAAAGCCTGATGTACCGACCCTTGTAACACAGATTGTACTTATTCTGTTCGGAATTATTTTGTGCATAGTATTTTATGATTACTTCAACGCGCCGCTCAAAAAACTCTATACGGGTACGAAAAAAATCAAGGAAGGCGATTACAGCACACGTGTAAAAATCGTTTCCACAGATTCATTCGGCAGCCTCGCCGATTCGTTCAATGAGATGACAGAAGCTCTTGATGCCAAAACACGCAAAATTCTTTCTATACAAAACTCAGTTGTAACTGGAATGGCTGTTATGGTTGAAAGCCGCGACAACTCTACCGGCGGGCATATCATGAGGACAAGCGATTGTGTAAGGATTTTTATTCATGAACTTAAAAAATCACCGGAGTTTTCGTTTTTGACTGAATCGTTCTGCGAAGCCGTTATAAAAGCCGCTCCTATGCACGATCTTGGCAAAATCGCCGTTGATGATGCCATCTTGCGCAAGCCCGGAAAATTTACAGACGAAGAATATGAAAAAATGAAGATACATTCAAAAGAAGGCGCCCGTATCGTTAAAAATGTTCTAAAAGAAGTTGAAGACGATGAGTTTGTAAATATTGCGGTGAATATTGCACATTATCACCACGAGAAATTTGACGGACGGGGCTATCCCGAAAAGCTGAGCGGAACCGCTATTCCGCTTGAGGCTCGTATAATGGCGCTTGCCGATGTATTTGACGCACTCGTAAGCAAACGCTGCTACAAAGACAGCTTTTCTTACGACAAAGCTTTTGAGATTATAAAAGATTCACTCGGCACTCATTTTGACCCGGAACTTGGAGCAGTGTTCATTCAGTGCCGCCCAAAACTACAGGACTTGTACGATTCATATCAAGCCTGATAAACAAAAAAAGCTGCCCGTTTTAAAGCGCAATGGCTTTTCGGACAGCTTTCTTTTTAGGTCTTTTAAGACTATTCAATTACTGCAATAACATCAGCAGCTTTAAGAATAAGGTGTTCTTCACCATCAATCTTTACCTGTGTTCCGGCATATTTATCGTACATTACTCTTTCACCGGGTTTTACCTTTATTTTTTCTTTGTCATCGCCTACTGCAACAACAACAGCTATCTGTGTTTTTTCCTGCGCTGTATCCGGAATAATAATTCCGCCTGCTGTTTTTGATTCAGTTTTTTCTGTCTTTACCAGGACTCTGTCTGCTAACGGTTTTACTTTCATATATTCCTCCAAAAATGTTTTCTTTATATTTGTAATAATAATATACGAATTTTTTGTATTTATCGTCAATAAAACATTAAAAAAAATTACCCCGCTAATCCTGGAACAGTATCAAAATGATGCAGAAAATATTCATTTTTTTTTCAGCGTGTCAGAATGATACATTTTTTTTGTCTGAACAATAACCTGTGTCAAAAGTTTTTGAAGATTAGGACCGATATGTTTGACTGTTATTTCAAAATTTTACAAAACAACAGTTTAATGATATCACAAATTTTTTTTGACTGTAGAGTTTTTTTATCTACCTGCTAAAAGTTGGCATGATTTTTGCATGATTATAAATGTACAAAGTTATTTCTGATTTTTCAGTTCTTTGTTATATATTTGTTTTTTAGGAGTTTTTTATGAATACGTCAAACACAAAAACCAGAAATGCTGATGATGAACTGCTTTCATACTATATGAGGGATATTAATAAAATACCGCTTCTTACAAGAGAAGAAGAATTTGACCTTGCCGTAAAAGCAAAAAACGGCGATAAGGCTGCAAAAGATAAAATCGTAAAATCAAATCTGCGTTTTGTAATTTCAATCGCAAAAAAATACCAGCATCAGGGCTTGGACTTGTCCGACCTGATAAGCGAAGGAAATATCGGGCTTATAACAGCAATCGACAAGTTTGACCCGCACAAAGGTTATCACTTTATTTCATATGCGGTCTGGTGGATCCGCCAGAGCATTCTGCGCGCAATCTACGAAAAATCACGTGCAATTTATCTGCCTGCAAATAAAATTAATGAACTTTGCCAGATTAACAAGGCAAAAAAAACAATTGCCGCGGATTTAACAGACGAGCAGTCCGTAAGAGAAATTGCGGAACTTCTTAATATGGATTCCGCATACGTCAAAGAACTGCTTATGATTTCGCGCGATACAGTTTCGCTCGACGCTCCCGCAAAAGCAGACGAATCATCCGCTGTCGTTGCCGACTTTATTGAAGACAAAAACTCGGATTATCCTGAAAAAGAAGCTATTTACAACAATATGAAAGAAGACATTGACGATGTTATCTCTACACTTTCAGACAGAGAAGCAAAGATTCTCCGCTACAGATACGGACTTAACGGATTCAAGTCAATGTCGCTTAAAGAAATAGGCGCTCAGCTGAACCTTACAAAAGAGCGCATCCGCCAGATAGAAAAACGCGCAATCGCAAAAATGCAGCAGTTCAGCAGAAGCGACCGTCTCGCCGCTTACGTAGCATAAGCCGTTTGCAAGGTAGCAAAAGCTTCCTTGCGGGCTATCTGTAAAATCGCACTGTCACGCACAGGATCCGCAATACTCAGCGTCAGGTAGCCGGACTGTTGCACGCCGAGCACTTCGCCCGGACCGCGCAGTTCCAAATCCTGCTCCGCAATGACAAAGCCGTTGTTGCTCTCATAAAGAGCTTTTAATCGTGCCTTGCCTGTTTCGGTAAGCTTGTCCGAATACACAAGAAAACAGTGCGACTGTGCCGTTCCGCGCCCTACCCTTCCGCGCAGCTGGTGGAGAGCCGCAAGCCCGAACCGCTCGGCGTGCGTTATTACCATGCAGGTTGCGTTAGGTACATCAACGCCTACTTCTACAACGCTTGTAGCTACAAGAATCTGTATTTTATTTTCCTTAAAATCCGCCATCAGCGAACGCTGTTTTTCCTCGTCAACCTGCGAATGTATGAGGGCAACGCTGTAATCGGGAAAAATCTTTTTCTGTAAAGTTTCAAACATTTCTTCCGCAGACTTAAGACCGGAATCCGTGTCGGTATCATCAGTTTCCTGCGCCTTTATAAGCGGATAAACAAAATACGCCTGTCTGCCCTGTTCCAGTTCCTTTCGAACAAACGAAAAAACATTTTCACGGCTTTCCTCGCGGCACAAATGCGTTTTTACAGGCAGTCTGCCGTGCGGCATTGTTGTTATTACAGACACATCCAAATCGCCGAAAACCGTAAGAGCAAGCGTCTGCGGAATAGGCGTGGCGGACATCATCAGCAGGTTTGGAACGGCAAAGGCCTGTTCCTGTGCAGAAGAAGAGGCTTCCCTGCGCCCTTTTTCAAGAATCGCGTTGCGCTGCAAAACACCGAATCTGTGCTGCTCGTCAATTACGGCAAGCCGCAAATCCTTGTACACAACGTTGGATGAAAACAGTGCATGTGTTCCTATCACTATGTTTATGTTGCCTTCTTTAAGTTCCTTTAAAAGCTTGTTGCGCTCTGCGGCTTTAAGGTTGCCGGTTAAAAACGCGAGCTTTACCGAAAGCGGCTCCAATAATTGCGCGGCGTTTTCCGCATGCTGACGAGCCAAAAGTTCAGTAGGTGCGAGCAGCGCGCACTGTCCGCCGTAATCGCATATCCTGAGGCAGCCGAAAAACGCTACAAGGGTTTTGCCCGAACCGACATCACCCTGAATGAGTCTTGCCATTGAAAAGCGGCTTTCCTTTTCGTAGCTTTTGTCTATATCTGCGTTTATCTGCGTAATAACGCTCATTTGTCCGGTTGTAAGCTTGAACGGCAGTCGTGCAATCGCATCTTTTTGCCGCGGAGAAAGTGATGCCGTAAAAGTCTTTTCCACGGCTTGCTCATCTGATGGTGAAAGACTGTGTGCTGCCAGCAAATCAGTAGAAATCGTATCCGTTTCAACAGGCAGAGAACCGCGGTGCTGTAAAGAACGCTCACCTATGGCTTTTTGGAACAGGTACAGTTCTTCAAAAATCAGACTCTGCCGCGCTTTTTCCGCCTGCTCCGGCGTTTGAGGCGCATGCATGGCAAAAACACATTCCGCCTTGCTCATGAGCTTCTGTCGTTTTATAACATCTTCCGGTATTTCGTTTTCAATTCCCTTAGCATACTGACGCAACGCAACACCGATTATCTTGCGGAGCTGTGTCTGCGAGAGCCCCGCCGTAAGCGCGTACACAGGCAGCACACCGTTCCCTGTGTGCAGATACTGTTCCATATTTTCCGCATCCGGCAGAACATCTGACGAAGCTTCCGTAATGAGCGATATATCAAATGAAGCCGACTGCAAAGTTCTGTATTTTACATAAAAGCTGCCGTTTACGCGAATAAGCGAATCTACGGGGAACATTTTTTCCATGAACGGACGGTTAAAGCACAACAATTCCGCCTGTGCGGAAGAATCCGCTATAACCAGTTTGAGAGTACGCATTCTGCCGTAGCCGAACCATGCATGGTCAATAACTTTTGCAACAGTATTTACTTTTTTGTGGTTTGCAAATTCGGCAAGTGGTATGAGTTTTGTCCGGTCGTCCCATGTTTTGGGCCAGTATGTGAGCAAATCACCGACCGTAAAAATATTCAGATTTGCGAGCAGTTTTTCTGTAGAAGCACCGACACCGGCTAAAGCGGTTACAGGTACTGTAATCTGGCTCAGCTTCATTTATCAGAAGGGTAAACTGTATAAGGCGGAACAGAGTGTTCCAAACATAATATTACCGGCAAAATATACTACAATAAGTCCTACAAGGAAACAGGCAAGCAGGTTTCTGAACTGAAAGTATTTTCGGGGGAAAAATAAACCGGAAACCTTATACATAATGGGTGTAAGAAACTGATCCAGCTGTGTCCATATTGATCCTGAATCCTTGTTAATCAGATTAAAAATAAGTCGTAGTACAAGTATAAAAATCATTATTCCGATAAATGAGCGCAACAGTGACCAGCACATTCCTATAATAACACTCAAAAGAATCCCGACAGAAAAACGCTGTTGTACTATGAAATTTGAAAGTACCGAAGAAACAAGAACCAGAACACCTATTGCAAGAATCGGTGAAAAATCGACACTTCCTGCACGTAAAAACTTTATTTTACGGAATATATTCAGATACGGATCTGTTATGGATGCCAAAAATCTTCCGAATTTGGAGTAAGTCAACGACGGGATCCATGTAATAAGAACACGGATAAAGATAATGAATGTATATAGTGAAATAACAGAAACCAAAAACCTGAAAATTGTCAGTAAAAAAGCCATAACAAAAAACTCCTTATTCTTTCCAAACGCTTTCTACATAAGGAAAGTCAGCAAGTCTTGCAACAAAATCTTCTGTAGAAGGTACAGTAAGCTGCTTGCTTGCGTTCACAACATATTTTTTTCCGCCAAGGTCCATATGAAAATATACAAAACAATTACCACTGGTGCCAAATAAAAAATCACGCAATTCAAAAAGCTGCTGACTGTTAGAAAAAGACGGCGACAAGCTTATATGAATCTGCGATATGACATGTTCTGCCATCTCATCCGGTGACTGTATACTGTCAACAGTGAACGAAGGTTCTTCTCTGTTTGTTTCAACTTCACCAACAATGCCCCAGACTGAATCCGGCGTTATTTTGCCGGAAATTGTTTTCCATACGTCCGGAAAGAATGTGAGAGATATTCCACCGTTAAAATCAGAGAATTTTGCAAACGCCATCGGCTTATTGCTTTTGGTAATAATTGTACGTAATTCACTTATCATTCCGACAATCGTATACTTTTTTCCCGGCTGAGCCCGGTTCAAATTAGACAAATCAAGCGTAGAAGCTTTATTTATAACGGTTTTGTAATCATCAAGAGGATGTCCGGACAAATAAAAGCCTATCAGCTCTTTTTCCAATTCCAGTTTATACTTTGAATCCCAGTCAGGAACCTGCTCGTATACAAAATCTACAAATACCTTTTCATCCGTATCACCGAAAAGACTTGCCTGCCCATATTGAAGGTCGGCTTTTTTGTTATCAGCATAAGCCATTGCCTTTTCATAATTTGCCATAAGAACAGCACGCGGTAATGGTTCAGGCAGATTGTCAAAACAGCCTGTTTTAATCATAACTTCAACAGCTTTTTTGTTTACGGTATGAAGATCAACCCTTTCAAGAAAGTTCATAAAACTGGTATATTCACCGTCTTTTTCGCGCTGTTTTATTATTTCTTCCGAGGCGGCTTCGCCCAAGCCTTTTATGCCCAAAAGACCGTAAACAATACGTCCGTCAACAACGTCAAAGACTTTGGCAGAACGGTTAACGTCCGGCGGATCTATTGAAAGCCCCATCTTGCGACCTTCGGCAATATACTGGGGAATCTTGTCGGTACTGGTAATTTCGTTAGTAAGGTTGGCGGCGATGAATTCAGCGGGGAAGTTCGCTTTGAGGTAGCCTGTACGGTATGCTACAACTGAATAAGCGGCGGCGTGCGACTTGTTAAAACCGTACCCGGCAAAAGGAACCATGATGTCAAAGATTTTTTCTGCATGTTCTGCCGTAAAGCCGTTTTTGAGAGCACCTTCTATGAATTCGACCTTTTTTCCATCCATGACCTCTTTTTTCTTCTTTCCCATGGCACGGCGGAGCATATCCGCACCACCAAGCGAGAAACCGGCGATGCGCTGCGCAACCTGCATAACCTGTTCCTGATAAACCATAACACCGTATGTTTCTTTCAGGATGTCCTCAAGACACGGATCAGGATATTCAATTGTTTCGGGATGGAATTTACCATTTACATACTGATCAATATACTGCATAGGTCCCGGGCGGTACAGAGCGTTCAAAGCAACCAGCTCTTCTATGCAGCGCGGCTTTGCCTGACGGAGAATTTTCTGCATACCCGGGCTTTCAAACTGGAATACGGCAACGGAGTCGCCCCTGCAGAACAAATCGAACGTTTTTGCGTCGTCTTCGGGAATGTTACGCGCATCAAAGTTTTCGTAGCCGGGACGCTTGCGGATAATGTGTTCTGCGTATTTTATGAGCGTAAGCGTTTTAAGACCGAGATAGTCCATCTTTACAAGACCGCACGGCTCTATGATATCCATCGTGTACTGAACGGCAACCTTACCGGTTTTGGAATCCTTGTATACAGGCGCCCATTCTGGCAGCTCGCTGCGTCCGATTACAATACCCGACGCGTGAAGCGATGTGTTGCGGTTAACATCTTCCAACTTAAAGCACAGTTCAAACAACTCTTTGTAACGCGGGTCGTCCTTGTAAGGAATAAGTCCGCCGCGTTCGGGGTGGTCCGCGTCCGGCTCGGTAAAAGCGTCTTTAAGGTGGAATTTGGGCATTCCTTCGGGAATGCACTTTTTGAGCATGTTTACTTCGGAAAGCGGAATGTCGAGAACGCGCCCTACGTCCGCAATAACGGCCTTTGCCTTGAGTGTTCCAAACGTAACGATGTGCCCAACCTGCGGGTCACCGTATTTTTCGCGCGTGTAGGCAATAACGTCCTGGCGTCCTTCGAAGCACATATCAACGTCAAAATCAGGCATACTTACACGTTCAGGGTTCAAAAAGCGCTCAAAAATCAGCTTGTATTTGAACGGATCAATGTCGGTAATCGTCATTGCGTATGCAACAAGAGAACCTGCGCCCGAACCGCGTCCGGGTCCTATCGGAATATCGTGCTGCTTTGCCCAGTTGATAAAATCCCAAACAATAAGGAAGTAGCCGGAAAATCCCATCTGAAAGATGATGCCAAGCTCATACTCGGCGCGGTCGCGGATTTCGTCCGTTATTTCGGGATAACGTTTTTGCAGACCTGTATAAACCAGATGGCGAACGTAATCGTCTTGTGTTTTGAACTCAGGCGGTATTTCATAAACCGGCAGACAGTCTTTGAGCTGCTGGGTTTTGTACTGCGGTATCGTGAGGTCGCACATTTCAGCAATGCGCTTGGTGTTTGTAATCATTTCAGGATAGTTCGGAAACAGAACAGACATTTCCTGTTCCGATTTCATGTAGAACTGGTCACCCTGAAATTTCATGCGGTTTGTATCTTTACGAAGCTTTTTAGTACCTATGCACAAAAGAACGTCCTGTGCAGCGGCGTCTTCGCGCAAGCAGTAGTGAATATCGTTTGTAACAACCATCGGAACATCAAGACGCTTTGCAATATCAATGAGCATAGGCGCAACCTGTTTTTGTTCCGGTATGCCGTGATCCTGAAGTTCTATGTAATAATGGTCTTTTCCGTAAATTTCTTTGTATGTGCGTACAAGTTCTTCCGCTTCTTCCGTTTTTCCGGCAAGAAGAAGAGACGGCAGCTGTCCCGCAAGACAGGCGGAAAGGCAGATTAAGCCTTCGTGGTATTGTTTTATAAGCTCAAGGTCAATCCTCGGCTTGTAGTACATTCCTTCGGTAAATGCCTTTGAGGTGAGCATACAAAGGTTTTTGTAGCCCTGAACATTTTTTGCGATTAAAACAAGATGATAGTATTTGTTGCCTTCTTCCGTGCCTTTCCGCTCGTGGCGGCTGCCGCCCGCTACGTAAAACTCGCAGCCTACAAGCGGATTTATGCCTTTTTTGTGACATTCCTGCTCAAAGCGCAGCGAGCCGAACATATTGCCGTGATCGGTCAGCGCAAGCGCACTCATTCCCAGCTCAACGGCACGGTCTATGAGTTTGCTGATTTTGGACGCGCCGTCCAGCAGAGAATAGTCGGAGTGTACGTGGAGATGGACAAAATCGCTCATGCGGAAATTGTACTCTATGGAAAACAAAAAAGCAATCAGCCGTAAGCCTAACGAAAAACAGGCAGGTTTTATTTGACTGAGCATAAGTTATGTTTTAAGCTGATACTATAGGTATCACACTGCATACTAAATGAATAAGTATAGAAGCATCACAGGAGAACATAGAAAATGAAAAATCTTGCAAAAATTTTAGGATTGTTACTAATACTCACACTTTCCGTAAGCTGCGGAGGCGGTGGCGGCGGGGGTGGAAGTAGCAGCACCACTGATTCTACAGTATATAAATGTAATGCTGCTATGACGTTCAGATTAAATCTTAAAAATGATTTTACAGAAGAATATATAACTGAAATAAATAACGTTGTAATATCCCAACATCAAACAGGGACATGGAGTCTTGAAAACGGTGATTATACCAATGGAACTTTAAAATTCAACAATACTAATACTTTTACTGTAACAAACGGCAGTTTTTCCGCAGACGGGATTACATTTACTAAAACAACTGACAGCACGGGATATAGTGCAAAATATATTGGCACAGCAAACATGATTGTTACTATTGAGTTTAAAAAGGATGGTACCTACATAGTTACAGAACAAATGCCAGGGACTCAAGATTCAGATACAGGCACTTACACAATTACCAGCGGCACTTTAGACAATGGCACTGTTACATTAAGTAACAATTCGTTAGGTACCAATCCCCTCACTATAACAAACGGAACAATAAGTGTTCCGATTGCATCTTCCGGCCAAAACTTTACATTTGTCAAACAGTAGTTCTGTACCGGCAAAACTTTTGTGATATTAGAACTTGTCGGGGGCGTAGGTAAGGGAAAGCTTCCAGGAGAATGAACCGCCCCCGGAAAAACCGCCCATTCTCGTGAACTCGCTGCCTTTTTTGCCGAAGACAACTATTGGACCTGTGGACAGTGTAAAATCATCCCAGAATTTGGCGGAAAAAGTTCCCTGTGCCATACCGGAACCGTCAGTAAGGCTTACCATGCCGTAAAGGCTGCCGGAACAGTCGCTGGTAAACAGTTCCTGTTTTGAAAGAGATAATGCCAGATAATGTCTGCCGGCATAATTATATGCATTTTTCAGCTTTAAAAAGTCTATTATGGACAAATCCATAGTTTTTTTATCACCGAATCCGTTGAAAAAATATTGTCCTATCAACGTAAGCTTCGGGTCTTTCCATGTGTACATAAAGCCTGCTGTTCCCTGAAAAACGGCTTTCATATCACCGTGGTTTACGTTTCCACTGCCGTTTTTGCCAAGAGGAGCCCATTGTTCTTCCGTTCCGTAGCCTAAAACCAGTTCCGAAAAAACTGACAACTTTCGGAATGCACCGGTAACGGTTCCTACAGCACGCGGAGTACGTCCGTACTTGTACCAGCCGCCGATGCCTATCTCAAATTTATCAACTAAAAATTCAAACTTACCGGCAAATGCCGTATACTTTAAGTCATCTTTATCAATGTCCAGTACACGTATTTCTTTTTCTTCGTCTATGTCAGGCAGCACATACAACCAAAGACAATTCTGCGTTCCCGGAAAAACAACCTGCGTTCTTAATGAAATTGCGCCTTCTCTCTGCTCCGTAGGATTTTCGGGATCAACAGCCGAAAGATTTATAACATCTGCCGGACTGAAAAAGTAACCTACGCCCCAGGTAACAGTGTGCTTTCCAAGACGAAAGAAAACTCTGTCATGCAGATTGTAATCAATAAAGTATTCAAAAAGAGAATCTTCAATTTCTTCGTATACAGCAGGATACTGGTTTTCCAAATCATCCGAGAATGGATAAAAAACAGGCTTCGGAGCTTTGAATTTTGCCTTTGTATAAAAACGGAAAATATCTGTAGGACGTATATCAATATAAAAATCAGCTTTTATAACAGGTGTTACAGCTGCGTTTCTGAAACCATCTTTAATGAATTTTGAATTGCGGTGGCCGTCCTTAAAAGGCTCATACCAGGTAAAAAGACTTTCGGCTCCGATTGAAAAAGAACCACCGGCCCGAAACGAACCCTTGCTGTAAATAGCACTTGCATCAACCGCAGAAGGAGCTTCCGCCGTGGGTGCATCAACTTCTTCAATCATTGAATCGAACATATCGTCGGAACTACCGAACAAATCATCGTCACTGCCGCCAAACAAATCGTCATCAGAACCACCGAACAGGTCATCGTCACTGCCACCAAATAAATCGTCATCAGAACCACCGAACAAATCATCGTCACTGCCACCAAATAAATCGTCATCAGAACCACCGAACAAATCATCGTCGGAACCGCCGAAGAGGTCATCATCGTTGAGTGCTACAGTATAAATATCAGTTGAATTATAAAAATCAAAATCATCCGCAGGAAACGGGTTTTCTGACTCGTCTGCCGTCAAAAATAAAAGAACACATACTAAAAATAGTATTATCGCATACAGTTTTTTAACGGCAGAGAATCTCATTCTAGTTTAACTGTTCCAAATAGGCTTTGGTAAATACTTTGTCAGGTATCGGCGAAAAGTTCAAATCGCTTACAACCTGCTGTGTCTGCTCGCCCTTGTTAAGTTCATCACGGATAAGCAGCTGGGTTGCGACATATCCGTATGTTACCTTCGAATACTTTGGTAAAAGTATTGTGCGCATAAGGCGGTCAGAAGCGGAAAAATCTTCCTGCTTAAGAAGCAGCGGAATATCCTTTCTTATGTAATACTTTGATTTTACATAGGACGGTGTTTTAGTGGTCGCTTCCAAAGAAATTATGTAAACCTCGTACTTGCCGAGCTTGCTCTCTTCAAAACTTGTTACTTTGTAATTTTCGCGCCAATGGTCAGGAGACTGGTTTACGTCGTCAATTTTTACGTCTGAGTCACCGAGAGCTTCTTTTATGGAAGTGTGTGTAAACTTACGGCTAATCGGGTCATAAGACCAGATGTTATCGCCCTGTCTGAGATAACCAACGCCTTTGTCAGCCTCAGGAAAGAGCTGAACAATAGTCATAAGCTCATTATCAGTACGTTCCAATATTTTGTACTGGAGATTTTCCTTTGGTTTCCCCGGTTTTTCGATTACAAGTGATATGGTTGCAGAATAATCACCGTGATAAGCCAGCGCATCATCGGCTGCTTCGAGAACTGAAAACGCCTTGTCAGAATCAGCGGCTGAAACTTGCGCAAAAAGTCCCGCAAAAACAAATGCAAATAAAACACAAAAACAAAACAGCTTCTTCATTTATCGCTCCTAAAAAATCTGCTTCCGGCATAATCCATATTATTTTATGGTTCTCAAAGCTTCCGCCGGATTAAGTTTGGCAGCGGTTTTTGCACTACCATAAACAGCAACAATCGTAAAGACAACAAGTAACAAATATTGAAAAATAATTACGCCGGTTGATAGCGTAAAAGAGAAAAATCCGTTGTCAAGAAACATCGAAAGGCTTTCAGAATGTATCGGGATGCGTCCAACTATAAGCATAACAAGAAGAGAAAGCAGGAAACCCGCCAGTGCCCCGATAAGACAAAGAACAACTGCTTCCGAAAGGAACACATTTTTGGTTTCTTTTCTGCCCATACCAACGGCGCGCATTGTTCCGATTTCTCTTATGCGCTCATACAGAACCATTCTGTATGTGTTGGAAACACCGACCATTACAATAAACAGAATTACAAGCAGAACAACCGTTGTAACAACGTGAACAATGTTCAACAGGGTTTTTATTGCAGGAACTTCATCATACAAAGTTTCAACCGCATATTTTGTTCCTTCCCAGCTGTATTTTTCAGGATTAACCTGTTTTTCAATTCCCTTGCCGATATTGGCGGGATTTGTTTTCATTGCTTCAAGACGACTTGTTACCTGAACACCGTCTGCCCGAATAAGCGCTTCCACTTTATTGGCAATCTTTGTCTGATCTTTTTTGTTGCGCAGATTGATTGTAAAGGTAGAAAAGCCCGCTTCAGGTATTCCGATGATTCTGTTCAGATTTTTAATGTCAGTATAAATCTGCATGGAACTTAAAAAGTTGTTCGACTTTATTATTCCTGCAACAGTAAAGTCTTCTACTGTGTTCTGCCCGTAAATTGTGCTGCATGTAAAGGTGAGAATATCGCCTACCTGCAGATTCATTGCGTCAGCGGTTTTTTCGCTGATTATAAGGGCATTGAACATTGAAAAATTTTCCGGTCCACCGTGACTGAACGGCAGGGAATCCAAAAAGGATTCTTCCGTAAAATCACGTCCGTACATTGTTACAAGCGATTTTTTGCCTTCAAAGATAATCTGACCGCCACACATTGAATAGCACGAAAAAGAGTTATAATCCTTAAAGTTTTCAGTTACCAGGTTTCGGATATAATCCGCGTTGCGTACAATCGCGGCCACAGACGGTTTTTTGTTTTCGCCGCCGGCCGGGATGCGTTCCAGACCCTGTATAAGAACCGTTCCGCCAACCATCTGGGTAATCTGGTTTTCAAGGTTCCCAACCATACCCGAAATAAAACCGTCAACGGTTGTAACTACAAAAAAACCAAAGGCTATTGCTATTGCAAGAACCGCATTACGTCTTTTTTGTCTCGAAAGGTTTTTCAACGCCAAACTAAATATCATACTCATTCTGTCAAAATCCTTACTCTCTGCTCAACGCCTTAAGCGGTGTAATTCTTAACGCTGAACTTACAGGATACAGATTGCTCAGAATGCTGCCTGCAAAGGTAACAAACAAAGTAATCAGAATATTTTTAACGGTCGGAGTAAAATGCATAAGACCGCCGCCCAAAATCATTTTGGCTATACTGTTGGTTATCGTAATATTGAACGAATTGAA
>JAEEQG010000068.1 GCA_016285185.1 Spirochaetota bacterium
AAGCAAAGCAACAGCAGGAACATTCTCTTTTTCTGCTACAATGTCATAGTATTTGCTGCTTTCTGAATACGCCCAGGTTCCGGGACTGTATCTGAGAGCCCTTCGGAGCAAATACCATTTTTCAGCTTCCTCACTGGGGGTATATTCAGCATCAGCATAAGTTAATTTGAGGTTATTATTCCGGTTTTTTGCAGGGAATTTTATGTTATGGCTTACAACATGATCATCAGGAATGTCTGAAGATGAATATTTTTTTGCGAGCTTCCAAATATCTTCTTTATAAGATGAAGGATAATATCCACATATGTAAGCATAAAAATGCCAACCAATAGCAAAATGAACGGCATAATCTTCCCATGAATCATAAGCGTTCAAAAGCTGTGTCATCAAAGGTTTTGCCACAGATACAGCTTCTGATTCCGTAAACCATCCTACTGCTACACCCCATCTTATGACACTCAGAATTCTGCCTGCATCCAAAGCAAGTGTTAAATGACTACCAAGTTTTTCCTTGTTTTCTGCATAAAAGCACAAATTTACAACCTGATAAATCTCCATACATTCGGTTGTTGCAATTTTGTCTATTGAAGCTTCCGGGTATTTTTTAAAGGAATCTATTGCGTACTCAAGACCCCAGTTTTTGCCGCCCCAATTTCCATTGTTATATCTTTCAATAAGCCTAAAAATATCGTTTTTTGAATGAAGCCCCCAGTCCTTTTCAAGAAATTCTTTTGATTTTTTCCCGCCACTTTCAGGTTCAGGATTCACAGTCGTCAAACTCATATCACGAACACATAAAAAAGGCTCTGTTAAAAGACACAACCATTTTTCATCTTCAGAAAGAGCATTCCATTCCTTGAGCATTTGATTTGAAGATTTTGCAAAAAGAGAAATGCAAAAACAAAGAAAAATACAAACAACAGCAATTCTTTTCATATAAATTATTTTACAGTAATAAACAAACATTTGCAAATTTCAGCGATAAATAGATTCATTCAATAATTCAAGAGAATAAGCCGCCTTTTTGATAAAATCTGTTGTATATTATTTATTACATAAGGAGTTAGTATCATGAAAGCTTTATTCATAGGCGGAACCGGAACTATAAGCATGGCCATTTCCAAGCTGCTTTTGGAAAAGGGCTGGGAACTTTATCTTATAAACCGTGGGAACCGCAACAACGACCCGCGTCTTAAGGGCGCACATTTTATTACCGTTGATATAAACGACGAAAAAGCAGCGGCTGCAAAGCTTAAGGACATGACTTTTGACGTTGCCTGTGATTTCATCGGCTTTGTAAAAGAGCAGGTGGAACGCGATTATCGGCTGCTTAAGGGCAAGGTAAAACAGTTTATGTATATCAGTTCCGCATCGGCATATCAAAAACCGCCGGCAAGCTATATCTTAAGTGAAAAAACTCCTCTTGCAAACCCATACTGGCAGTATTCCAGGGACAAAATTGCCTGCGAAGAATATCTTATGAAGCTTTACCGCGACGAACAGTTTCCGGTCACAATTATCCGTCCGAGCCACACCTACGACGAGCGTTTTGTTCCTCTCGGAGTACACGGCGAAAAGGGCAGCTGGCAGGTAGTAAAGCGCATTAAGGAAGGAAAACCCGTAATCATCCACGGAGACGGTACAAGCCTTTGGACTCTTACGCATAACTCAGATTTTGCAAAGGGTTTTGTCGGTCTTATGGCAAACATTCATGCAATCGGCGAGGCAATTCAAATTACAAGCGATGAGAGCGTTACATGGAATCAGATTTACCAGTGCGTTGCAAATACTCTTGGTGTTGAACTAAAACCTGTTTATGTTTCTTCAACCTATCTCGCAAAACATGCCTACTTTGATCTGGGCAGCGGTCTCTTGGGCGACAAGGCACATTCGGTAGTATTTGACTGTAGCAAACTTAAATCACTTGTGCCGGATTATGTTGCGACAAAGCGTGTAGACCAGGGACTCCGTGAAACAGTCGAATACATTCTGGCACATCCCGAATGTCAGACGGAAGACCCTGAATTTGACAAGTGGTGCGACGAGATTATCGCAAAAATGCAATAGAGCACGCCGGACAACATTTTGCATATAAAAAACGGGGCTGTTCAAAAATAAACAGGCAGCCCCGTTTTTTTACAGATTTTCGCCGTTGGTCTTTATTACTTCTTTGTACCAGTATGCGGAATCTTTAGGGATCCGCTTTTGTGTCTGGTAATCACAGAAAACCATACCAAAGCGGGGGTTATAACCCTTTGCCCATTCAAAGTTGTCCATAAACGACCACTGGAAATAACCCATTACATCACAGCCGCTTTCCGCCGCGTTTTTAAGGCCGCGTAAATAGCGGTGCAAAAAGTCGATTCTGTTGGGGTCATGAACTTTTCCGTCCAGGCTTACCCAGTCATGGCACGAAAGTCCGTTTTCCGTAATATATATAGGAAGATTGTAGCGTTTTGTAAAATGTTTTACACCCCATTCAAGAGCTGTATCAAATGTATCCCAGCCGATTTCCGTGTGCGGTGTTCCGGCAGGACGCTTCCACTCACCTACGTACCTTCCCTGATAAATATTCTGACCCAAAAAGTCTATTTTCTGACTGATAAGCTTCATGTCCGCATCAGTAAACGCAGGGAACATATCACCGAATTCTTTTAACAACTGTTCGGGGTATTTGCCCAAAACAATCGGGTCTGCCCAGTAAGCGTCCGACCAGAAAAACAAGTTTTTATTACAACTGAAGTATGAGTCATAAGCGGCTTTTTCATCAGCCTTTGTAACAGGAATTGCCGGCATTGTGGCAAGTGTAATTCCGATTTTTGCATCAGGAACAAGCTCGCGGAGTACTTTTACCGCTTTGCCGTGAGCAAGATGAATGTTATGTCCCATGTGCAGCAAATCGCGTGTTCCGAGCTCCGCTCCAGGAGCATGTTCACCGAGCATACAACCACAGCCTACAAAAACAGAAGGTTCATTGAACGTAATATAGTGCTTTACCCTGTCACCGAGCTTTTTTGCCACGGCTTTTGTGTATTCTTCAAACCAGGCAGAACTATCAGGATTAAGCCAGCCACCTTTAAGATAGAGCGCATAGGGCAAATCCCAATGATAAAGCGTAACATAAGGAGTGATGTTGTACTTCAACAGCTCATCAACAAGATTGCTGTAGAACTCAAGACCTTTTTCATTTACCGCGCCTGTACCGTCAGGCATTACGCGTGCCCATGCAATTGAAAAGCGGTATGAATTAAGCCCGAGTTCTGCCATAAGCTTAACATCTTCCTTATAACGGTGATAGTGGTCGCAGGCAACCTTGCCGTCCGAGCCGTCCTCTATTTTCCCGGTCTGTTCACAGAACACGTCCCAGATTGACGGTTTTTTTCCGTCCTCATTCCATGCACCCTCAATCTGATAAGATGCTGTGGCCGCACCCCATGCAAAATCTTTTCTAAAACTCATCCTAAACCTCTGTTTATAGCGTTTGCTGTTTCATAATTCAATATTGTTATTATAGCATATCTTATGTTTAATAATAGAAAAAATATCTCAAAAAATGGGAATATATCAGCTAATAGCGAAGCTTTTCAATCTCAGCATTTTATAAAATGGAGAATTTGGTAAATTTGAGAAAAAAATCTAAGAATTTTCTGTATTTTTCAACAAATTTTTGATAAAACCATAAAAAAAGAATTTGCATTTATACCGCATAGGATATATACTTGTAGATGTGGAGGGGACGAAGCAAACAATAACAAATCGAAAACCTCTAAAAAATTGGTAAAAAATAATACGGGATTTTTTGTTTTCCGACTTTAAACATCAGAAACTACATTAGATTCCGGTTATTGTTAAAACAAGGAGATTTTACTATGAACAAATCAGAATTAGTTGCTGAAATGGCAAAAAAAACAGGATTGACAAAAAAAGATTCTGAATCAGCACTCAAAGCTTTCATCGAAGCTGTTTCTACTGAACTTTCAAAAGGCAAATCAGTTCAGCTTATCGGTTTCGGTACTTTTGCAGTTGGCAAACGTGCTGCACGCACAGGACGCAATCCTAAGACTGGTGCAAAAATCAACATTAAGGCATCTAAATCACCAAAATTCAAGGCTGGAAAAGCTTTAAAAGAAAAGGTAAACAAATAGGTATAATACCGAATATCACGGGCTCACGAGCCCTAAAAAAGAGCTTACCGATACGGCAAGCTCTTTTTTTTATAGTACATAGGGAACGGATTTTCTTGCACTCTTAAAAAAGAGGCGCAGTACAACCATTACGGCTTCTTTTGTGCCACTGTCCATCCGCGACAACGCCTTTACAACCGCACCTGATTTTTTAAGCCAGTTATCCGATAGTTCATCCAAAGTTTTTGCGTCCGTCGCAAGCAGAACATCAAAAAGCGTATCAACAAATTTTTCAAGCTGTTCACGCGACAGCTGGTTCAGCCACTGTTTGAGTGTCATATCAAACAAAACACTGTCTGCGGTCAGTTCAGGCACTTCGACAAAGTGATTACCCGCAACAGACCACGAAAACGGATCATGCTGCAGAATACCTGTACGCCGGTTGCTATCAACATACGTAATCATGCCGGAATGTTCAAATATCGTACCGACAACCGAAGATTTTGGCATATAAGTTTTAATCAGCGGAACAATGCTTTTGAATTCAGCACTGTTTATTACTGCAAGGTCAAAGCCGGGACCGTCATTATTGTATATGCCGCAAACCCGCTTTAACACTTTTTTCCCCGAAAAAGCCGCGGAATATGTTGCAAGATTTCCGCCCTTGGAGTGTCCGCCAAGATAAAACCGGTAAGATGTTTTTTCTACAGCCTTCTGCACATAGCTCACAGCTTCTTTTTGTGAAGGAACAGGAACCATGAAGGCCATATTAAAATTTTCCTTCCAGCCTATAATTGTACCGTCTGTTCCTCTGAACGAGATGAATGCGGTCTTTTTGTCAAGAATAAACGTTACGGCTGCAAACTGTTCTTCCTTATTCACATCTGTCTTTGATACGAAACAACACAGCTTTACCTTTGCAAACCTTGCTGACGATGCGACACGGAACAAAAGCGGAATAGTTTCTTCATTTACGGCAAGCGGAATCTGTGAAATTTCGCCCAGTAGGTTTTCGTTTTCTACTTTTTTAATAAGATCTTCAAACGAAACGGAAGAACTAAAATCATCAGTAATAATACTGCTAAAATTCAAATAAACCAGCTGTGACAATATCAGAGCATCAACTTCGTTAAACGGAGAAACCGAAAAATCCAGATCCCCCCTCCAGCTGATATAATTCAGGATATTATCCATTCAGCTTTCCTGACAAAAGCGGAATAAGCACAAAACAGACAACAAAATAAACTGCAAGAACCGGATACACAATCCACGGAGAAAAACACAAAAACCACAATGTTTCAATCAATGGAGGCAGTACAAGAAGCGCAAACAGGATAAAAAACAAAAGCACTATAATTCCGGCTTTCTTTTTCAAAAAACCTTCCGCAATACTGCCAAGAACAAAATACAATGCTACAACAAGCCCAAGAAAAACAAACGGCTTTGCAAAAAGCAAAAACGCCGGGACAGGATTTGTTCTTGTGTATATAAAATATGGAAGGAAAATAGCAAAAAAACCAAAGATCAAAAACGCAAAGTTTTTAAGTTTGTAATCATAAGGCTCTTTGACAAAAAGAAAATAGAGTATCCCGCAGACAAAAAATGGAAGCAGAATATCCGTAAAAAGCCTCCGGATAAATTCATCCACAAACGCATAGCCTGCAAATCTTACAGGCGAAACAAAAAACCAGTCAATTGCACAATAAATAACAGCAATCAGCAAACCGCAGAACGCGTGAAAATAAATCGTTTTTTTTGAAACAGAGCCGATAAGAACCGAATTAAAACCGTCCGTAAAAATAAAGAACAACAACGGAAAAAACAATAACGTAAAAAGCATACTATAAAAATAACACAAACCAACTGTATAAACAAGATATGAAACCGCCAAATCTATCTTGTATAATCCTGAAAATGAAGTATAATATTTAATGGTTTTTGTACTAAAACAAAACTAGCTAAAATTCTATTTTTACTTTTTTGGAGACTTATTTATGAGTGAAAAGAAAAAGGCAAAGCCTACAGGAAATTCTGCCGGTTTAAGAGCCGGAGCCATTATTTTTTGGGTTCTTGCAATCGCAGCTGAAGTTGTAGGAATAATGTTCCTTTTGGGGAAGATTGCAATTCCGGAAGGTTCATTGCTTTGGTTCCTGCTGGGAGCAATCGTTCTTGACCTGATTTTTGTTATTATCGGATCACAAATGTGGAAAAAAGCAAACCACATTTCTCCCGCTTCTGAAAAGAACAAGCTGGCTTTCTGGTTGTACAACAACCTTGGTGTTATCATCAGCGTAATTGCATTTGCTCCGTTAATCATCCTTATTCTGCTGAACAAAGACGCTGACAAAAAAACAAAGACAATCGCTACAATCGCGGCAGTTGTTGCACTCGCAATCGCTGGTGTAAGCAGTTATGACTTTAACCCTGTATCACAGGAAGACCTTGCACGCGCCGAGGCATATTTCCAGAACACTACTGTTTACTACACACAGGGTGGAAAAGTTTACCACTCACACGAAGACTGCGGTTACCTCAAGAACTCAAAAGAAGTTATCGAGGGCAAAGTAGCACAGGCTTTTGAAGCAAACAAAACACGTCTTTGCAAAACATGCGCAAAGAAAGACGGTGTAACAAACGAAGACCTTCCTGTTCAGGAATAAGTCGCAAGAAAGTCATCAAGATGACTTTCTTGCTTCTCGAGTTTTTTTGTAGCAAAAACTCGGTCGCATATATAACAGATAAAATCATGATAACAAGCGGGTATTGACTTTTTTTAATGCTTTTGTTATTGTGGTTTCTGTTCTCAGGGAGCTGGTTGCAAACCGGTTCCCTATCAAGCGGGGGTGGTGGAATTGGTAGACACGCTAGCTTGAGGTGCTAGTGGCGCGAGCTGTGCCAGTTCAAGTCTGGTCTCCCGCAAGAAAAGCTTCAATCGAAAACGGTTGAAGCTTTTTTTATGCCTTTTAATAATGGCTTATTGACACAAATAACTTACTCTGCTATATTGTGTCCATTACGGCGGCATAGCTCAGTTGGTAGAGCATCCGGCTCATATCCGGCAGGTCATAGGTTCAAGCCCCATTGCCGCTACTAGAGGTTGTCTTAACGACAACCTTTTTTCTTTTTAAACTTGTTTTAATATTCCTTTAATTGCAAAAAACAACATATTGCGCTAGTATTCCCACATGAAGAAACTACTTTTACTTGCAGCGGCACTGTTTGTCCCTTTTTTTGCCGCTTTTTCCTACGAGTTCGTTCTTGCAGACAACGACACTTCCTTTTTGATTTCCGGTCCTGAGACATCTTTTCCCGGAGATCCCGTAATAATAACAATCAGTCCTGTTTCAGATAAAACCACAATTCTGCATGGATTTGCCACAATTAAACGTGTAGATTCCGAAAAAAACACATCTAAGGCGGAACTTTACGAAAACGGTCAAAAATATACGGCACTTATACCGCTTGATTCATTTGTAAAACCCGGCGACTATAATGTGCATATAAACATTACGCTCTCTTCTTCTGGAGTATTTGCAAAAACCATACCGCTTACAATCTCGCACAAAGACTTTGTAAGCGAAACAATCGAGCTTAACCCGACAAACACCGCGATAAAAACCGATACAAGCACAAAGCGCGCAAAACAGATTGAGCGGCTTAACGCAGTTCTTTTTACAAATAACTATGACGCACTGTACATGAAAAATGAAAACTTTGTTTTTCCTGTTCAATCAAAACGCAGAACATCATTTTACGGAGACCGGCGTGTTTATGCATACTCAAACGGCAAGTCCGAGACAAGCGTGCATTATGGAATAGACTTTGGTGTACCCAAAGGTACTCCCGTATGCGCCTGTGCAAGCGGAAAAGTTGTATTGGCGGAAGAACGCATTACAACCGGTTGGACTGTGGTTATTGAACACATGCCTGGGTTGTATTCGCTTTATTATCACCTTGATTCGTATTCCGTTAAAGTCGGTGACATAGTAAAACAGGGTGAACAGATTGCTTTTTCCGGTTCAACAGGTCTTGCTACAGGCCCTCACCTTCACTGGGAAATAAGGCTTTTGGGCGTTGCCATAAACCCGGACTATTTTGTAGAGAATAAAATCAACTGAGATACGGATTGTTCAGTTCATTATGACGGATACCGTTCCGTCAACAGAGGTTATGATGCTCCAAAGCTCACCTGTTTTGTAGTTTGAAAGCTCAAGCGTTATTATTCTGGAATGATTATTAAACAGAGGAAAGCGTGACATCGCAAAAAGGCTCAGTCTGTAATAGGCGTTCTTAATCTTTTCAGGCTCTCCTACGTCCGAATACAACCGGCACAGGCCTTTTTCGTTGTAGTATCTGTCAAGTCTGACACCGTTTTTGAATGAATCCTCGGTAAAAAGATAAGTTGGATAAGGAATGATTTTTTGCTGAAATTCGGCTGTTTCAAATTCTAAAAAAAGTTTTTCGCCATTCCAGGAACGTTCTATAACCGCAATTTCAGACCCGTTTCTGTCATACAGCCAGACTCTTGCACTGACCGTATTATATCCGGAACCATAAATAATGAATTTTGCGGGCACAAAATACTTTTCGTTGTCCGGTATTTGTTTTGCGAGCGATGATGAAGAAAAAAACTGAAAAACATAGGATGCAATAATTCCGAAAAGGACTCCGCATAAAACGTAGGAGAAGAAAGAAAAAAAGGTTTTAAGCTTGCCGTTCATTTTAACAGCCCCAAAAATGTTTCTTCATTTATAATGCTGATTCCAAGCTCTGCCGCTTTTCTGTTCTTTGAAGAACCGGAAGAAGTGTCATTTGTTACAAGATAGGTAAGATCTTTTGTTACCGATGATTTGGCGGTACCACCGTTTTGTTTTACAAGCTTTTCAGCATCAGCACGCTTCATCGTTACAAGTTCGCCTGTAAAGCAGAACGATTTTCCACTCAAACGTCCGCCGGCACCTGCTTTAACATTTATTGTACCCGCACTGGTAAGTGCAAACATTTCCTTAGAACATGCTCTTATACCTTCCACAAACGTGCCGGCGGAAATGTCGGCAAAACCGTACACAGCAGCAATCTGTTCGGGTGTTGCCGCCGTAAGCAGTTCAAGCGTGTTAAGACCTGAAGCAACGATCTTTTCTATTTGAACCTCGCCAAATCCTTCTATATCAAAGCCGGCGACAAACTGAGCAAGCGTTACGTCCCGGTGTGAGTTGAGCGATGCGATAACCTTTGCCGCGCTTTTTTCGCCCATGCGGTCAAGCTCCGCTAGTTCGTCAACAGTAAGCGTGTATAAATCGGATATGCTGCGAATCCGTCCAAGTTCAAACAGACGGATAATCAGGTTTTCGCCAAAGTCACGGACATCAAGAACGTTTATCCACTTTTGTATCTGATGCAGAATGCGTTTGGGGCAGCCCGCATTCGGGCAGAAAAGCCGGGTTCCGTCGTCCACAAGCTTTGTTCCGCAAACGCCGCATACAACCGGCTGCACTATCGGGGTTACTCCGGCAGGATTCTGCACCAAGGACTCTACTTTGGGTATAATTTCGCCGCGTTTTGTAACAACAACATGGCTGCCGATATGCAAATCAAGTTTTTTTATCATATTCGGGTTAGAAAGACTGGCTTTCTGTACCGTGGTTCCCGCGAGCTCCACAGCGTCAAATTCCGCAATCGGTGTGTAAGTTGCCCCGGATTCGCTCCAAATAACGTTGCGTATGACGGTAACGGCTTCTTCAAGACTGAACTTGTACGCAATCTGCTTGTCCGGCCGGTTCCGCGCCATATCGGCTTCGTCAATCTCGTTCCCTTTTATTACAAGCCCGTCAATGTCGTACGGAATTGTGGCGCGTATGTCCATAACATGCGAGCGGTAATCGTTAACTTCCTGTACGGATTTGCAGATAACCAGAGGCGAAACATTAAAACCGCAGTCTTTTAGCCACTGCATCTTTCCTTTTTCGTCAGCAAACGGCTGTCCATCAGTAAAATGGGCATCATAGCAGATAATCTGAAGGTACTCACTGCCCTCCCCGTTCTTGCGCTTCATAAGACCGTTGGCGGCATTACGGCAGTTTGCCTTGTCCGAAAAAAACTTGTCGTGAACCTCATGCGTCATTATAACTTCGCCGCGTACTCCGCCTGTAAGGTTATAAGTCTCGTTATTAAACAAGTCGCCGGTGTTCTTCTGCAAGGTCTTTACGAGCCCGCCCATCTTAAGCGCATTTGCCGTTATATCGTCACCTATAACACCGTCGCCGCGTGTTACAGCCCGCACAAAAGTGCCGTTTTCATACTGCAGTTCAAGACTTGCGCCGTCCAGTTTATATTCAACCAGGTATTCGTCATAAACATGTTTGTTTGCCCATTCGGCAAAGGCTTCTGGATTGGCAGCTTTTTCCTGGCTTCCCATCGGAATAAGGTGGCGTACCTTGGCAAAGTTTCCTTCAGTTTCGGGAGTCTGACCGTCCGCACCTACCTTTTTGAGGATCGGGTTATCGGGATCCAAAGCCTTGAGTTCATCCCATAAAGCGTCAAATTCCGCGTCGGATATTTCGCTCTCGCCATTATAATATAAGTCCTGATGATGTTTTATAAGCTTTTCAAGCTCACTCGTCCTACCACTCATCGCAACCTCCGGCTTTTTCAAAGAAAAGCTCACAAATGTTTCGCTGCGCGTTAAGCCCTTTCTGCTCAAAACGCGTTTCAGGACGCCATTCCTGATGGGGAGCATATCCCTCATACTTGTTTTTAAGGCCTTTTGTCGCGGCAAGTTCTTCAAGCGCAAACTCCGCGTAGGGTTCCCAGTCGGTCGCCATGTAAAGATAGCCACCGGTAACAAGACGCTCAGCCATCAGTTCCGTACGAGGACGCTGCACAAGACGGCGTTTGTGGTGTTTTTTCTTGGGCCACGGGTCAGGAAAAAAGATATGAAAAGCAGCAACGGAAGAAAGCGGAATCATGTTCTGCAAAACTTCCAGCGCATCATGTTGAATTATGCGGATATTGGTTAAATTTCTCTGTCTGATTTCACCGAGCAGTTTTCCTACTCCGGGTGTGTGAACTTCAATTCCCAAATAATTCTTATTGGGATTTGCTTCGGCAATGAGCGCGGTTGCAGCACCCATTCCGAATCCTATCTCTATCGTTACAGGATTTGTATTTCCGAACACTGCGTTAAAATCAATTTTTTCATCTATATAAGGTATACACCATTTTTCCGAAAGTTCTTCGTAGTCGCGCTGCTGACGCTCAGTCATGCGCCCCTGTCTGAGCACAAAGGTTTTTACAGTCCTGTAAAAATTCTGCTGTTTTTCTTCGTCCATACAGTACCTTTTTTATTTTTTTAATGTTTCAACCGGCAAAAGCACCGCATAAGTCATATTATTCTTTGTAAACAATGTTCTCTTTGTTTTTGCGGCAGGATACTTTCCCAGAGTTTTTTCGTCACTTTCAAAAAAATCTTCCGTTTTTAGACCTATATACAGAATATCATTTTTTTCGGAAAACAAAACCACATATTCATCAAGCTTTTTAACACTGTCCGAAAAAAACACACCGGAATAAGGCATAGACGCAAGGTCTTTAGGGTATTCAATCTTGCAGTAATATTTTGCGACACGTTCGGCAAGATCCGAATATGTCACTTCGTAGTCACCTTCCGGAATACCGGGACCGCTGCCTCCGTAAAGTGAAGTTGAACCACCCCAAGTATTGCGTGAATCTGTAATAAAAACAGGATTTGTTATTTTCCAGACAAGTTTTTCCTTTTTATTTTCAACTTTAAGTTCACCAAAGCGGCTGTATTCGGAAGTGATGTTTGCGAAAGCACACATTCTGACAGAAGGCAGCGAAGAAGTTGTTTTATAATCAAAAAGAACTACAAGCCTCGCCTGTCCTATTTTCGGTTCGGACATCCTGCACGAAAAAAAAAGAAAAAAGCAAAAAGGCAAAAGAAAACAGAATTTCTTCATCAATTAAAAGTTGAAGCTCAGAGTGATTACCGTAAGGTCGTTCGTAGAAAACTGATTTACGAGAGAATCGAATTTTACATTGACCTTTTGGCAGGCTTCGCTCAAATACGACAAATAGTACAAACCGAGAGAAGTATCATCCTGCTCGTTGGATGTGTTGTAAAAGTCTATCAGTGATTTTTCATTGGAAGCAGTTGCCTTCTGGTTGTCGATGTTTTCCTTGAGCTGGTCGTAAACGTCTTCTTTATTATACAACATAATCTGCAGACGGTTTTGTGTTCCGATAGAAGTGGAACCGCCGCCGAAACGCCATGAGATTGAAACAAACTCGCGTTTTCGTGTAATTTCGCTGATAATTTTTTTACGGATATCGGGATCATAGATAGCCTGAGTTTCGTCCATGATACCACGGTACATAATCTTGGCTTCTTTACGGAAGTTGTTGTTCTCGCTGTTGATTGCAAGTTCCATGAGCATGAGCGCAATATACTCGGCAATCTGGCTTTTTTCCATAAAATTTTCAAGAACAGGCTGAATAATACCTTGAATTTGCTTAAAGTCATCACCCTTAAAAAAGCGCAGAATAAGATACCACGTGTAAAGGCTGAGGTTATCCATGTATTTTTCGGCAAGGAGCAGAGAAACGTTTTTTTCTTCTATAGTAATATCTTTTTGTGCAAGAATTTTTCCGCGGATGGGCTTTAGTATTTCGTCCTTGACGCGCTGATACTGCGATTCCATTACAAGCATTTTTGCACGCAGCGAAGAAGTGGACATTTGCGTTTTTGCGTCAAACATCTGTGCTGGATTAACACGGTTGTATTTTTTGAGGATTTCTGTCTCAAAAATCTGCGAAAGAACCATTTTATCCATCTGCTTGTACAAAACACCGTATACGGTGAGCTTTGACAAATCAAGGATATCCTGACGTGAAGAAGAAAACTCCGGCATGGTAATCTCAAGTTTTGAGATATAATCAGCAAGGAACATTCTCTGCAGCAAAGACGGAGCAATTGAATTGGTTTCGATACCGAATTCTTCCGTATTATCTGCAAGTTTCATCTTTTTTAACTTTGTATTTTTACTCAAAAACTGAGAAGAACCTTCCTGCGTAAAAACAATTCGCAAAGGAAGCATCAATGTCGATTTTTTCTGAACAGCTGACATACATCACCTTTCATTACATTATTTAAATCTATTATATACCACATTCCTATTTTTGGAAACAACTATTTTCAGTATTTTGTCAAAAAAATGGAGATTTTAGAATTTTCTTTGTCAGCAGTAAATTTTCCAAATAATAATTTTTACAAAAGCTACAATATGCTTTATAATTTAAGGGAAACTTAAGATATTCGCATGTAAAAAACACTTTCCTCCAATTAAAAAATCAATAATTTTAGAAAAATTAGAGATTTTAGATATTTTCTATTGACAAATATTTAAGAACAACCGATAATAAAGTTGGTTGGGATATATTGGATATCACGGAGGATAACAATGAAAAACACCATCTTGCAACACACATTATTTCTTACTATTACTTTGTCAATCATATTTTCATTTGCTATAACTTCCTGCGGCGGCGGTGGTGGCGGCGGCGGCGGTGGTTCTGCCTCCGGTCCCGCACCCGAATCCACAGATGATTCTTCCACCAGTGCTCCGACTGCTCCAGCACCGATTCCATCTGCTTTGGCAGAAATTACAAGTTTTTCGTTCACACAAGCTGATAATGTCACATTAAATGCGGATTTGAACGGAAATCCTCAAACCGTAAATAACGCAGCATCTGTCCAAGTTTATTACGCATTCAATTCACAGCAAAACGAGGATTTTGAAAACCTCAAACCTGTTATTGAGATTTCAGAAGGCGCAACCATTTCTCCTAATCCGGACGAAACGCAGAATTTTACTTCAAACGTAGTATACACAGTTACAGCTGAAGACGGTACTACATCAAAGGAATGGACCGTATCCGTATTGGAAACAAATCCTACTGAACGAACAATCACATACGATCCTGACGGCGGTTCAATAAACTGTAATGCTCCCGGTGTTTTCAACGTTGAACAGGGAATGAGCCAACTCCCCGGCGGTGGCAATATAACAAAACCAAATTGCTATTTTGCAGGTTGGATTGAAGAATCAAACGGCGGACAGCTTGTATCAAGTTGGGGTGCAAATCAAAGACAAAATGATGTATCGTTAAGAGCATACTGGAAACCGGCACCTTATATTGAGGGACATAATATTTACGCAAACGGGATTCCTGTTTACGTTAAAAACGACGGCGGCAAAACCATGGTTTCTTTCTATGATAATGAAACCAATGAAGAAATCAAACTTTCTGATATAAATGCCACCGCTGAGTATCAGAACTTAACAGGTTACACTCTCTATGCGGGCGATTCAGGAAATACAAATGCTTCCGGTATTCCTCCTACAGATGGTTCTATTACAATGCTCGGAGGAACTCTCTCCAACATATACGGTTATAATCGTGACGGTACGAATCTTGTAGGAAACGTTACTATTGATATTAGAGGCGGTATTGTTTCAACCGATGTTGTCGGTTTTAACGGTGGTACATCAAATCAGCCGGCAAATACAGAACTAAAGATTTCCGGTAATCCTACAGTCGGCAATAAAACTTCCAGCGGTATCTGGCTTGATTCTTTGACATCACAAATTGTTACAATAAACGGTAGCATAAACTCAAACGCAGAGGCAATTACGCTCATAGCAAACCATTCCAGCATAAGTGAAGACACAATTGTTGCGACATTTGACAGCGGCTCAGCTGATGCCGGAAAGTTTAAGCTCCTGCGCGATGATACCCATGAAATCGTTAATGTAAATGCGTATGGTAGCAACATTATTACGATTGGTAGTTTTGGTCTTCCTGCGCGTGTCACATGGATTGGCGAAAATGAGTTTACTCTTGGTAAAGGAAATATTAATAGCGGCGGAACAATATTCTCCGTATTTGCGGACGGCGGTTTCCTTACTGTAACGGAAACAGATTTACCAGGCGCAAACTTTGACATGGGTATTCCCATTGATGATAGTACTTACTTGGAAAATGGCTATGACGACACTTTGTATGCAAACAAGAAGTACCGCTATATACAGTTTACGTCTGAATCAGGAAATATTACGGCAACTAACGCAGACAATTTCCTGAGTGAGATTCACTTTTTCACAATCAGTGGATCAAGTGTAAAAGTCCGCATTAATCTGGAAACTGTGCCTATTTCAGGAACTGACCCTGATACAGGAATCAGTTATACTCTTAATCAGGACGTATTCTATTTGGACGGAAGCTTCTACAAGAAGAGTGCAAGGTTTAATACAGGAGGCAAATCCTGGCCGGAAGCTTATAATGAAGCAAAGGCACAGACCTTTAACGGTCTGCAAGGCTACCTTATGACCATTACATCTGATGCAGAGAACAAGTTTATATATGATCAGGTGTTTAAGGGAATGGCAGCTGATAACGTTGGTTCATGGATTGGCGGTACACGCATAAAGCCAAGAAGCGGTTATGATGCTTCTACCTGGGGTTGGGATGCAGACTCTCTAAATGGTAGCGGAAAGGCAACTTGTTGGAATGCCAATGAAGTCAACGATTATTGGGCATGGGCTTGTGGTCCGGAAGCTGGAAAGGTCTTCTATACAAAAGCAAAATATGTTGAAGGTCAGAATTATCGGGCGCCTGGAATGTATTCGTCATGGTCAAATAAGAAAGACTGTGCATTAAATGGCATAGAGTATCACTACACAGACGATGTTGAGCCAAACAATGGTGGTAAAAATCCTGCTACTGACAGACAAGAATATTATACTCAGTATACCGGCCGCTATGTATGGAACGACGGGCACGAAAAGGGTACTGGATACACAACCGGTCAGGGTCGTTGGCAGATACACTACTATATCGTAGAGTTTACACCATACGAAGCGACACAATACGGTCCCGGCCAGAGGGCAAAAAAGACAGCCCTTCACGCAGAACGCGAGTACCACAAAAACTAATCCTTAATCATAGGTGTTTAGGATTAACCGGCAGTTTTGGTTTCAGTTACCAAACTGCCGTTTTTTTTAAAAAGCGTGACAAATTAAAAAAGGTGATTTATAATACGGTCAGAGATAAAAGTATTAGATTTAAAAATCTATTCCATCACTTAAATAACAATTTTAGAATAATTAGAGATTTTTGATATTTTGTATTGACAAATACGTAAAACCAACCGATAATAAAATCGGTTGGGGATATTCTGTATCACGGAGGATAACTATGAAAAGGACCTTCTTGCAACACACTTTATTTCTAATTATTTGTGTAACTATTCTATTTACTTTTGCTATAACTTCCTGCGGCGGCGGTGGTGGCGGCGGCGGTGGCGGTTCTGCTGCCGGTCCCGCACCTGAATCCACAGAAAGCGAAACTTCAAGCAATACTTCTTCACCGGCTGCCGTTGCCAACACAGCGGAAGAAGATGAACAGGAAACACCTGAAGCAGCTCTTTCTTCAAATGCAGAAATTCTTTCATTTGTTATCGCACAGACTGAAAACCCGGTTCCTGCCGATCTGGCGGGCGTATGCGCAGACGGTAGTGTTACTGTCTCCTATCCTTTCGGAACAATTTCAGCTTCAGCTAAAACATCATTAATCCCTGTCATAACTGTTTCTGACGGTGCAACAATTGTCACCGAATCAGGCGTAGCACAGGACTTTACAAATGTTGTAACATACACAGTTACTGCTCAGGATGGTACAACAACAAAAGATTGGACTGTAAATCTTCAGGAACTTGAGGATGCCCAGCGCTCCATTCACTACGATTTGGACGGCGGTTCAACAAATGTTTCGCTTCCTACCTCATTCAATGTAAATACAGAGCCGGTCGGTCTGCCTTCCGGCAATTTTATTCACAAGGACAATTATATCTTTGAAGGTTGGATGGATCTTGCTGAATTGGGCAGAATTACAACAGGCTGGGGAGCAGGTGATAAATCATACCTGCATCCTGGAGAAACAGTAGAACTTAAAGCAAGCTGGATACCGGCTCCATGTGTTTCGGACAACAGAATCTATGCAAACGGTTTTTCTCTTATCGTAGAAGGTTCCGGTTCAGCAACTCAGGTTTATTATGACAACAACGGAAACGGAACACGCGACAGTGAAGACTATGCACTTAATGCGATTAATTCTGCATACCCCTCAGATTTCAACAATTATGAAATTTTTGCGGGACATTCCGGCAATGCGGCGACAAAAGCGAACTATCCTCTTGCGCTTGAAGCAGCAAAAATCACTATAAAGGGTGGAACACTGAATAATGTTTACGGTTACAACGGTGACGGCTCCCGCGACCCCGGCACAGAATCATACGTTTCCATTTCGGGTAACCCGACAATAGGTAACAAGACTAGCAACGGTATATGGCTCCGTTCCTTTACTGACCATGTTGTAACAATCAACGGCAGCATAAGCAGTGCAAGTGCAGAAGCCGTAACTCTCATAGCAGCAGGTGCCGTTCACGACGGTTCTATAGTTGCTCAGTCAGCATCCGGCAATAACTATGCTGATGCAGGTAAATTCAAACTGCGCAATTCTAACCGCCAAAACAACATTAACGTTAACGTAAGCAACGGAAATATCGTTGTAATCGGCAGTGTTGATCTTCCGGCCATAGTACAGTGGTCAGAAAACGGTAATTACTTTACGCTGGGCGAAGACAACATTAGTGCCAACGGTACATATTTCAGCGTATTCGTAAATGGCGGTTACTTTAAATTGGGAGCAACC
Source organism: Spirochaetota bacterium (assembly GCA_016285185.1). GTDB lineage: Bacteria > Spirochaetota > Spirochaetia > Treponematales > Treponemataceae > UBA1240. Next base: position 17,913 of record JAEEQG010000068.1, read on the forward strand.
TCAATTGACGGCGCGGACTTTGATATGGCTGTTCCATACAGAACAGACGGCACAATTGAATTCAAAGACGCAGCCAAGGGTGAAAGTCTCAGTCTTGATAAAGAATATCGTTACATTCAGTTCAAGTCACAGAGCGGTACAATTTCCGCACAGGCAGCCTCTGACTTCCTCGCATTGATTCAATTCCACATCGGAACAAACAATAATTCCGTCGAAGTCAATGTCAACCTTCAAACAGTACCATTTGATGAAATTACAAGCTCAGATGTTACTTATTACAACGGAAGCTTCTATAAGATTGTTAACTTCTCCGGTAATGACAAAAGCTGGGACAGCGCCTACAATTATGCGAAATCCAGCGTTTTCAACGGTCTGCACGGCTATCTTATGACCATCACTAGTGATGTTGAGAACAAATTCATCTATGACCGTGTTTACAAAAACAAAGGTGTTTCAGCTGCAAACGCTACCGGTTGGATTGGAGCCACAAGAGGTATAAACAAATCCGGTAACTATGATGCTTCAACATGGAGTTTTGCAAGCAGCAGATCAGAAGGTTCAGGAAATTCAGATTCCAGTTCTCTTAGAGCAGCTTGGTACTGGGCATGCGGACCTGAAGCAGGACAGCAATTTTACAAGACACGTAAATATGCAGATGCCAACAGCGGAAGATACAATGGAATGTATACATCATGGAACAACCCTAGCGATTATTCCGCAAACGGACTGGGTTCAGGCGGTGGTGCAGAACCTAATAACAGTAATACCGAATATTGCGCTCAATATGTTGGAACTTACGTATGGAACGACTTGTCCCACAGCAAGAGCGGCGCAGCAGGTCAGTACGTACCTGGTTCATACATCATAGAATATACTGCATATACGACAAATGCTGTTGGTCATGCAGAGGCCGCAACTAATACGGCACTTTCCGCCCGCAAATCTTACAATCGCCAATAAACGGTTAATGTAAGTTTAAGGCTGCCCCATCGGGCAGCCTTTTTTTATGATTCACTTCATAAATCTATAATTTTTTATTATTTTTTAAAAACCCCTATTGACTTTTTGGAGATTTTGACCGATAACTAATGTGAGTGAGAGGCAAAAAGTACTTTCGGAGTAAAAAAGTGAAAAACACAAAACGTACATTGTACAAAAATTATTTTGTTACATTTTTTGCAATTGCAACAATTATACTTTTCCAAACTTCCTGCGGAGGCGGTGGCGGCGGCGGAGCAGCTACCGGTGATCCGGGAGCATCAGCAGGTTCTTCCACAGGAACTGGTACATCTTCGCAAATCTCACAGTCAGAAGATCCCCTGATACCTGTAGCCGCAAGATCCTCGGACACAAGCGTATCCTTTAAATTTACACAAGCCGAAAACAGCCAGGCTCTTGCAGAAATTTATCCAAATGATTTACACGGCAGTATCGACCCCAATTCGGACCCCTCTTCACCGACAATAGTTGTTCCTTATCCGCAAAGTGCACTTTCTGCCGAACCGCAGCTCAAACCGACCGTTACCGTTGCGAGCGGTGCAAGTATCAACGAAACACTCGATTATGACAACTATTTTAATACCGCATATCCTGTTCAGTTTACTGTAACAGCTGAAAACGGCACAACAACAACCACATACACAGTTCATATGCAGCCGATGGACGAAACAACGCACACAATCACATATCTTCCGGGATTGGGTATTAGTGGTAGTATCATTAATAACCCCAACCCTCCAACATACAGCGAAGAAACAACATTTACCCTCGATACCACACCAGGTTCCATCACCTTTAAGAACTATGCTTTTTATGGCTGGTACGAGGATGAAGATTGTCAAACTCCTGTATCAGGCTGGACAGCAGGTGAAAAAACAGATAACGTGACACTGTATGCAAAACTCAGTTCAGCCCCTTATGTTGACACAACAAACAAACACATATACGCAAACGGACACAACCTTGATGTAGAATCAAATACTTCTATCTTTTATTATGACACAAACAACAACAGAATTTCCCTTTCTACAGTAGATTCAAATTACAGCAATTTAAATTTTACCAATTACGAAATTTTCGCCGGAAAAGCGAATTCCAGTGATTCAAGTAACATTTTATATTCTGTAGATTCAAGTACAATCAAAATATCCGGCGGAACGTTCAAAAACGTTTTCGGCAGCAATGATGATAACCAAAAATCACCTTTACCGGGTGGCTCTTACATTTATGTAAAAGACAATCCTGTTATAGGTAACAAAGAAGACAACGGTATCTGGCTTGCCACATTCACCGACAATTACGCCAAAATCAACGGAACTATCTCCGCAGCCAATGCCGAGAAACCAATAACACTTATTGCGGCAGGAGCAACATATGACGGTTTGCGTGTTGCAGAAGCTGAAGGCAACAATAACCCGAGTTATGATAAATTTGCTCTTTTATCAAGTTCCTGCTCACACTCTCTCGCTGTTAGATTAGGTGGAACCGGTTCAAATCAAGTCGTAGTTGAAGGTAACATTGCTCTTCCTACAAACTCCAAAATTATCCGTCATGGTAATTACTTTACACTCGGCGATGACCACATCAACTCAAACGGTACTATTTTCAGCGTTTACCTTGGTACCAACGGAGCATCTGATAACACAACAGCCGGTTACTTCACAATTCCTGATACATATTTAGGAACTGTAGCACTTGATATGGCAATTCCGGCTGATAACGGTGCAAACGTATATCTCGAAGCAGGTGGCGTTTCAACCAGTACTCATCTTAAATATGTGCAGTTCAAATCAGAAAACGGTGAGTTGTCTGCCCAGTCAGCCTCTGAATTTTTGGCAGGCATCAAGTTCTACGTTGAAGACGGAAGCCAAATAACAGTAAATGTAAATATGCAGACCGTTCCATGGACTGATATTAACGCAGATGGCGGCTACACATACTTTAACGGCAGTTTTTACAAGGCTTACCCTGCATTAAACGGATCCAGCCACATTTCATGGACAACTGCCTATAATGAAGCAAAAAAGAAAAGCTTCAACGGCCTTAAAGGTTATCTTATGACCATAACTTCCGCAACCGAAAACTACTTTATCTATGACAGAGTGTTCGGTGATGAAAACGGAACAGCATGGCTCGGTGCAACACGCGAAACAAACAAACTGGCCGGTGGTTTTGACGCAGACAAATGGCAGCACTCCAACAGCGGTAAATGTCCGGATGATACATGGAGATGGGTCTGCGGTCCTGAAAGCGGAACAGAATTCTTCAAAATAACTTGGAATAGCACTGAAAAAACCAAGGCAACAGGCCTCGGAACAAAACTTAATAACATGTATTCAAACTGGTTCCAGGCTAAATGGAATAATACAACCTACAACGAACCGAATGCCGACAGCAGCGGAAGTGAAAAATGCGCGCAGTATTGCGGAAGAACCGAAGATGGCCAAAATCTTTTCAAATACAAATGGAACGATTTGACAGATTCCGGCTCATCAAATTATTCGCAATGGATAGTAAACTGGTACGTCGTAGAGTTCACACCGTACGGTAATCAGGTACCTGTTAATCGTGTCCTCAAGGCCGACCAGTCTTATCATCTGAATTAATACACTTCAAATTCATAACAAAAGGCTTCCCGCATCAGGCAGCCTTTATTATTTATTTTTTTGAGTTTTTTAAATACTATATTGACTTTTTAGAGATTTTTGCCGATAAATAATGTGAGTGAGAGGCAAAAAGTACTTTCGGAGTAAAAAATGATAAAAACAAGACGTTTCGTAAATAGCATTTTTTTTGTAATTTTATTTTCAATCATATCTCTTGCACTTATACAGACATCCTGCGGAGGCGGTGGTGGCGGAGGAGGCGGTGGAGCCGCCGGCGGTCCTGATTCTGCACCAACAAGTTCAACACCAACAAGCACTCCTTCAACACAATCAGCGGCACCATCCGTTGATTTGTCCAATGCAAAGGAAATCATAAGCTTTAAATTTGAACAGTTGCAAAACCTATCCGCACTTTCAGAGATTTCTCCTGATGATTTAACAGGAAATCCTAATTCTTCTTCAGCCGAAGTTGTTGTTCCTTATCCTAACGGTACACTTAGTTCAAAACCTCTGCTTAAAGCAACTATCCAAGTTTCTCCAAATGCACATATTCTGGAAAACACTAATCAGACATATAACTTTTTTGACAACACAAATCCTGTACAATTCACAGTAGAGGCGGAAGACGGTACACAAAAAGTATGGACAGTTGCTCTTGATGAAATGGCTTCAACCGAGCATCAAATAACATACCTGCCGGAAGGTATTGTGCATACTAATCCTTCAACATATAGCGAAGGACATCCGGTTACTCTCGATACTACTACAGGAGCAACCAAATACGACAACTATTCTTTTGTAGCCTGGTATGATAATGAAGAATGTAACGGTTCTCCCGTATCAGTTGTAGACGGCAATACAGATATTACATTATACGCCAAATTAAATCCTGCTCCATGGGTAGATACCACACATTGCAAAATCTACGCCAACGGTATTCCTCTTTCAGTACAAAGCTATAGCGGCGGAACAATGATTTATTATAATGACAATGGCACTCAAACCGCCGTTAATACCATAAATAACACCTACCCCGCAAATTATTCCGGTTATACCGTTTATGCCGGTATGTATAACGGAACGACAAGTTCTTATGCAAGTAACATTACTTATCCGGTAACTGAAGGTGAAATCACAATTACGGGCGGAAACATCGAAGATGTTTGGGGCGGTAACAGCGGAAGCAATTCACCGTTACCCCAAGGTTCCAGAATTATTCTTTCAGGAAATCCGGTTGTAGGTGATACAAGCACACAAACAGGTATTCGGCTTAAAACATTCACAAACAACTGGGCAGAAGTAAATAACAGTGTAACATCACCTGCTAGTATTACATTGATTGCACCTCAGGCCATGCATGATTCCGAAATTGTTGCAAAAGCCCTGAACGGTGCTACTGTTGCTCATGAAAAATTCAACCTGTTGAATTCAACCTGTCAGAATGTACTCGGATTAAAAGCCAAAAACGGAGACGTTGTTGTAAAAGGTTCAGTTACACTCCCTATTACACCAATCTGGGCTAACAACAATGAATATTTTACAGTTGGCGAAGGTAACGTAAACGACAATGGTTCCATTTTCAGTGTATACGTAGAAAACGGTTACTTTACGGTACCAGGTACAACTTTGCAGAACGCCGATTTTGACATGGCAATTCCGGCAAGTGACGGTGATAATGAATACATTGAATCAGGGCTCACAACAACAACCCATCTTCGCTATATACAATTCAAGTCTCAAGGCGAAAATCTCTCATCCACAGCTGCTTCAGCCTATCTGGCGCAAATTCATTTTTACGTTGATAACGGAAAAAGGATAAAAGTAAAAATCAACCTGCAGACTGTTCCATGGGACGTGATAGGCAATCTTACGTATTTCAACGGTAGCTTCTATGAAGTTGTAGAAACTAAGGATGCCAATGGAGAAGACATAAATATCCGATGGGATGACGCTTATAATCAGGCAAAACAAAAAACTTTCAACGGTCTTAAAGGTTATCTTATGACTATAACAAGCAAGGTCGAAAATATGTTCATTTTTGACCGTGTATATACACGCAATAACATCCCTGCTTCAAGAGCCCGCGGTTGGATTGGTGCAACCAGAAGCGCCTGCGGAACCCCGGATGCAAACTCATGGACACATAACAGTGAAAATTACCATAACTACTGGATTTGGGCATGCGGACCAGAAGCCAATACCCAGTTCTGGAATAAGGCAAAAGGTAATGGTGGTACAGTCTCGGGAAAATTTGCAGCATGGGATAACTTAGATTGTCGTTGGAACAACAAAACATGGAGTAATAATGTTTCAACAAAACCCACAAACCCTAAAACAAACCACGGTCCGGGTCCCATGTATTCAAACGATGCAAAATATTGGCCTGCCGGCGGAACAGATGCAGACAATAGATGGTATGTAGACTGGAAGGAACCGAACAATCTAAATAATATCGAAGCATTTGCACAGTATCTTGGTGTATACAGCTGGAATGATCAGGCAGTAAATCCGAATAGTGACAAAGCACCTATAAGCTACATAGTTGAGTATACTAAGTATGGTAATCAGGAACAGGATCATGAGGAACTTGGTGCCGAACAGAGATACTCCAAACCTGTAGTACAACAATAAGATAACACCAAAAAAATTACGCCGGAGCATTGTTCGCAGTGTTCCGGCTTTTTTTATAGATTTTCTTTATTCTCACTTTTTTTGTTTTTTTAATATTTTGGAGATTTTAACTTGACTTTTTAGAGATTTTGTCGATATTATATATAAGCGAGGGGATGTCGCTTTTTTTTAGGCAAAAGGACATTGCATATGAAAAAATTTACTAACCTTTTAGTGACAATTCTTTTAATTTTATCGTTAACGATCACAGTCTCCTGTGGAGGTGGTGGTGGCGGAGGCGGCGGAGCCGCTGGTCCTGCAGGACCGGAACCTGAAAACACTAATACCAATACTAACAATACACCTGTTTTATCATCAGCTGCTGATGTAGTAAGTTTTAAATTTGAAAGATCTGAAAACGATCCTGCTCTTTCCGCTCTCTCAGATGATTTGACAGGTAATTCTTCTGACAATCAGAACATCATTGTTGCTTATAATTATGGCACACTGGACGCACAACCTTCACTCAAACCGACTATCAAAGTTTCTCCGTCGGCTCAAATTATAGAGGAAGGTTTTGTTGAAACAGATGCAACTACAAATACATGGACATTAGAATCTCCCGCAGATTTTTTTAACAATTCATTTTCTTTTACTGTTAAAGCTGAAAACGGAAATGAAAAAGAGTGGACAGTATCTCTCGAAGAAAATGCCCCGGGTGTATATAATATCCATTACTATAAAAGCCCTACTGAACAGATAATTAACAGTCCTTTTCCAGCAACTTATAATGAAAGCGAAGGTATAAATTTTAATAATTATACCTCTGAATATAACAAAGTTTGTTTAAATAACTATTATTTTGACGGTTGGTGTGAAGAAAACGGCTCATTGGTTAACAGCTGGGGTGACGGAGATAAAACCGGTGATGTTAACCTTTATGCAAAATGGCGGCCAGCTCCTTATGCGGATCTTACAAACCACAAAATTTTTGCGAATGGTCTTCCTGTTACCGTTAAAAGCAATGGTTCCGTAACAATGGTATACTTTACCACAAACAATCAAGAAAAACCTCTTTCCGCAGTTAATGAGGAATATTTTGATTTTACAGGTTTTGATTTATATGCTGGAACATCCGGTGATACATATGCAGCAAATATCGATGACCCTGCATATGGAACATATTCTGACACAAACACAGGTAATCTAACTATCACCGGTGGAAAGCTTAACAATGTTTACGGCGGTAGCGGCAACAATTCTAATAATCCATTACAGAATGGTTCTTCAATCAGTCTTTCAGGAAATCCTGTAATAGGAAATAAGAAAAAGACCGGAATCTGGTTAAGCTCATTCACAGATCATACTGTTTCCGTTGACAATACAGTAACTGCTACAAACGACGGTAAAATTACGCTTATTGCAACTTCAGGTTCCTCAGGTGATGATGTTGTTGTACAGGCATCTGGTTCTTATACAACAAAAAACCAATATACGCTCAGAAACAACCGTCGAACATCCACTATTGTCTTGGACAACAGTGGAAATGATGTTATCGTCAAATCAGGTATAAGTATGACTGATCCGGACAGTATAACCTGGGCAGTAGACCCGGAGGACGGAAATTCTTACTTTACACTTGGTGAAGATATCTTCCAATCCGGTGGTACAATTCTCAGTATAGGTGTAGAGGATGGTTACTTTAAAGTGCCTACTACCACTGTAAACAACCCAACCGGTGGTGCAGTTCTCGGTTTATTTGATATGGCAATTCTGTACAGTGATGATAATCTCAATGAATATCTTGATGAGACTGGACTTACTACAAGTCTCAAACTCAAATATGTACAATTCAAATCAGAAACCGGTGATATGACAGATATTGCAGCATCGACATTTCTCTCTAATGTGCGCTTTTTCATTCAACCCGGCAAATCTAATGTAAAGATAAAACTCAACCTGCAGACCGTTTCCTTGTCTGCTATAGAAAACGCAGGCGTTACATATTACAATGGTAGTTTTTACAAAATTGTCCAAGAATCTGTAAATTGGACTTCTGCCCTTGCGGCTGCACAATCACAATCAAATACGTTCAATGGTCTTACCGGCTATCTTATGACCATAACCTCTCCGATTGAAAATATGTTTATCTACGATCGTGTATATAAAAAACAGGGAATAAGCCAATCAGATGCGAGAGGTTGGATTGGTGCAGAAAAACAGGATGATGTATGGAAATGGGTATGCGGTCCCGAAGCAGGAACAGCTTTTTACGAACACGATTCATCAAAAGCAGATCCAACTATTAATGGTAGATTTGCATCATGGGACAGCTTCAAAGACAGAATGAGAAACAATCTATGGAGTACTTATGATGATATGCCTGGAATTAATACTGTAGGAACACCCACACCTCTTTATACCAGAAATAATCAAAATAGTAATAAAAACGCCATTAAATCACTCGAAAATACCCATCCTGAAGACAAATGGTATTGGCCATATGAAAAAAGAGGAGAAGGAAAATGGTATGTTGATTGGAATCATCCTTTTGATACTAATAAATGTACAAACACCCATGCCTATTATACCGGTATATACGTTTGGGGAAACGAAGAGGGAAATCACGGCTACATAATCGAGTATTCTTCTTACAATGGAACAGGTGGAACACCGACAGCACCTGTTCTTGTAGCGGAACAAACTTACTCACAGTCATCACAAAATTAAGGCTTAAACACAAAGGCCACCGGACAACCGGTGGCCTTTTTTTCAGGTGCATATCAAACTAACTTAGTTCGATATATCGAACTAGCTTAGTTTAACATATCGAACTAGCTTAGTTTAATATATCGAACTAGCTTAGTTTAACATATCGAACTAGCTTAGTTTAATATATCGAACTAGCTTAGTTTAACATATCGAAGTAGCTTAGTTTGATATATCAGAATTTTACATTTTTTGTGAAAGTTGTACATTGGCAGTAAACAGCTTATTTACCTACTGCGCATCGTCGATTTACCCATTGCGTATCGTCGATTTACCCATTGCGCATCGTCGATTTACCCGCTGCGAATCGTCGATTTACCCACGGTAAATAAGCGGTGCGCACAAAAAAACGGCGTATGAGTGATACGCCGTTTGTATGGTTTGAATTAATTGTTATGGATGAGTTCCGTTTACAGTTCCACCATTGATATTTATAGTACTGCACTTAATATCAGTACCGCTTGCGCTGGTACCTTTTTGAGCGGTAACAGTTCCGCCATTGATTGTAACAGTATTATTCACACCACCACCTCTACCAGGTCCGATACCAGGGCCATTATCTCCACCATAGGCTGTAATTGTTCCGCTATTGATAATAATGGTTCCACTGTGGAGACCACCCTTACTACCAATTCCTGCTCCATTCTCATAACCGGTAGCTGTAAGTGAACCGCTGCCGCTGATAGTAAGCGTTGAATCTTCGTCGACCATAATACCGGCAGAACTACTAGCTGTTGTTGTCACAGAATTATTCCCTACAAGAGTTATTGTTAAGTTGGGAGAAAGTACATAGATAGCTCCGGCGCCGAAATCGGTATTTATTGTAACATTGCTAAGAGTAATAGCTGTTACTCCACTCATAACTTTAATAAATTTACCACTAGGAACAGTTCCCGTAAGAATAGCACCGTCTGCTGGACTATAAACACTACCATTATATATACTGGAATCCGCAAGATTAACGGTATTTCCGCTACCGCCACCACCAGATCCACCGCCAGAACCACCGGATGAACCTCCAGAGCTGCCACCGGACGAACCACCGCTTGATCCTCCAGAACTTCCACCGTTGGAACTGGTACTATCGGTAGATTGAGGTCTAGGTATTATTAATGCTTCGCCGCCTCCACCACCACTGCTGCCACCACATGCTGTCAGGCTCAAAATAAACGAAATCAAAGCAATAAAATAAATTACTTTTACTAATTTTTTAGGAGTGGAGAATACCCCCCCCTTGTCAATTGTATAGTGTTTCTTTTTAACATTTAATAACTCCAATAGATAAACATTAAGGCATTCTATATAAAATATCAAGAGAAAAGTAGAGATTTTTATAATTTTTTTTATTTTAGAGTATTTTAAGAGCCTTAAGTATCACTACACTTACATAATGAAAAAGAGCGAACTTTCTTTGTTAATCTTTTCCAAACCGATTTACCCACAGTAAATAAGCAGTGCGCATAAAAAAACGGCGTATGTGTGATACGCCGCTTTCATGTGTAGTTAATTTATCAAATGTTATGGACGATAAATAGATGAACCTATATTTTCACCAGTACCAATGGTTATAGTGCTACCACCGGTTCCATTATCAATATCATAAAGTGTGCTTGCGTTATTACCCTTATGAGCGGTAATAATTCCGCCGTTGATAGTAATATTACCACAAGACATGCTACCACCTTTACCTATTCCGGCAGCATTACCTGTACCGGTTGCGTTAATTGTTCCGCCATTTATAATAATATTACCACAGTTAACAGAACCGCTTCCAATTCCGGCACAGTTGTTGCCACCAGTCACATTAAGTGTACCAGTACCGGTAAAAGTAATTGTACCACCATTAGGACATTCAATGCCTGGGAAGTTTGAGTTTGATGTTACTGTGTTTGAACCTTGAATATTTATTGTTATGTTATCTCCAATACAGCTGATATATGTATTTGTTGTAACACCGTTAAGAGTAATGGTTCTATTACCATAAACATAAATTAATTTACCAGCAGGAAGAGTTCCTGTAAGAATATCACCATCTGCTGGACTATAAAGACTACCATTATATATACTGGAATCCGCAAGATTAACGGTATTTCCGCCGCCGCCAGATCCACCACCAGAACCACCGGATGAACCGCCAGAGCTGCCACTGCCGCTTCCTCCACCGGATGAGCCGCCTCCAGAACTTCCACCGTTGGAACTGGTACTATCGGTAGATTGAGGTCTAGGTATTATTAATGCTTCGCCTCCACCATAACCACTGCTGCCTCCACATGCTGTCAGGCTCAAAATAAACGAAATCAAAGCAATAAAATAAATTACTTTTACTAATTTTTTAGGAGTGGAATATACCCCCCCCCTTGTCAATTGTATAGTGTTTCTATCTAACATTAAATTACTCCAATAAATAAATATTAAGGCATTCTGTTTATAATATCAAGAGAAAAGTAGAGATTTTTATAATTTTTTTTATTTTAGAGTATTTTAAGAGCCTTAAGTATCACTACACTT
>JAEEQG010000069.1 GCA_016285185.1 Spirochaetota bacterium
CATTCGTAGCCGCAAGATCATATTTCACATTGTCTATAGAAATTGCAGAAGGTGTTCTATATTTATTTGGCATTTCCAAAGTGCTGTCTTCAAGACAGAGCCAACATTTCGCCGGGTTAAGATATCCGTTTTCGTTCCGTGTTTGCTCTACTTTAAGATGGCAGCTTTTGCTTACAAGCCAGAAGTTATCAGAAAGACTACAACCGCGCGGAGTACTATCGCTTGTAACAAGCTCTTTTACAGAACCGTCGAATCCCATGTAAAGCTTTTCTACCGTCATATTCATACCAGAATAACTGCTCGGTAATGATCCGGGGAGCTGCAAAATTCCTGCCGTGATAATTCCGTCATCAACAAAAGTTACTTCATTTACGATATAGTTCATTCCGCAAAATTTAGTAGACCCGACAGCATTCTCATACGCTATTCTTCCGTCATAGAACAGCTTCATATTGTTAATAGTCAAATCAGTAAGGCAGCAGTTGAATGGGAACTTTACCTCAGCATCATTTAAGTCGAACCTTTCGGTATCTGCGCTCATATAGTATGTTGAAATCTTGGTGTCGCCAAAACAAAAACTTGGTTTATAAGAGTAATAATCTAATAACGGTTTAAAACTTCCGTCAGCATATGCCGCAATTGCATACGCATTTTTCTGATTCTCATCTTTTGAACTTGGGAACCCCGACCAGACATGAAGCAACAATCCATCGGAATTGAAAACATAACCCATTATATAATCATCATCACACAAAATGTGGGCATAATCGTCAATATCGTCATCATCCGGATAGAAACTACATTCCTTTTTAAGGTCGCAATCATCCTCATCTATATCGAATACCATCTCACCAAACGGGATTTTTTTATCACGCCAGATGATACCGGCATCACCAAGCCTTACTTCAAGCGGATTCATCGAAACATCTTTGCCGAAGAGTGTATATCCATCATACTTAAAATTATACTCGTTTTCTGCATTTTCTGTGTAAAACTCTGCATAGCCGATATATATTTCGTAATTATTAAACTCCGCGTACAAATCAAGACTGGGGATTCGAAGCTGACCGTTCGCATAAAAGTTTTCACTATCCCATTTTATAGAAGTCAATGTAACTCCGTACCCCAGTTCGTATGTATCATAACTTTGCGGAACGTCATACACTTTTGATGAAATTATATTAAAATCCATGTCAAAAACGGTTTCACCCACGTGTAAACGCTCACCGTCAAAGAATGCTGCTGATTCTATAAAAGGATTTTCACAAACCACAACATAACTGTCGCCATCTTTTTTAAGGTATGCATCGTCCAGCCAAAAATCGGCAACGCCTTCTGTTTCTCCCATTCCGATTGTCGAAATACCGCTTTCAAAAGTACCGTCCTTATGAATACAGAAGTCTTGGAATAAAAGAAGTCCGTAGGAATGATCAAGAATGTAGAGTTGTAAATCATCTTGACTCAAATTCACGCCGAATTCAGCAGTGCCATGAAGACCTGTCTCATCCGAAGTGAAATCGTACATAAAAAAGATGTAATCTTCATTTTCAATGCGAACCGTATATGTGAATTCCAGATTCTCAATATCATCGTTAGCAAGTTGAAATTCAGGAGTCACCACAAAATCGCCCGGCACAGACTCAAAAAAATCTTTTGCAATAGCGGTCTGTAAAGCAAATTCTTCTTCTATAGGCTCTACGTCCTCAACAGAAAACATCATTTGCCAAGCTTCTTCCGAAAACGCTTCGTCAAAAGGAACGTCGTTGAATGTGGCAGAAAAACACAAGCATGAAAACGCGCAAAAAAACAATGCGAAAAGGATTATTTTAAATGATTTGTCAGCAGTTCGCGATGCATAAAGCTTGTTGTGTAAAGTTGTTAATTTCATAAGTTTTACCTCTTTTTTTATTCCGATGAGTCAGTATGGCAAAAAAACAGATGATAATCAACGATTTTTTGGCAGGATGCTGCCTTTCCTCTTGATGAACTCAAAAAAAAACATTAGACTAGAAAAAGATTTGGGGGTGTAGCTCACCTGGCTAGAGCGTTTGAATGGCATTCAAAAGGTAGTCGGTTCAAGTCCGATCATCTCCAAAAAAAATCCCGTGGTTTTTCCACGGGATTTTTTTTTCGACTGTGCGTAGGGCTTGAACCGACTTCCGAAGCGAGCGCGTGCGGATGCGAGCAGTGCGCAGCATTCGCACGGAAAGGCGGCAGGGACGCCGCCGTCAGCGAGCGCAGGCGGGGCAGTAGGGAGCAACACGACGTTGCGACCGGATGCCTCGGTTCAAGTCCGATCATCTCCATAAAAAAAGGCTTCTGCTTCTTGCAGGAGCCTTTTTTATTCCAGTGATTAATGCGCGTACATGGATGTACGCAAAAACTGACGGGTTTTGCGCAAGCAAAATCCCGGTAAGTTAGGGCAACACGGATGTTGACCTAACGTCCGACTTCCGTAGCGAGCGCGCCAGGATGCGAGCAGTGCGGAGCATTCTGGCGGTCAGGCGGCACGGATGCCGCCGTCCGCGAGCGCAGGCGGGGCTGCAAGGAGCAACACGACGTTGCGACCGGAAGCCTCGGTTCAAGTCCGATCATCTCCATAAATGAAAACCCGGTGCTTCTGCATCGGGTTTTTCGTTTTTTATGCTTGTAGAGATTAGAACAACTATTCGGCAGGAACCGCGCGGACGACACGGAAACCAATATCCTTATCATGTACATTTGGCTGCCGGAGTCCTCTCTGTGTTACAACACAAGCGGGAGCTGAACTAAACCAAGAACCTCCACGAACCACACGCGAAGTTTCATTGCTACCACCGC
>JAEEQG010000070.1 GCA_016285185.1 Spirochaetota bacterium
TATGACAGTCTATTGTCTTTTAGAAGTATGAGAAGTTTTACCTTCTTCTCGATTTCAATGTTTTCCATGGTTGCCCCATATATGGTGTACCTGTTGTCATTCGGATTCTGTTAAAACTGTGTCATTTTCGGGTGCAGATCACTTTAAACCGGAATACTAAGCTAAAAATTTTTGCGCACGTACGTATTTAAAAATATTTCCGTAGCTGCTCAAAGTTCCGCCATAGCCTGCTTTTTTTTGCCTACTCTAGTACTCATACTTAAAGAACTAGAGGAGAAATTTTGAAGCACGAGAGTATGTATAACTGAATTCATAGAGTAGAAATTTTGAACGCAGTAGCTGAAAATTTTTGCGCACGTTGCTAAAAATTTTTGCGCACGTACGTATTTAAAAATATTTCCGTAGCTGATCAAAGTTCCGCCATAGCCTGAATATTTTTAAACACTCTCGTAATTATAACTGAATTTCTAAAGGAAAAATTTTTAAACACCTAGCTAAAAATTTTTGTGGCAGATCAGCCGCAAGTTTACGACAATACTGTCGCATTTTTGCGACAACAGTTCTGTTTATTTTACGACAGGCTGAAGCGTTGCAGCAAGTTGCTGTACAGTTTCAAGAGGCAAATCTTGTGCTTGTGCAATAATATCAAACGAAACACCTAGATTAATCAGATTCCTTGCTGCTTCAAGCCTGGCTTCTGAACGACCGCGTTCCTCACCGCGTTTTTCGCCAATGGCGATACCATCTTCCATTATGTCATAGTCATGAATATTACATCTCATATACTCGCTCCTGAACTTTTCATCCTGCTTGCATGATTGTTTATTGTGCAGCCGGAACTTTCAGCTGTTCGGCAAGTTTCTGTACGGTTTCTAGTGTCAAGTCTGTACATCGTGCGATTTTTTCTGCAGAGTCACCTTCCATAAGCATATTCCGTGCTGCTTCAAGTTTGGCTTCTTTCATTCCCTCCTTTCTGCCTTCGTGGCGGACATCACTATCATGAAGACTCCATGAAAGATATGTCTGCTTGAGTTCTTCTATATTTTTCTGTGTTTTTACCATATCATCGAGTCTCCTTGTAAAGTCAGATTCCGCCTTATTGGTCTGTACAAATTTGAGAAAGGAACGCAGGTTTTCATTTTTAACCTTGTTATAAGCGGTACAGTTAAAGATGTATACTGTTGCAGCATCATTAACATTCACTGTCGCATCCTGTTCACATAACCTGCGTATAGTATAGCACGGAATTCGCTTTTTGAAAGGGTCAAACCTACATAAAAAGATGATTATGCTTTCTTTTAAATCACGGTAGTTCTGTCCTTTCAATAAAGAATCCATGTCTGTCATGCTCTGGTAGTAGCGGGTTCTTTTTCCCAGATCCTGCTCGTCAGTATTCTGGATTTCCACGTCATAAACGCGGCTTCCGTCCTGGACGTAAACATCCAGCCTTATACCGTGCGATGTATAAAGTGGTTCAATAGTTTTCTGATGATCCGCATATTCAATGTGGTCAATCTTAAACCCCAGCATACATTCAAGGGATTCATGGCAGATTTCCTTGTTTTGCATGACTACCCCGAACATAAAGTCATCGTGGTACGTCAGTTTTTCAAACGGTTTTATTGTGTACATAAAACAACCTCCTAGTATTTTTATTGTTTCAGAAAGTTGTTTTTTACCGTTTTACGGGAAACAAATATAAAAAAAATCCCTGCAGTTTCTACAGGGATTTTTAGGTTATTTGAATATTAGCGGTTTATTTTTCTGCCAGGTATTTGTTGATGCCGGCTGCGGCTTTTCGGCCTTCACCCATCGCCAGAATAACAGTTGCCGCGCCGAGAACAATGTCGCCGCCTGCCCATACAGCAGGGAAAGAGGTTTTTGCGTTTTCGTCAACAATGATGTTTCCGCGGTTGTTTACTTCAAGACCTGGTGTTGTTCTTGCCATGAGAGGGTTGCTTGAGTTGCCGAGCGCAACAATAACGGCATCACATGAAATTTCGTGCTCACTGCCTTTTATAGCAACAGGACTTCTTCTTCCCGAGGCGTCCGGTTCACCCAACTCGTATGAAAGCAGCTTTACACCACGAACTTTTCCGTTTTCATCGCCGAGAATTGCTTCGGGATTTTCAAGAAATCTGAATTCAACGCCTTCTTCTTCAGCATGCTCAACTTCTTCTTTTCGTGCAGGCATTTCGGTTCTGGTTCTACGGTAAACGATGCTTACCTTGTCCGCACCAAGTCTGTATGCCATACGTGCCGCATCCATCGCAACATTACCGCCGCCTACAACGACAACGTTCTTTGCTTCGTAAAGAGGTGTGTCAGCCTTGTCTTTTTCATATGCCTTCATAAGGTTTGCGCGTGTAAGGTATTCGTTCGCACTGAATACACCGATAAGGTTTTCGCCTTCAATATCCATGAACTTGGGGAGACCCGCGCCTGTTCCGATAAAGGCGGCATCAAAACCGTTTTCTTTTAAAAGCTGGAGCAGAGTTGATGTGCGGCCTACAAGATAGTTTGTTTTGAACTCAACGCCCATTTCTTTGAGCATTTCAACTTCTTTAGCAACAATGCTTTTGGGCAGACGGAATTCGGGAATCCCGTATACCATAACACCACCGGTTTTGTGGAATGCTTCAAAAACGGTTACTTCGTGTCCAGCACGGCGAACATCGGCTGCAACTGTTAAACCTGCAGGACCTGAACCGATGACAGCAACTTTTTTGCCGGTTGGTTTTGCGACGGTAGGAACGGTCTGCTTGTTGTTGTTTCTTTCCCAGTCAGCTACAAAGCGTTCCAGCCTTCCGATCGAAACGGCTTTTTCGGGAGCTTTGAGTGCTTTTCCAACGGTGCAGTGTCCCTGGCACTGTTTTTCCTGAGGGCATACGCGACCGCAGATTGCAGGGAGCAGGTTTGCGGTTTTTATTGTATCAACGGCTTTCTTAAAATCGCCGTCAGCCACTGCATGAATAAAATTCGGGATAGGAACGGAAACAGGGCAACCTTCTACACAAGGCTGGTTTTTGCACTGCAAGCAGCGTGCGGCTTCTACCATTGCCTGTTCCTGTGTGTAACCGAGAGCAACTTCTTCCATCTGGCGTGCTCTTGCGGATGGTTCGCGGACGGGCATCATCTGCTGTGGAATTGTCATTTTGTCTTTTGGGGCAAGTTCCGAAAGCTTGCCGTCAGGAGCTTTTGCCTTTAAATCGTTGTAGAGCTTTTTTGCTTCGTCGGAAAGTTTTTCCAACGGAATATATGCGCTGTTACTCATTTTGCAGCTCCTTGTTCAAGTTTTTGTGCTTCCATCTGCATACGGCACTTGTGTTTGTCTTCTTCTTCGCGTGCCTTGAAAGCTTTCATTCTCATCATCATGTTGTTAAAGTCAACTTTGTGTCCGTCAAATTCCGGTCCGTCTACGCAGACAAACTTTGTTTTTCCGTCAACGGTAACACGGCAGCCGCCGCACATTCCGGTTCCGTCAATCATGATTGTATTGAGCGAAACTACTGTGTGAATATTGAACGGGCGTGTTGTTTCCGCACAGAACTTCATCATTATAGGAGGTCCGATTGCAACTACCTCATTAGGCGGTACATCGCCCTCACAGAGCTTTTTGAGCGGTTCGGTAACAAGACCCTTTGTGCCGGCGGAGCCGTCGTCTGTCATTATGATAAGTTCGTCCGCAATTTTGCGCATTTGGTCTTCGAATATGATAAGGTCTTTGGTTCTTGCGCCAATAATAACGATAACCTTGTTTTTTGCTTCTTTGTATGCCTGTACGATTGGATAGAGTGGGGCAACGCCGATTCCGCCGCCTACGCAGACTACTGTTCCAACCTTTTCAATTTTTGTAGGATTTCCCAACGGTCCGAGGATAGCTGCAATGGAATCACCTTCTTTTTTCATGGATAATTTCATTGTAGTTGCGCCTACTGCCTGAAAAACAAGAGCAATCCAACCTTCTTTTGCATTTGCATCTGCAATTGTAAGAGGAACTCTTTCTCCGTAATCAAGGTCTATTTGTACTAAAACAAACTGACCTGCTTTTCTGTTTTTGGCTATTTCGGGAGCACTGACCCTGTAATAGAAAACATCAGCGGATAACTGCCGCTTTTCAAGAATAGTATGCATACTGTGTTCTCCACATAAAAATATATTCCTGCTTAAGGGAAATTAGTACGATTTTAGCAAAAAAAAGGAAAATATGACAAGAGATTAGATGAATATTTATGCAAAATTATTCTGTATTTTTGTTTTTTATGCAGTTTTTAGGTAAAAATTTAACGAATAAGACGTGAAAAATATGTCCCCTTGAATTTTTTTTATGGATTATATATACTGCTGACATCTGCCGGCGTGGTGGAATGGTAGACACGATAGACTCAAAATCTATTGCGGGCGACCGTGTAAGAGTTCAAGTCTCTTCGCCGGTAAAAAAGGCTGTTCATTTTGAACAGCCTTTTTTATTTCTTATCTTTTTGCTTCTGCTTTATTGTGCAGGCCTTCGAGTATTTCCATGATTTTATCGACAACGGGCTGTTTTTTATCTTCAAGGTCTTCAGGAAGCTTTTCCTGAACTTCTTTGCGGAACTTTTTGTTCTCGATTATCGGTCCTGCCGTGAAAACAAGTTTGTCATGCCACACTTCATCATTTATCATGTTTTTGGGATCGCTGTCGGAAATGCGCAGACAGTTGCCGTTGATTGCAACCGGCATTATAACGTCGGTAAGGCGAATGTAGGAATCAATTTCTCTTACGCCGCGTTTTGTTTCGGGCTGGTTTTTGCGGTATCTGGTTCCTGCCGGAAAAACGAGGATAACCTTGCCCTGTTTGCGGACGGCATCAAGCGCGTGCATTGAAGCCATGTTGATTTTGCGGCTTTTTATTTCTTCTTCAGCCTTTTTCTGCGGGTCTTTTATGGAAGCAAGGCTGCGGCTCGGATAAATTACTATTCGCTGATATGCGGAGGCCCATGCGCTTACCATGGGGTTTTCTTCGCTAAGCTTCATGCCGGCTATTGCAACAAGCTTGTCGGCAAGTTCCTTTGCGGAGGCGTTCCCGGATGTCCGCAGCAGGAATGAAAAACCTGGCAGGTCAAAATTACTGTAATGTTCCAAAAGAACAAGTCCTCTTTTACCGTTGCGAACTTCGTTCATAAAGGCTTCTACGTATTCCATGCCGTCTATGCAGGAACCGGGAAGTACAGCGGATTCTATCATACTGTCAAGAATTTTCAATATTTCAGGATTTGCTTCCTGTAAAACATTTTCTTCGGTTATAACTCTGTCTGCATGATTAAAGTGCATTAAATCCTTAAAATAACATTCAAAGCATTTACCCAGCGGTGTTCCATCCTGAAAGTCCATGACTGCCCCTAAAAATAAAATTTACATAATGATAAAGAAAAAAATCCTGCTTTTCAAGGGCAAATTTGTGTGTAAAGTTTTTAGTGATTGTTCCGATAGTAAAAGTGTAAAAAAGTATAAGTTTTTTACAGGAGGTTCTGAATATGACTACTGTTTCCAACGGATCACTTAATTCTTATTCATACGCTTTTTATGCAACCCACACTACCGGCGGCGAAAAAGTTGCTGTTCCTGTAAAACCATCAAATGTTGTTTATTCACAGCTTGACCATATTTCAGGATATGCCGCAAAAGGCAATCAGGAAGGTGTAACAATAAACCGTGTTCATCTTTTGAATACACTGATTGATCAGGTTGTACGCATAAACCCAGAAGCCTCAAGACCGGCAAACGTAAAGCGTCTTTCTAACACACAGATTGATGCTATGGTTCAGGATTATTTCTCCCAGATTTCATCCGCCGTTAATGCCGCAAAAACAAATCCCTATGCGCTTGCACCTGCAGTTCCTCAGGGAATGATTGTTGATATTGAGGTTTAACACTTCAACGGAATAAAAATTTTCACATCTTCAAAAACATGAAAATCCTCTATACGCTCTCGCCTGTTCTTTTAAAGATTGCCAAAAAGTAGAAGCATGATATAATAACAACAGGAGGAATCACTATGTCTTACGAAGCTGTTTTAGAACAGGTAAAGACCGCACCGGAAGCATGTCTTGATGAAATCTCACAGATAATCAGCTATGTGGTTTATCGCTATAAAAAAGAAAATGAAGAATTCAATGCCGTTACAAAAGCAGCTCTGCAGGAAGTTGAGCAGATGAAAAAGGATCCCTCCATCGGAAAATCTTATACTGATGTTGATGAGATGATGCAAGAGCTTTTGGCGTAATGTACACGGTAAAACCGACTTCTCAATTCAAAAAAGATTTGAAGCTCGCTCAAAAACGCGGTTACAATATTCAGGATATTACTGACATTATCAAAAAACTTGCTGCCGGAGAAACTCTTCCAGAAAAGAACCATGATCATCCTTTAACAGGAAACTTTAAGGGCTGTCGGGAATGTCATATTACTTCGGACTGGCTTTTGATTTATGAAATATCTGAAAACAAATTGATTTTATATTTGACCCGCACAGGAACACATTCGGACTTATTTTAACAAAATACATACACAAACTCAAAAAGGTATAATATGCTTTTCCCGATAAAATCATTGAGTTCAACAGCTTCTGTGCCGTTAAATCCGAGTCTGTCGGGAGAAGCAATGTACCATTCATCATCATATATACACTATAAATACAATTATTCTCATTTTTCTATATACCCTTGTCTTAATTGTCACAAATCATTATAGTTTTACCGACTGATTTTGTATTTTCGGCATTATGCCGTAAGGAGACAATATGACAATTAATGACATCAAACATGCCAAAATCAAGGCATGGGTTGAAGAATGCGTTAAAATGTGCGAACCTGACGAGGTTTATGTTTGTGACGGTTCTACTGCAGAGTATGACCGCCTTATGCAGAAATGCGTTAAAGAAGGTCTCGCAACTCCTCTCAAAAAGAAACCTAACAGCTTCCTTTTCCGTTCACTGCCAAGCGACGTAGCACGTGTTGAAGGCCGTACATTCATTTCATCTGTAAAAGAAGAAGATGCAGGTCCTACAAACCACTGGATTGACCCGAAAGAACTTAAGCCCACTATGCGCGGTTTGTACAAAGGTTGTATGCATGGTCGTACAATGTATGTTATTCCTTTCTGCATGGGTCCGCTCGGCTCACCTATCTCTAAGAACGGTATTGAAATTACAGACTCTGAATACGTTGTTCTTAATATGGACATTATGACACGCGCCGGCAAAAAAGTTCTCGACGTACTCGGAACAGACGGCGAATTTGTTCCTTGTCTGCACTCTGTCGGTAAGCCACTCAACAATGGTGAGACAGACAACGGCATCTGGCCTTGCGCTGACGTTGAACACAAATATATTTCACAGTTCCCTGAAGAACACCTTATCTGGTCATACGGTTCAGGTTACGGTGGAAACGCTCTTCTCGGCAAAAAATGTTTTGCACTCCGCATTGCAACTGTTCTTGCACGCGAAGAAGGCTGGCTTGCAGAACACATGCTTATCCTCAAACTTACAAACCCGAAGGGCGAAGTAAAATACGTAACAGGTGCTTTCCCGTCAGCATGTGGAAAGACAAACCTCGCTATGCTTATTCCTACAATCCCAGGTTGGAAAGTTGAAACAATCGGTGACGATATTGCATGGATGAAATTCGGCAAAGACGGACGTCTTTATGCTATCAACCCGGAAGCAGGTTTCTTTGGCGTTGCACCGGGAACATCAGAAGAGTCAAACAAGAACGCACTTATTGCTGCTTCAAAAAATACAATCTTTACAAACTGTGCTCTTACAGAAGACGGAGACGTTTGGTGGGAGCAGATTGGTTACCCGGCAAAGGGCAAGCTTGTTGACTGGAAAGGCCAGACACGCGACGCTCTTCCAAAGGACAAGTCACCAAAGGGCGAAGAGTTCGCTCACCCGAACGCA
>JAEEQG010000071.1 GCA_016285185.1 Spirochaetota bacterium
ATGGTCAAAGAAATTCGGAATCGCCTAGAACTGTTGGGGTAAAGGAGAATCCGTTGTGTTTATGCTTTGACCTGGAGGATATGAGTCATTACTATTCCCGTCCGGCATAACGCTTCTCCTTTTTAAGTGATTTGATAGTTACTAACTTAAAACTTTTGTCTGAGGTTGTCAATAAATTTTTTTTACTCACCGTCGGGATTGACGTGAACCATTACGTGCTTTACGCTGGGGAAATTATTTTCTATTGCGTCGTGCACGTCTTCCGCGATTTTATGTGCGATAAGCAGTGTACTGTTGCGGTCCACTGAGATTTCTACATCAACATAAACTTTATTGCCGAACATACGCGTGTTAAGCAAATCAATACCCATTACTCCGGGCTTTTTTAAAATAAGATCTGAAATTTCTTCTTCAAATTCCTTTCCGCAGGAAGTATCCAGCATCTTTTTCAATGAATCCAGTATTATTTCAACAGCAAGTTTAAGTATAAAAACGCAAATAACAAGACTTGCGATTGAATCCATTACAGGAAAACCGAGTTTTGCCGCACCAATTCCCAAAAATGAACCTGCAGAAGAAAAAGCGTCTGACCTGTGATGCCAGGCATCCGCTTTGAACGCCTCAGAATCAAGCTTTTTAGCATAATACATTGTGTACTGGAACATTGCTTCCTTGCTTATAATTGAAACAACCGCCGCTATCAGCGGCAAGAACGTAGGTACGGGAATATGGCTGTAATCACCTGAAAAAATGGTTTTGACAGCACCCCACCCGATTTTTATACCAGTACCACCGAGTATAAGCCCAAGCAGAAATGTAGCTACACATTCAAAACGCTCGTGGCCGTAAGGATGTTCAGGATCTGCACTTTGTTGGGCAAGTTTTACGCCTATAAAAGCGATGAAAGTCGCAATTACGTCGGACATTGAGTGTACCGCATCCGAAATCATAGCACCTGATTTTCCGTATATACCGGAAAAGAACTTGAAAGCCGAAAGTACAAAATTCCCAATAATCCCGATAAAAGAGAGGCGGTTAATTATTTTTTTATTCTGTGCCGCTGATTCATACATAGCCCATCTCCAATCATCTGCATTATCTGACAGTATCGTAGCATATTACGCTGTCTTTGCCGAATTGATGCTGTTTGCATTTACCAATCATCCACCTGTAATTATATTCGTAAATACCGTCACCTTTTCCACCGGTTGTGAGCAAATCCTGAACACCGTCGGCAAGTTCGTCAAAAAGCGAAATGTCGTCAAAATCCTGTGCGTGTCCGTGCAGAATCCTGTCGGCTTCGGCTTTTACAAATGAAATGCTTTTAAGGTTTTCCAAAAAAACGGAGAGAGGCAGACATTCTTCCAGTTGCATCCACAAATGATGGTTTATACTGTCACCGGTAAAGAGAACGCGGTCTTCTTCCAGCAGCAGGCAAATTCCTCCTGCAGTATGACCGGGAAGAAAAATAACTCTCAAAGTAAGGTTCCCCAAGTCGATTTTTTCACCGTTGCTGAGAGGTTTAAAAGGTGGCATTTTACGATTTGTTGTACGGCAGAGTTCAAGAAATTCCTCATGCTGCGTCTGTTTTGCAGCCAGAACATTGTCCGCAGGGTTCATATAGGCTTCGTTAAAATAGATATTACCAAAAATATGATCACAGTGTCCGTGCGTATTTATTAGTATGAGGGGCAGGTCCGTAATTGTGCGTACAACGGAGTATACATTCTCATAGCCGTTCATCGTATCAATGACCGCGGCTTTTTTTGAGCCGGTTACGAGATAACCTGATGCCTGTCCAAAGTCATCAAGCAGATAAATATGTTCACTAAGCTGTTTGGTACTTATTCTTTTTTGCATAAATATGATTATACTGCTTTTCTCCAACAAAGACAAATTCAGGACAAGGACGGAAAACTAAACAAAAATACACTGTCAGTCTTTACCAGAATGCAATAACATAGTACAATATCTATGGTGGGAGATAATCCAGCATACGGGGTAACAAAATGAAAAAGCTGATGATTGCAATTTTAGTATTGTTTGTCCTTACAGCAGGGTTGTTTGCACAAGAAGCCGAAAACGCCCGCCCTTGGGAAGAAACCATCCGCCGTATAGAAAACGGTAAGACACCGAATACAAACAACACATACTCTGTGGAGATTCTTTATTATCCTTACAGCCACGAAGCGTATGTCACTTATGTAATCTTTGATGCATTGTATCAGGAAGAAGAAGCTGTATCCGTTGTTTCCGATGTTGCTAAACGGCTTAGATCCGAATTCGGATATGACAGATACGGTTATTCGTCAGATGCAACAGTCCGCTTTGATAACGAAAAACACCTCGCGAGATACCGGATAAATATAGTCTTCCTGCAAAACGATAATAACTGAAAAAAATATAAAAAAACTCAGAAGGTCAATTGATGGATACACAGGCAGTGATTAAAAACTTACATCCGTTAGAGATTAAGGTATTACGTACATTTTCAACCAAAGACGGATTAACTTCAGAACTATTGCAAAAAGAATTGGGTTATAAGGAAGGACATGCTAACCAGGCTTTTTCATGGCTTTCCGGTAAAAATCTTGCAGTAGTGGCGGAACGGAAACCGCATACTTATTTTGAAATAACCGATTTTGGAAAAAACTATGCAAAGGAAGGCACTCCCGAAGAAAGAATAGTAAATTTTCTTAAGGAAAAAGGGCCCCAAGCCTTGCCTCAGATTGCCGCTGCGTTGAATATTGAAAATAAGGATGTAGGTAGTGCATTCGGTCAGCTTTCAAAAGAAAAAGTTCTTCAAATGGATGCCGAAAAGAAAGCCGCTTACACAGGCAATCCGCTCCCAAAAAGAATTGAAATTGCCAAAAACCTTTTGGACAGAGCTGCCAAAGCAGAAAACAGCTGCCTTGATCAGGACAACTTGAACGAAGAAGAAAAGGCTGTTATTGCAACACTCGCAAAAAAACGTGGTGCAGCAGATTCTCCTTTTAAGATTATTGAACGTGAAACCGTAGTATATAACCTTACAGCTGATGCAGAAGTAATTGCGAAAGCTCTTAAAGATGCAGGTGTTACAGGTGAAGAAACCGGTATGCTTACTTCAAAGATGCTTGCAACCGGCGAGTGGAAAAACACCACATTCCGCGGTTACAACATTGCGATTCCGCCTGCAAGAATTATTCCCGGACGCACAAACGCCTATGTTTCATTTTTGGAAAGTGTAAAAGACAAACTGGTTTCCATTGGTTTTGAAGAATATGACGGTCCGCTTGTAGAAACCGAATTCTGGAACTGCGATGCTCTGTTCATGCCACAGTTCCATGCGGCGAGAGATATCCACGACGTATATTCAATTAAAAACCCTACACATGCAAAGAAGATAGAAGAGCCTTATCTGTCAAACGTTGCTGCTGTCCACAAAGACGGTGGTAACACAGGCAGCCGCGGCTGGAATTATGCTTTTGATAAAGATTTTACACGTCATCTGATTTTACGCAGTCAGGGAACCGTTCTTTCTGCACACAAACTTGCTTCAAAACCGAAAATCCCCGGCAAGTATTTTGGTATTGCACGTTGTTTCCGTTATGACAAAGTTGATGCAACACACCTTTCCGACTTTTACCAGACAGAAGGTATTGTTCTCGGTGAAGAAGTAAATCTTAAAACCCTGTTGGGATTCCTGGAAATGTTTGCTGTTGAGATTGCCGGTGCAACCGAAGTAAAATACGTTCCCGGATACTTCCCGTTCACCGAACCTTCTGTAGAGGTTCATATCAAGCACCCTGTATTGGGATGGTTCGAACTTGGCGGTTCCGGCATTTTCAGACCGGAAGTTACAAAGGCTATGGGAATTGACTGTCCTGTTCTTGCATGGGGTATCGGTATTGACCGAATGGCACTCATGGCATTGGGGCTTAACGACTTGCGCGAATTATTTAGTACAGATATTGAACAAGTTCGTCTGAGAAAAGCCAGATACTAGAACAATTCAGCAAAGCGGGCATTTGCGGCGGCGGCAAGGCTTTCTGCCTTTACAAGAATCTGCCTGCCTCTTTGCCCTGCGCTGACTGATATAAAATCGAATAGTTCTGCTGTTTCGTCTATAAAAGTCTGATATTTTTTCTTCATGCCCAAGGGCGAACATCCGCCCCTTATGTATCCTGTAAGACCAAGCAACTCGTCCTGTTTTACCGGCAGAATTTCTTTTGAATCGGTCAACATTCTGACTTTTTTCAAATTCACTTCCTGATCGGCAGGTACACAAAACACGAATATTTCTTTGTTGTTGTTACGCATAACGATTGTCTTGAAGACTTGTTCCGGCGGTAGTCCTGTTTTTTTAGCCGCAGTTACCGCGTCCGAGTTTTCTGCGTCATATTCGTATTCCCGTACCTCATATGGGATAGACAGATTTTCGAGGATACGCATTGCATTAGTTTTCTTTTCGGATGGCATGGATTCAATCCTGTATATATGGAGCAAAAAGCTCTTCAAAGTCTTTTTGTGTATTTGCGGCGACAATTCGGGTTCTCAGCTGGGAACTGCCTTCAAGCCCTTTTGAATAGGCGCAGAAGCGTTTCCGCATCTCACGGCATGCAGGAATCTCACCTTTTTCCTGAATAAGAATCCGCAGTTCCTTCATGCCGGCTCTTATCCTGATTTGCGGGGCAGTATCCATTGCCACGCCGGTTTGCAAAAAATGGCGGGTTTCCTCGAATACAAACGGATTCCCCATTGCGCCGCGCGCAAACATTACACCATCGACATTTGTCTGCTCAATTACGTCTTTGACGGCTTGCGGTGAAAAAATGTCGCCCGATGCAAAAACAGGAATCTGACCCGCGATATGTTCTGTCAGTTTTGCAAGTAATGACCAGTCAGCCTTGCCCTCGTAACCTTGCGCGCGGGTTCTGGGATGCATCGTGATTGCGGCGGCACCTGCCTGAACTACGGCTGTAGCTGCTTGTTTCCATGTAAGGTTTGAGTAGTCCCAGCCTGAGCGGATTTTTACGGTAACCGGAACTTCCCCGTTAACGGCATCAACTACGGCTTTTGTGACTTGATAAAGCTGTTCAAAATCTCTTGTAAGTGCAGAGCCTGCGCCTGATTTTACGATTTTAGGTACAGGACAACCTGCGTTTATATCAATTACTTCGGGATGGGCTTTTTGTATAACAATACCGGCAGCTTGTGCCATAATTTGAGGATTGCCGCCAAAAATCTGTACAGCATAGGCTTTTTCGTTTTCGGCACGCTTAAGCAGCTGTTCTGTTTTGACAGAATTGCGTACAAGAGCCTCTGAAGAGACCATTTCCGTACAAGTAAAATTTGCGCCGCCTTCTATACAGACGTAACGGAACGCACAATCGGAATAACCTGCAACAGGTGCCAAAAAAAGATTGCCTTCCAAGTGCAGGTTTCCGATTTTCAGAGGATGATAAAGACTGGTCTTTGTGTTTTTCATTAATTTGGCAGACGGAAGAACTTGCAGCTGTTTTCCCACAATTGGTCTGCAAGTTTTTCCATATCCATGTCCAGCAGGTCTGCAAGAAATCGAACCGTTGATTTGATGTATGCAGGCATGTTTCTGTTGTTACGGAATTCGGCAGGTACCATGAACGGACTTTCGGACTCAACCAAAATACGGTCGAGAGGGACGTTCAATACTGTTTCGTGCAGATTGCGCGTATTGCGGTATGTGACGTTTCCTGCAAAAGAAAAATAAATTCCATCGAGTTTTTGATTGCCCAAAATCTCTTTTGCATAGTTGGCGTCTTCTGAGTAGCAGTGGAGAACGGCACCTGCAGAAGGCATTCGCTCAGAGAGAATGTCCAGCACATCTTTTCCCGCATCCCTGTTATGGATGATGACAGGAACATTGTTCTTTTCTGCAAGTTCCAGCTGTGTTATGAATAACTCTATCTGTGAACGCTTGTCACCGAATTTTTTAAAATAGTCCAAGCCTGTTTCGCCCAATGCAACAACATTCGGCAGGGACAGAGATTCTTCAATAGTTTGAATCCAGTTTTTCCCGGGATTTGTAACTTCAGAAGGTGCTACACCGACAGCATGATAAACATTCGGTAAAGATTTGAGGTTTGGATAAATTTTTTCAAAATCCATTAAACTATTGCATATACTGACGATTCGGTTAACCTGAGACATTTTTGCTTCTTGGACAACACGAAGTTGTTTAATGGGGTCTTCATAAATAAGCCCGATATGAGCGTGAGTATCAAAAAATTGCATGCTTTCTTCCAGATAAGATGATATAGAACCTAATACTCGTTACGGTTCCATTAAAAGGATAACATGGTCTTTGTGAGTTGTCAAATTTTTTACAGAATTTGCAGTACAACGTGGACAAGTGCTTTTATGACAAAAGCGCTGAACCATGCAATACCACACTGCAAGAGGACGATTCCTGCCGCCCACTTATGTCCGAGTTCACGTTTTATTGAGGCGATTGCGGCAACACAAGGCGTGTACAAAAGACAAAAGACGAGCATAGCGGCACAAGCCTCAGGGGTCATTGATGCGAGCAGAAGTTCCTTTGAACCGAACAGAATCGAAAGTGTAGAGACAACGCTTTCTTTTGCGATAAAGCCGGATATCAGTGAAACAGAAAATTTCCAGTTGCCGAATCCAAGAGGAGTAAATAACGGTGCGATAACACCGGCAAGCATTGCCAGAATACTTTTCTGTGAATCAGTCACTACGTTCAGGTGTGTGTCAAACGTTTGCAAAAACCAGATTGCTATTGTGGCAAGAAAAATTATGGTAAATGCACGCTGTAAAAAGTCCTTTGACTTGTCCCACAAAAGCAGGACAACATTCTTTAATCCCGGCAGCCTGTAGTTGGGCAGTTCCATTACAAACGGAACCGGTTCACCTTTAAAGGCTGTGTTCTTAGTGATAAGCGCAAATATTATTCCTGCGATGATTCCGCCGAAATAAAGCAGAATCATTATTAACCCGCTGTATTCGGGAAAGAATGTGTTTGTAAAAAAGCCGTATATAGGCAGTTTTGCCGTACAGCTCATAAAAGGAATCATCATGATTGTCATTTTTCGGTCACGCTCCGAAGGCAGTGTCCGGCTTGCCATAACACCGGGAACTGAACAGCCGAAACCGATAAGCATAGGAACGATACTTCTGCCGGAAAGTCCGATTTTTCGGAGCAGCTTGTCGGTAATAAAGGCAACACGCGCCATATAGCCGGTATCTTCGAGCAGTGATAGAAAAAAGAACAGAGTAACGATTACAGGAAGGAAACTCAGTACACTGCCAACACCGTTAAAAATACCGTCAATAATAAGGGAATGAAGTACCGGATTTATCTGCAAAGCTGCAAGTCCGTTATCCGCCATTGAGGAAAGCGCACTCAGGATGTTTTCCAACCCTTCCTGCAACCAAGCACCTATAGTGTTGAATGTCAGATAAAAAACCAAGGCCATTATCAGCATAAAAAGGGGAACAGCCGTGTATTTGCCGGTTAGAATCCGGTCAATTTTTTTGCTGCGTATACTTTCCTTGCTTTCTTTAGGTTTTACCACGCATTTTTTTATCAATTTCCGTATGAACGTATAACGCATATCTGCAATAGCGGCTGCCCGGTCCAGACCGCGTTCTTCTTCCATTTGCAAAATGATGTGTTCCAAAAGCTCTTTTTCGTTTTTACCCAGATTAAGAGCTTCCATGATTCTTTCGTCACCCTCAATAAGCTTTGTGGCTGCAAAACGAATCGGGATACCTGCTTCTTCCGCATGGTCGTAGAACAGGTGGATAATGCTGTGCAAAGCCCTGTGGACAGCACCGCCGTTTTCTGATTCGTCACAAAAATCAAGCCTGCCCGGTCGTTCCTGAAATTTAGCAACGTGAACCGCATGATCTATGAGTTCTTTTATACCTTCGTTGCGTGCTGCTGAAATCGGGATAACAGGAATACCGAGCATGTCTTCCATTTCGTTTATATGGATTGTACCGCCATTTCCGCGCATTTCATCCATCATGTTTATTGCTAGAACCATGGGCTTATCCAGTTCCATAAGCTGCATCGTCAGATAAAGATTGCGTTCTATGTTTGTGGCGTCAACTATGTTTATGATTCCCCTGGGGTTTTCTTTCAGTATGAATTCACGCGAAACAATCTCTTCGCTTGTATATGGAGAAAGTGAATAAATGCCGGGCAGATCCGTAACAAGAGTATCGGGCATGTTTTTTATAGCACCACTTTTTTGGTCTACTGTTACACCCGGAAAGTTACCTACATGCTGGTTTGCACCCGTGAGCTGGTTAAAAAGCGTTGTTTTACCGCAGTTCTGATTGCCTGCAAGCGCAAAGGTTATTTTCTCACCGGCAGGAATAGGATTTTCATCAGCTTTTACATGATATTTTCCACCTTCACCGATACCGGGATGGTTTTTTGTTGAGGCAGGAGTTGTAAGTTTTTGGATATCAGGTGATTCTTTCACACTGTCAATTTGTGAGACAGTTATTTCTTCTGCATCAGCCAGACGCAGTGTAAGTTCATATTCGTATATTTTGAGTTCTATAGGATCGCCCATCGGTGCAAATTTGATAACCTGAACTTCGGTACCGGGAATGAGACCCATATCCAAAAAATGCTGTCTGAGTGCACCTTCGCCACCGACATTCATAATCCGGGCTTTTTGTCCAGGGATCATATCTTTTATAGTCATGCTGATTGTCCTTACAATTAAATAAGTAGCACTTACTACTTTTTTTTTCAAGGTGACATATCCTGCATTTTTGTGTTCAAAAACGGGTTATGTAATTGACAAATTGGAGATTTGACCTATAATTCAAAGTATAACAATAACGTGTAATTCTGAGATTAGACTATATAGGAGAGCAAGCTTGAGTAGTATACGTTTTAAGATCCTTGGTGTTGTTGTTGGAATTCTGTTTGTTGCAATGGGTTTTCAGAGCTTTTTTTCATTTATGCAGGCAAGGAACACTTTGCAGGATTCAGTAACTTTGACTTTGGAAACGGTTTCTTCTAAGGTAGAAACGCAGATTATCGACATGAACAACACGCATCTTACGATGCTCCGTGCTCTGGCGCATTTACCGTTCATCGGCAATCCTAATATTTCTCTGCAGGATAAATGTGCTGAACTTGCTGCACTAACAACACTCGATCCTGCTACATATGTAAATATAGCCTTTTATGACAAGGAAGGTTACACAATTTATGGTGATTATGGTACAAGGGTCGATTTCAGTGACATGGAATACGTCAAGCAGGGTCTTTTAGGTAAAGAATTTGTTTCGGATCCTGTTATTTTTTCTGCGGCGGATATGGCAGGTCGTTCAGACGACGGTACACACGTCGAGGATCTGCAGACCGATGTACAAAGTCTGTTGTTCTATGCTGTTCCGGTCTACAATCCCTCAAACACAGTGGAAGGTGTTCTTGTTGGTATTG
Source organism: Spirochaetota bacterium (assembly GCA_016285185.1). Classification (GTDB taxonomy): domain Bacteria; phylum Spirochaetota; class Spirochaetia; order Treponematales; family Treponemataceae; genus UBA1240. The sequence continues at coordinate 9,458 of JAEEQG010000071.1, forward strand.
TAAACGGAAGCTGCTTTGGGGACATTGTACGCGAAATCGATGTTGGAGCTGGTCATCACCCGGCAATCATAGCCAGAACAACTGCGCAGATTTTTGGATTTACAGCCAATGAAGGCGACAGTTACATAAATATCAGGGAATTATTTGATTCCGAAGAATTTGCTGAAACAAAAGCTGATCTTCTTACAGGTACCGAAAAACGCGATGTTTTTGTTTATCCCGGTGTAAACAAGAAAACAATCATAGAATACATGCCTGTAAAAGGTACTACATGGTCAATCCTTGCAGCCGTTCCTTACGTATATTATTTTGGACATCTCTCAAGACTTATTCTGTTTTCTATCATAAGTTTTCTTGTAGGTATCGTACTTTCATTCCTGTTTGTTATTCCGGTAATTCGTGCAATAGTCAGACCACTTAAGCGCGTAAGCGGTTCAATAAACGAAATTGCAAGTGGTAATGCTGATCTGACAAAGCGTATCGAAGTCAATGTTAATACAAAAGACGAAGTCGGCTCGGTAGTTGTAGGTTTTAACACATTTACAAACAAATTGCAGTCAATTCTTTCCAATATAAAGAACTCACAGGACAAGCTTGAATCTGTCGGACATGACATGGACAAAAGTACACAGGACACAAGCGCGTCAATCACTGAGATTATCGCTAACATAGAAAGCGTTCACAAACAGATAGTTACACAGAGCGACAGTGTTCATCAAACGGCGGATTCGGTCAATCATATCTCGGCAACGATTTCTGCACTTGAAAAACTTATTGAGAACCAGTCTAACGGTGTAGCCGGTGCTTCTTCCGCAGTTGAGGAGATGATGGCAAACATTGAGTCGGTAAACAATTCGGTAGACAAGATGGCATCATCTTTTGACCGCCTTATGGTAGATACACAGAACGGTTCTTCCAAGCAGGAAGACGTAAGCCGCAAGGTTGAACAGATTGTAACACAATCCGAGATGCTGCAGGAAGCAAACATGGTAATTTCGAACATCGCGGAACAGACAAACCTTCTTGCTATGAACGCTGCAATCGAGGCTGCTCATGCGGGTGATGCCGGTCGCGGATTCAGCGTAGTTGCGGATGAAATACGTAAACTCTCCGAAACTTCAACAGCCCAATCAAAGAAAATCGGAAATCAGCTTAATGCGATAAAAGACTCAATTTCACAGGTTGTGCTTGCTTCGAAGGAATCCAACAGCGCGTTTGTTTCCGTATCGAATGCCATAAAAGATACAGACGAACTTGTAAGACTGATTAAATCTGCAATGGAAGAGCAGACTGCCGGTTCAAAGCAGATTAACGAGGCTTTGCGCGAGATGAACGGTAGTACAGTTGAAGTTCGTACTGCCAGTCACGAAATGGCAGGCGGCAACAAGCAGATTCTTGAGGAAATGAGCCATCTTCAGGAAAGCACTGAGATTATGAAGCAGAGTATGGAAGAAATGTCCATTGGTGCAAAGCAGATTAATGAGACCGGTGCTTCGCTGAGTGAGATTTCCCGAAAACTGAAAGATTCAATCAACCAGATCGGAAACGAAATAGACCTGTTCAAAGTTTAATCTTTTGTTGTATTGAAACATGAAAATTTTTATTATTTCTGATCTTCACGGCAGTGCTCTTGCCTTTGAAAAAGCGGTAAAGGCTTTTGAGCGCGAAAATGCGTCGCTTATGGTAATATGCGGTGATTATCTGAACCACGGCCCAAGAAACCCTCTGCCCGAAGGACACGACACAAAAGCTCTTGCCGCCGCATTGAACAGTATGAAATCAAAAATCTGCGGAATACGCGGCAACTGTGACAGCGAAGTTGATCAGATGATGCTTGATTTTCCCGTAACGGAAGCTTCGTGCAGAATAATGCTTTTGGGCTGCGGCACAAAAAAACAGGCTGCACCGTCCGGCTGCATATTTGTGCATCACGGGCATCTTTATACACGGCAAAAAGCGGCGGAACTAACGGAAAAAGGCGCAATAATAGTGAGCGGACACACGCATGTACCCGTGCTTGAATACGAGAATGAACGCTATTTTGTGAACCCCGGCTCCATAAGCCTGCCAAAGGAGAACAGCTTTGCCGCTTATGCCACCATTGAAACTGATGAGACCGGCGCAATAAACGGCATTTATCTTAAAAAGCTGGACGGTACAATCTTTTCAAGTATGAGCTTCTAGCCCATCAATTCATCTGCGAGCTTTTCAAGTTGGGAAACCGTTTCGTCCTTTACGGAAATCTTAATTGTAACCTTGTTCTGCGCATACGTAATATTACTGCAGCCAGAAAGCATAGCCGCCATCTCTTTTGCTGCGGCAGGACCCCAAGAACCGTTTTCTATAAACGCAACCGTTTTATTCTGAAAGTTGCGCTCTGTCAGGTGCTCAATAAACTCGCGCATCTTTGGGAAAACTCCACCGCAGTATGTGGTTGTGGCAAAAACAATCTTTCCGTAACGGAACGCGTCTTCTACACATTCGTATATGTCTTCGCGCGCAAGGTCGCTTATCGCAACCTTTGGGCAGCCTTTTGACCGCAGGATTTCGGCAAGTTTTTCGGCGGCCTTTTTTGTATTACCGTATACTGAAGTATATGCAATAACAATGCCTTCGCTTTCTGTTCCGTAGGATGACCATGTATTGTATGTATCCAGATAATAACTTATGTTGTCGTTCAGAACCGGACCGTGCAGCGGGCAGATTGTCTTGATATCGAGCGGTGCCGCTTTTTTTAGAAGCTGCTGAACAAACGAGCCGAATTTGCCTACAATGCCAAAATAGTAGCGGCGTGCCTCACACGCCCAGCCTTCCGGGTCGTCGTAGTCGAGTGCGCCGAATTTGCCAAAGCCGTCAGCGGAAAACAGAACCTTGTCCGTTTTGTCGTAAGTCATGATGACTTCCGGCCAGTGTACATTTGGGGCAGTAATGAACTGGAGCGTGTGTGTGCCGAGTTCCAGAACGGAATTGTCGGCAACTACGACCTGTCGGTCGGCAAAAGCCGTTTCAAAGTAGCTGTTCATTATAACAAACGCCATTTTTGAAGCAACGATTTTTGCTTCGGGATAGGTTTGCGCAAAGCGAAGAATATTCGCAGAATGATCCATTTCCATGTGCTGAACAACGAGATAGTCCGGTTTGCGTCCGTTCAGTGCGGATTTAAGGTTTGCGAGCCATTCATCGCCGAAGTTCGCGTCTACCGAGTCCATAACGGCTATTTTTTCATCAAGAATTATATAAGAATTGTATGACATTCCGTTTGGAACGTCGAACTGTCCTTCAAATAAGTCAATTTTATGATCATCTACACCAATATATTTTATTGAATCCGAAACTTTCATATTTCCTCCGAAGTGAATTATAGCATACATTCCGCATAAATACCAAACAAGCCTTTTTTTAAAATCTGATTAAAATTGATTTAAAAACTTGTATTATTATTAATAATATCATATTATCGAATTTGGTTTGAAGAAAAACGCAGTTTTATTCATATTTCTTTTCTCTTTTATTCTGATTTCCTGCGGAGGCGGTGGTGGCGGCGCAGGTGGTGCCAGTATTCCCGCCAGCGACTATACCACGCACAACAACGGCGGTTGGGGCGGCGGCGGCAATTCCGGAGGAGCAAACGGCGGTTCAGGCGGTAACGGCGTAAACACTACCGGCGGCACACCTCTTGTAATTGACCACTATACCTATGGCGGAAATACATATACAAGCACACAAATAAACGAATTAATTGCAGCCATCCAGAATGACGGTTCAATATCCAACACTGTTATTACAGTTCAGTTTTACGTTGTGGGCGATTCAACCCCGCGGCAGGCACGCGTTACAAAAGGCAGCACAAAGGTAGAGAAATTTGAGCACCAGTACAAGGCAACCTGTACAAACACCCAAACATCCAGCATTTTTACCAGATACTTCTACCATGACAGCGGATTAAACCTTTCTGCTGAAACAACCACACCTAACATGTCGTGGCTGTGTGCGCAGAACGGAGTAACATACGGCAGCTTTATAAACGGTTTTCAGGGCGATATTACGCTCTCCACAGTGTTCGGCACACCGAACTGTGATATAAACTTAACTTCGCCATCACCGAATGCCAGCAATATATATGAAATTAGCAACTTGAACGACAGTTTTACATTCGGAATAGCAATGAATGGTGGTGGTGATTTTCCTGACGGAACGACATTTGCATGGCAGGTACCTGGAAATACTCCTTTCAGCGGAACATCAGGAACAATCACAAAAACAATTGCTGAATATGGTTTGAGCGAAAACTCTCTCGGAACTAATACATCCAATGCCAGTGACCTGATAATACTGTGTACCGTATCTATACCGGGAGAGCCGCAGTTTATTAAAAGCAAGACTATAAAGGTATTCAAGAAAGTTACTCTGCCGGCTATTACCGTAAGTCTGGACAGCAAGCCTTCAACTGCAGGAAGTAGTTTGCCGTATAAAGTTTATGATCCCTCATCCGATCAGTTCATTTTTAAAGCCCAAAGACAAGACGGAGTAGCGAACTTCCCGGCAAACACTACTTTCAGCTGGAAAATAAACGGTACTTCAGTTACTGCTAATCCGGCAACACCAGATAGAATAACGGTACCTGCAGCAATACTCAGCGGTATAAGCTCAGACAGCTCTCTTGCGACAACCTTGAATGTAGAATGTGAAATTGACCATGACGACAAAATCAATTCAACACAAACTACAAGCAACAACTCAAATAGTGTATATCAGGTTACAATACCGCCAATAACAATCGGCATGACAGGCCTTTCTACAACTCATCCTACAACTCCCGACGGGGCTTATCGTCTTGGTCCCAGCGATATGACCAAAACATTCATATTTAATGCAAACGGTACTAATATCCCGAATGATGCAGTATATACCTGGGAGGTGGTCGAAAACGGAGCACAACTGGCAAGCGGTACTGATATACAACAAATAACACCGACTGTTAAAGCTTTGCGGAATAACAACGACAATGTTCCAACATCTACTGAAACTCTGACAATCAAATGTACAGTTAGCCACCCGAATTTATCTGGCAGTCAGAGCGACACCGCTACTGTAAAATTTGCATCGCCGCAAGCATTCCCTACCACACCAACAGCATCGGAACCTACGGCAAACTTTACTCTTGACTATGATACAGCCAACGATGTGATACAAGTTCATTCATTTAATTGGAATGACACTTTTACCGTCACAATTAACACCGCCGGTCTCCCATCTGATTGTAACTATAGGTGGACAGGTATACCGGTAGCAGGTTCGAATGACACCACAACCATTACCAATAACACAGGTTCAATAGATGTAACAATAAAAGATTTTTATACAACAGGCGATACCCCAAAAACTACATTCGGAGATACTACCAAAATCATTTATTGTTATGTAAGTGCACCCGGTTGTTCCGAAAGTTCAAGAATTGATATACCTTTCCATTTCACTTATAACCCTAAATATGGTAGTAAGAATGGTGGTCCAAATGCTGTTGGTGATATAGTATTCAGCGATGGCTCGGCAAGTCCTTATACGAATTTTACTAATGCACATCCTATGATTGATGACCTAAAAAACGCTGCTGTTGCAGTAATTTTCTATGCAGGATCAGGTGGATCCTATCTAACTGATGGCAGGACACTCGGTGTTGGATTACAGCAGGGACAAGAAAGTTGGGCTGATGTTGAGAGCGTAGCTTATAGGTATGGAGTTACTACTAACGGAACTGGAGCTGAAAATATGACTACGATAAAGAATCTTTCAGACTATGGTAATGGATTAAAGTATACTGCTTTCCGTTGGGCGGATGAATATAGAAACACAGAACAAACATATTTCAGCGGTTGGTTTCTTCCTAATTCAGATGAAATGTTTGAACTTGTTACTGTTAAGAACACAGTTAACCTCGCATTAACTAATCTTGGCGCAACTTCTATACAAAATGATGTTTATTACTGGTCATCAAATCAAGCTAACTCTCCAGGTAGTGCCTGGGCAATCTTGCCAGGAGACACTCCATCCAATAATTCTCAAGTAGAGTATCTTACCAATCATCTGTGTGCAGTTCATGAATTTTAATCATTCTCCTTGTCTGTGTATTAAAAATTTGTTGCATTATTAAAGTTTAATGATATACTTTTCATAGATGAAAAAAGTCCTGAACACACTTGACATTAAGAACCTTCCTCATAAAATCGCCTCGATATTCGTATAACATCAACAAAGATTAATTCTTTCACAAATGCCTTTTCGTGTTTACCTGTGCATATCCGAAAATGCTGTTATTTCCTGCGGTGGAGGCGGAGGAGGTTCGCCATCCGGAACATCTAATGGATCAAACACTGCAACAAACACGAACAACCCTGTGCAATCACCCACGAATGTACCATGGACTTTTGTAAGCTTTACAGGAAGCACAGTTACAGGCGGCAGCAAGTTTTCAAACAACGGATATACAGGGGTATTTGTTGATGGACGTACCATAACAATAAATAACTTTATAATGCTGGATTACGAAATAACACAAGCGGAATTTCAGGCAACCATGGAAGTTAATCCAAGTCATTTTAACGGAACTTCCGGCAAAGAAGCTGCTACAGGTGAAACGCAGGCTAACGGACCTGATGCTCCGCCGTCTGGTTCTAGCCGTGTCTGCCGTGATGGCTGCTATGAAAATTTAGCCTCGGATTGTTCCACTGCGTATCGGCGCGACCTCAGCCCGAACCTCCGTGGCAGCCGCTACCTTGGCTTCCGCGTCTGTCGCACTACAAATTAATGGGAAATTAGCTGGCAATTTAAAACAAACTGATATGTACCTGAAAAATTACATAGATTTTATACGATTAAATGTGTGATTAATTAAGTAACAGGTACCTGATATATATACTAAAAGCGGGCTGATACATAATGTACCAGCTGTCTGTTACACAGTGTATCAGGCACTATGTTACACAGTGTAACAAAAAATAAGTCTGTTACATTGTGTAACATAACAAAACATGCTATACTGTTTATTGTAGAAAGCAGTAAAGATCTGCTTTTCCCCGCCTTTTGGGGAATGCGAATTCCTAATCTAATTAGATTATTCGCAGCGTTCTAGCTAGATTATAAATCACAATCTAGCTAGATTATGGTGTCTAATCTAACTAGATTGTTCTCCTTATCACGAGCCTGTTCGGGTTTAAAGTAGCCAGCTATTTAAAACCGGAATAGCCAGCTACTTTAAACCGGAATACTAGGCTACTTAGATTTGAAATACTAAGCTACTTTGAACTGGAATACTAAGCTGCTTAAAAAAAAGTAGACAGCTATTTAAAAAAAAGTACGTAGCGAAAATATGTGACAATCTGAATAAAACATAATAAAAATAATTGTCAACATTGAAAATTCTGCTGTATAATATTCTTTATGAAAAGGCTTGCGATTTGTTTGTCTTTACTTGTTTTTGGAGTCCTGCTGTTTGCGCAGCAGTCATTTTTTGACAACTATGTGTATCAAAGCTGGAATGCATTCGGTTCACTCAATGGAACAAGTACAACTGATATAGTTCAGACTAAGGATGGCTATATAAATATCGGAACTTATGAAGGGCTTGCCCGTTTTGACGGATTAACGTTTACAACGCACAAAAGATCCGCCGGTAACGATTTGCAGTTTGTTTCCGTACGTGCAATACTTGAAGACTCCCAGGGGAACCTTTGGCTGGGCTCCAATGATGAGGGACTGCAAAAAATCACTCCTACTGAAAATAAAGTCTATACAACCCAGAACGGACTGCCAAACAACTCAATCCGCTGTCTTGCCGAAGACAAGCAGGGTAATGTGTGGATAGGAACAGCCGCAGGCGTTGTTTATATCACGCCCAAAGGACACATGATAACCCCGCAGTTTGAAGCCGGAACAGTTTCAAAAGGTATTATCGCAACCTGTTTTTACTGCGACATTAGCGGTAGAATGTGGCTGCTCACGGCAAACGAAAAAGGTTTGTTCTCTCTGGACGACGGCATATTCCGTACACGCCCGGAGCTGGATAAATACGACAATTACTTTGCAACCGCAATTTGTCAGGATGCACGCGGTGCCTACTGGGTAGGACTCGGTGATTACGGACTGATAAAAGTTGCGAACGGCAGAATGGAAGAAATTAAAACAGGTACAATAGCTGATCATGCGGCCACAAACGCATTTTATTCTACCGGTGACACAATTTGGATAGGTACTGAAAAAGGGCTTGTAGTTTACTGCAACGGAACTTTTTTTGAATACGAAGGAAGCGGACTTAAGAACGCAAAAATCAACAAAATCATCTGTGACCGCGAAAACAACATTTGGCTTGGAACGGATCGCAACGGCGTCGGCAAACTTACGCTCGGCAAATTCCGAATATTAAAGCTCGGTATTACCGTAAACAGCATTACGGAAGACCGCTCAGGAAGAATATGGGCAGGAACTGACAGCGGCGTCCGCTGTTATGAAAAAGACCGTGAAGTTGCAAATGACCTTACGGAATATACAAAAGGACTGCGCATAAGAGATGTAGAAGCTCTAAAGAACGGTGACATTCTTGTAAGCTGCTACACAAAGCCCGCACAACTCCGTTACGATGGCAAAACCATAAAAAACTGGTCAACGGATGACGGCCTTGCAGGTAATAAAGTGCGTGTTGCAATTGAGACAGATTCCGGGGACATGTATGTAGGTACCACAACGGGTTTGAGCATAATCCATCCTGACAACACCATAAAGAATTTCAAGCAGAAAAATGGTCTTGAGAACGAATATGTGATGGCATTGCACCAGGATACCAACGGCATAATCTGGATTGGAACCGATGGTGGCGGAATATACCTTATGAAAGATGAAAAAATAATTTCGCACATAACTTCCGAAGATGGTCTTGCAGGTAACGTAATTTTTAAGATAACACAGGATATAGACGGAGCTTTTTGGATTTGCAGCGGCAGCGGAATAACGCGTTGTCCCGATTTTGACAGCAGAACCGGTATGCCTGAGGTTTTCCAGAACATTGATTCTGAAAACGGAATAGAAACCGATTCCATGTTTCAGGTTCTTGCGGACGGCAGCAACAACCTCTGGATGACCAGCAACCACGGTATTTCTTCCGCTCCTCTCAATGACATTCTGGATACAGCAGAAGACTACCATAAAAAAGCAACCGTTAAGTTCTACAGCAGAAACGACGGACTTGATTCAGACGGTCCTACTTCTACCGCAAAAAGCATTGTTGACCGCCGTGGTCGCGTATGGTTTGCAATGGTAGACGGTATCGCGATTTATGACCCCGTAAATCTGTTTGAAAATGCAATAATGCCGCTCGTTCAGGTAGAGAGCGTTGTTGTTGACAACAACATGGTTGTAGACAACAAGCTTTACCAAAAGGACAACGGTACAATCATGCTCAAACCGGGAACAAAGCGTGTAGACATTAGTTATACAGGTTTGAGTTTTGACGCGCCGGAGCGTATCAAGTTTACCCACAAACTTTCGAACTTTGAAAACGATTTTAGTCCACCAAGTAACGCTCGTACAATGTCATATACAAACCTTACTCCTGGTAAGCACGTTTTTTATGTAAACGCGATAAACGGTGACGGTATTTATTCAAAACAGGCTGAAGCAGTACTGTTTGTTCAAAAGCCTTATCTGCATCAGCTGCCGGCGTTCTGGATAGTTTTGGTTATTGTTATAATGGGCGTTGTGTTCTTATTCTTCTATATGGATCAACAGAGAATCCTTCGCGAAAACATACGCCTTGAGCAAACCGTAAAGGAAAAAACCGCGGAACTTCAGCTTTCAATGGAAAAATCCGATCAGTTGCTGCGTGCCATCCTTCCGGCGGAGATTGCTGATGAACTAAAGGATGATGTACATTCAATTGCTCAGGATTTTGCCGATGTTACGATTTTGTTCTCGGATATAGTCGGTTTTACAAAAACCTCAAGTGGTCATACAGCTGCTGAGATTGTAAACGCCCTTAACGCGCTCTTCAGTAAATTCGATCTTAGGGCAACAAGCATGGGGGTTGAAAAAATCAAGACAATCGGAGATGCTTATATGGCAACGTGTGGTTTACCAACTCCAAACGAAAATCATGCTCTCGTAATGATTAAGTTTGCAAAAGGCATGCTTGAGGATTTAGCTGATTATAACAAGACTGCACAAATCAAATTTAATATAAGAATCGGTCTTAACAGCGGCCCTGTTACGGCAGGTGTTATCGGACGGACAAAGTTCATTTATGATATCTGGGGAAACTCCGTAAACGTTGCAAGTCGTATGGAAACAGCGGCGACTCCTGGCGGGATCCGTGTTTCCGAGACTGTTTATGAACATCTGCATAATACCGATATCAAGTTCAGCGAACCTGTTGAATGTGATATAAAGGGCAAGGGCAAGATGATTACTTATGATGTATTGTAAAAATATCTTGGAGGATGTATGAAAAAAAATCTGATTTTGATGGCGTTGTGTGTTGCTGTTTTATTAATTGTTGGCTGCAAAAAGGAAATAAAGAAAGATACAGTAAAAGTCGGACTTCTTCATTCTCTGAGCGGAACAATGGCAATAAGTGAAGTTCCTGTCAGGGATTCGGAATTATTGGCAATAAAAGAAATAAATGAAGCTGGTGGTGTTCTGGGTAAGCAGATAGAAGCAATACAGGAAGACGGTGAAAGTGATCCTAATACCTTTGCCGAAAAAGCCCGCAAGCTTTTGACGGATGATAAGGTTGTATCTGTTTTTGGCTGCTGGACATCTGCTTCGAGAAAAGCAGTCAAGCCGGTTTTTGAAGAATTGTTCGGGCTTTTATGGTACCCGATTCAGTATGAGGGAATGGAAGCAAGCCCCAATATCATGTACATGGGTGCTTCGCCGAATCAGCAGGTTGTTCCGGCTGTGGATTATTGTGTAAACAATTTTGGCAAAAAAGTGTACCTTCTGGGTAGCGACTATGTTTTCCCACGTACGGCCAACCGTATCATAAAAGCGCAGCTCGGTCAGATTGAGGGAGAATGTGTCGGTGAAATCTATGTTCCGATGGGACATACAAATTTTAATAGCATTATAGAAGATATTAAGCGCGAAAAGCCGGATGTTATCTTGAATACACTTAATGGAGACTCAAATATCTACTTTTTTAAGCAGATGCAGTTTGCAGGGCTGACGGCAGAAAAGCTCCCGATAATGAGTTTTTCAATCTCCGAGGAAGAAGTTAGCATAATAGGTGCCGATGTTCTTAAGAATCATTATGTTGCATGGAACTACTACGAAACAACCGAAACACCGCGTAATGCAAAGTTTGTTTCTGACTATAAATCCGAATACGGAAGCGACCGTGTTACAGGAGACCCTATTGAAGCCGGTTACATTGCCGTTTATATGTGGGCAGCCGCTTGCGAAAAAGCCAAGAGTTTTGACGTTGAAGATGTAAGAATGGCGGCAAAAGGTTTGAGTTTTACTGCACCTGAAGGTACTGTAACCATTGACGGTTCAAACCAGCATTTGTACAAACAAGTTAGAATCGGAAAAGTAAATGAGACCGGTCTTATTGATGAAATTTGGGCAACACCGGGAGCAATAAAGCCGGATCCGTACCTCAGTACTTACGAGTGGGCAAGGGGTCTGTAACCGCGTTTCATCTTTAACAGATAGTATGCGACTTATTTTTATACGCCACGGCGATCCTGACTACGCCAACGACAATCTCACTGAAAAGGGCAAAAAAGAAGTTGAACTCCTCACAAAGCGTGTGTCAGCATGGAAGGATATAACGCAAATTTATGTCTCTCCGATGGGGCGCGCAAAGGCAACCGCCGCACCTTCTTTGGAAAAACTTGGAATGAGAGCTACAGAATGTGAATGGCTGCAGGAATTCTATTATCACACTACATACCCAAAAAATATAAAGGACAAGTCCAAAGCCGGAAAGAGCACAATGTGCTGGGATCTTATGCCTGAGTACTTTTTGTCGGACAAAAAGTTTTTTGACAAGGACAAGTGGACAAAAAGCAACTTTATGAAAGGCGGTAACATTGCCGAAAAGTACCGGATGGTTTGTGACGGCATAGACGGAATTCTCGCCGAATACGGATATATAAGAAACAAAAAAGGTTTTTATGACGTTGTAAACCCCGTTCCGAACCACAACTGGTACGAACCGGTTGAAAAATACCACCTCAAATCAGTTAAAGACGACTATCCTAAAGAGCAGACTCTTGTTTTTTTCTGTCATTTGGGGGTTATGTTCGTAATTATCGCCCACTTTGTCGGAATGTCGCCCATGCAGCTGTGGCAGGGATTCTTCGTGGCTCCCACATCAATAACCGTTGTAAACAGTGAAGAACGTCTCAAAGATCAGGCATTCTTCCGCGTTGAGCGGCTCGGTGATACAAACCATCTTACAAACGGCGGAGAGCCAATTTCTTCTTCCGGCTACTTTGCCGACGTATTTTCCGAATAAATAAAATAAATTTTAGATTTACCTATTGACATAGTGGGTTTTAGATGGTATAAATGATTTATAACAAACCTATTAAGTCACTAGGTATTAAGAAACTGCATAAGGCAGTACAAAACTAAACAGGAGGACAGAAAATGACCGTATATTTTGAAAAGCTTGTTCGTGCCAATTTCCGTTTTGGCAGAATGCGCTCCTGTTGCTGTCCTCTTACAAACTATAACGCGGCTTGTGCCGTAAAAAACTATCAAGCTACAACAGGAGCAAATTATGTCAGACAAAAACAAACTTCACTTTGAAACTTTACAGTTGCATGTAGGTCAGGAAAACGCAGACCCTGCAACAGATTCACGCGCTGTACCTATTTATCAGACAGCGGCTTATGTATTCCACAATGCGGCACATGCTGCAGCAAGATTCGGACTTTCAGATGCAGGTAACATCTACGGACGCCTTACAAACACAACGCAGGGCGTTTTTGAAGAACGTGTTGCGGCTCTTGAAGGCGGCGTTGCAGGCCTTGCGGTTGCAAGTGGTGCGGCTGCAATCTCGTATGCATTCCAGAACATAGCCTTTGCCGGTGACCATATTGTAAGCGCAAAGACAATCTACGGTGGTTCGTATAATCTGCTTGCCCATACACTTGCAGGACAGGGTATCGAAACAACCTTTGTAGACGGAAGCGATGTTTCGAATTTTGCCAAAGCAATCAAACCCAATACAAAGGCTTTGTTCATTGAAACACTCGGAAACCCGAACTCCAACATTCTCGACGTTGAAGCAATTGCGGAAATTGCTCACAAAAATAAGATTCCTCTTATTGTGGACAACACATTCGGAACACCGTATCTTTTCCGCCCGATTGAGCATGGTGCGGACATCGTAGTTCATTCAGCGACAAAGTTTATCGGCGGACATGGAACATCGCTCGGAGGTGTAATTGTAGACAGCGGTAACTTTGACTGGAAAGCCAGCGGCAAATTCCCGCTGCTCACAGACGGCGATCCAAGTTATCACGGTGTAAAATTTACCGAAGCAGTTGGAAAAGCTGCTTATGTAACACGTATAAGAGCAGTTCTTCTGCGCGATACAGGTGCAACTCTCAGCCCGTTCAACGCTTTCATTTTATTACAGGGATTGGAAACTTTAAGTTTACGCCTTGAACGCCATGTATCAAATGCGCTTAAAGTTGTAGAATATCTTAGCAAGCATCCTCAGGTAGCAAAGGTGAACCATCCTGCCCTTAAGGATAGTCCCGATCACGCTCTCTACAAAAAGTATTTTCCGCTGGGTGCAGGCTCAATTTTTACTTTTGAGATTAAGGGCGGTAAAGAAGCTGCATGGAAATTCATTGACAATCTCAAGATTTTCAGCTTGCTTGCAAATGTTGCCGATGTAAAGTCGCTCGTAATTCATCCTGCAACAACAACTCACAGCCAGCTATCAGAAGCAGAGCTCGCGGATCAGGGCATTACACAGAGTACAATCCGGCTTTCAATCGGTACGGAACACATTGATGATATAATCGCAGACCTTGATGCGGCATTCAAAGCTGCAAAATAGGCTTAATAAGACATTAAACTAAAGGAGATTTTCGTATTATGCCAAAGATTTTCAGTTCAGCAGACCAGCTTATTGGTCATACACCGCTTCTTGAGCTCACTCATTTGGAAGCGGAACTCTCTCTGGGTGCAAAGATTTACGCAAAGCTTGAATATTTTAATCCGGCGGGAAGCGTAAAAGACCGCATTGCAAAAGCGATGCTTGATGATGCCGAAAAATCCGGCAAGCTTAAGAAAGGCGCTGTTATTATTGAACCAACTTCGGGTAATACGGGAATCGGACTTGCTTCTGTTGCAGCCGCACGCGGTTACAGAATTATAATCGTTATGCCAGAGACGATGTCCGTTGAGCGCCGCCAGCTTATGAAAGCTTACGGTGCGGAACTCGTTCTCACAGACGGAACAAAGGGTATGAAGGGTGCCATAGCAAAGGCTGATGAACTTGCAAAAGAAATTCCGAACAGCTTTATTCCGGGGCAGTTTGTAAATCCTGCAAACCCCAAAGCTCATATTGAAACAACCGGGCCTGAAATTTGGGAAGATACGGACGGCGAAGTAGATATTTTTGTTGCCGGCGTTGGAACAGGCGGAACTGTTACCGGTGTCGGACAATACCTCAAGTCAAAAAACAAGAATATTAAAGTTGTTGCCGTTGAACCTGCTTCAAGTCCGGTTTTGAGCAAAGGAACAGCAGGTGCACACAAGATTCAGGGAATCGGTGCAGGCTTTGTTCCCGATGTTCTGGACACAAAGGTTTACGATGAAATTATTGCCGTTGAGAATGAGGATGCATTTGCCACCGGTAAAAAAATCGGACAGAAAGAGGGCGTACTTGTCGGTATCTCAAGTGGTGCTGCAGCTTGGGCGGCAATAGAACTCGCAAAACGTCCCGAAAACAAAGGGAAAAAGATTGTAGTTCTTTTGCCTGATACCGGCGACCGCTATCTTTCTACACCGCTTTTTGCTGACTAACGGAGTTGCGTACATTTTCATTGACTAGCAGTTCATAAAAGTTTAGACTGCAAACGGTATGGATTTTGGTTTTATTCAGAAAGTATTTCCTATGTATGTGCAGGCGGCAGCCCTTACACTGCGGCTTGCTCTCATAGGAATTTTTTTGTCTCTGGTACTCGGTCTTGTCTGCGCTCTCATAAAGTATTTTAAGATACCGGTTCTGCGCAGCATAACCAGTGCTTATATCGAACTTTCACGTAATACTCCTCTTTTAATCCAGCTGTTTTTTCTTTATTTTGCTTTTCCGCGTATGGGAATAAAACTTTCTTCCGTACAGTGCGCCATAATCGGACTTACGTTTTTGGGCGGCTCTTATATGGAAGAAACGTTTCGTTCCGCATTGGAATCCGTATCAAAAATACAGATAGAAAGCGCACAGTGTATCGGGCTCACACCGCGCCAGGTTATGCAGTACGTTATACTGCCTCAGGCTGTCTCTGTTTCGATTCCGGGCTTTTGTGCAAACGTTATGTTTATGATAAAGGAAACATCGGTTTTCTCAGCGGTTGCACTTGCAGACTTGATGTACATAGCCAAGGACTTGATCGGGCTTTATTACAAAACGGAAGAATCGCTGCTTTTGCTTTGTATCGCGTATTTTGTCCTGCTTTTGCCCATTTCGCTGATTGCGGCATTTGCCGAGAGGAGGCTGCGTTATGCCCAGTTCGGACGTTAGTGTAAATATGCTTGATGCAATCAGACAGGCATTTGGTGTCCTTACGATGGGAACAAACACGCTCCGGCTTTTAGGCGGACTTTGGGTAACTGTCTGGATAGCGCTCGTTTCCGTTGCGTTTTCGCTTGTACTCGGCTTTTTGTTTGGTATGCTGATGACTGTTAAAAACCGCGTAGTAAAAACCGTGAGCCGTATCTACCTTGAATTTATGCGCATTATGCCGCAGATGGTTCTGCTTTTTCTTGCCTATTACGGACTCACAAGAATGTGGAACATTTCGCTGAGTGGAGAAGCTGCAAGTATTCTTGTATTCACACTATGGGGAACTGCAGAAATGGGTGACCTTGTACGCGGTGCACTCGAGAGTGTTCCCAAACATCAATATGAAAGCGGACGTGCAATAGGGCTTACGGAACGTCAGATTTTCTTCTATATAATAATACCGCAAACTTTCCGTCCGCTGATTCCTCTCAGCATGAATCTGATTACTAGAATGATTAAAACAACATCGCTCGTGGTTTTTGTCGGTGTAATCGAAGTTGTAAAAATAGGTCAGCAGATTATAGAAGCAAATCGTCTGACTGTGCCAACGGCTAGTATCGCGGTTTATTTTGTGATTTTTATGATGTACTTTTTTGTCTGCTGGATTTTGAGTCTCGCGGCAAGAGCTGTAGAAAAACAGCAGAAAAAATAATTGTTGTTACAATAGTTCGATCTGTTTATTTCCAATATATAAGGAGTTTAAAGAATGATTACTTTTTCTAAAAAACACACACTTTTTATTGTTTTATTTATTTGCTCAGTTTTGTTTCTTAGTGCTGCCGAAAAAAGCTTCAATATTCCGGGAAAAGGCACCATAAAAAGAGATGTTTCCTTACAAACGGTAGAAAACTATGATAAAAACGGATGTCTGACAAGCTCAGAAAGTGCTATGGGACCGGTAGAAACATACACATACGACAAAAAAGGTAAGCTGATTCTTTTTGCCAATGAGAATGGATTTGAACAAAACTACGAATATGACAAAAAAGGCAATCTGATTCATATGAAAGATAATGAAGGTTTCGAAGTATGGTACACATACGATGACAGTGGAAAACTTTCAGTTGCAAAAGACAATGAAAACCTGGAAACACATTATACCTATGATGCTGCCGGCAATCTGTATCAAACTGAATTGTGGGATCTCGAAGGCGATGCCGTAATTGAAATGGAATGGTATTATTATGACGATAACAACCGCCTGATTCGTAAGGAAGTTTCATATGGTGACACAATAGACTATACCTATGACAAAGCGGGTAATCTTGTAGGCGAGCGCTATTCTGACGGAACAAATGTTGAATATGTTTATTCACAGTCGGGACAATTGCTTTATCGTTATACGACAACATCAGATTCAGAGCAGGAAGAATTTTATGAATATGAACTGTGGAATAACGGCAAAGTAAAAACACGAAAAACATACCTTTGGGAAGTTTTCGGCTGATACAGCGAACCTGCCGGTCTCATGGCCGGCAGTATTATAAAGAAAAAAACACGATACGTAATGAAAAAAAATCGTATTCCCGATAAAATGTGTGGCAGGAGAATCTGATGCCGTTACTGGAATTAAAAAACATAAAAAAGACTTTTGATGAAAACGTTATCATAAAAGACCTTTCGCTTTCTGTAGAAAAAGGTGAGGTTATCGTAATTCTTGGTCCTTCCGGCTGCGGAAAATCCACACTGCTCCGCTGTATAAATGGTTTGGAAACAATTCAGGACGGTGAGATTCTTTTGGACGGTGAAGTTATTTCCAACCGCAAAAAGGACATGCACCTTATCCGGCAAAAAATAGGTATGGTATTTCAGAGCTATGATTTGTTCCCGCACCTGACAGTAATGAAAAACCTGCTGCTCGGACCGCGTCATGCACACGAAATGAACTTTATTATAGAAGAATCCAAAAAAGAAGCCGAAATGTGGCTTGAGCGTGTTGGCCTTGCCGACAAGAAAAACGCATTTCCGCGCCAGCTTTCGGGCGGACAGAAGCAGCGCGTGGCAATAGTGCGCATGTTGTGTATGCATCCCGAAGTAATGCTTTTTGATGAAGTTACCGCCGCACTCGATCCCGAAATGGTACGCGAAGTTCTTGATGTTATGATGAATCTTGCCAATGACAGAAAAACCATGCTCATTGTAACACACCAGATGCAGTTTGCCCGCGCCGTTGCCGACAAAGTTGTGTTCATGGACGACGGAGAGATTGTGGAAATCAGTACTCCCGAAGAATTCTGGACAAACCCCAAGACGGACCGTGCCAAAAAGTTCCTGAGCAACTTTGAGTTTGAAAGCAGAAAAAAAACAAAATAAGCAAATATTTTATTCTATACCTATTGACTTAGTAGGTTAATAAGTGCTATAAGTAATCATCTTGAAATTCTAAAGATGAGGTGAACTTATGAAAAAGTCATTAAAAAGAATTATAGCATTGGGCCTTGTGGCTCTTACAGTTGTTTCTGCATTTGCAAAGCCAAAGCAGAAATTCCGCACAGTCGAACAGATTAAGAAAAACGGAACAATTAAAATTGCGGTTTTCAGCGACAAAAAACCTTTTGGTTATGTTGACGAATACGGAAAGTATCAGGGATACGACGTATACTTTGCAGAACGCATCGCAAAGGATCTGGGCGTAAAGGTAAAGTATGTACCGGTTGAAGCTGCTGCCCGTGTAGAAGTTCTTGAAACAGGCAAGGTTGACCTTGTTTTGGCAAACTTTACAGTAACACCTGCCCGTGCAGAAAAAGTTGATTTTGCTCTTCCTTATATGAAGTGCGCTCTCGGTGTTGTTTCAAACGACAAGGATATTGCAAGAAAACCCGAAGACCTGAACGGCAAGACTTTAATTGTTTCCAAAGGAACTACAGCCGAAACATTCTTTACAGAAAACTATCCGCAGGTAAATCTTTTGAAGTTTGACCAGTATTCGGAAGCATACAATGCACTCCTAGACGGTCGTGGTGTTGGCCTTTCAACCGATAATACAGAAGTTCTTGCCTGGGCAATTGAGAATCCCGGCTTTACTGTAGGAATTGAATCTTTGGGAAGCCTTGATACAATCGCTCCTGCAGTTTCAAAAGGAAATACCTCACTCTTGAACTGGTTGAATGACGAAATCAAAGCTCTCGGCAAAGAAAACTTTTTCCATGCTGACTACGAAGCAACACTCCGTTCTGTATACGGTCCTAATTCTGATGCAGACTCGCTTGTTGTAGAAGGCGGCCAGCTTTAAATGATAGTTTCAACACGCGGCAGATACGCATTGCGGGTTTTGATTGATATGGCGGAAAACAGCGGAAGCGACCGCATTCCTCTCAAGGAAATCGCGGAACGCCAGGGCATATCGCAAAAATACATAGAAGCGATTATGACGCTGCTTTCCAAAAACGGTTTTGTAGATGCCGTCCACGGTAAGGGCGGCGGCTACAAGCTGAACAAAAAGCCGGAAGAATACAAAGTCGGCGATATTCTGCGCCTTACGGAAGGAACGCTCGTTCCTGTAGCCTGCCTTGAACAGGATGCGGCTGTGTGTTCGCGTAAAAATGAGTGCCGAACGCTGCCTATGTGGACAAAACTCGACGAGATTGTTGAAAATTACCTTGACGGTGTCTCAATCGCGGACTTGATGAAATAATCCCATATATGGAAAAAAATCTTACTGAAGGCAGCATCCTTAAAAACATAGTAGTATTTTCTCTGCCATACCTGTTGTCGTATTTTTTGCAGACACTCTACGGTATGGCCGACTTGTTTCTTGCCGGTCAGTTCAATGGTTCAGACGTAATTTCCGCCGTGTCAATCGGAAGTCAGATTATGCACATGCTCACGGTTATTATCGTGGGGCTTGCGATGGGTGGTACCGTTCTTATCGGACAGGCTGTAGGCGCAAAAGACGGAAAACAAGCAGCCAAAGTTATCGGCAACACAGTTTCGCTCTTTGTAATTATTTCTGTTGTTATTACGATTGTTCTCCTGTTTGCGTGCCGCGGAATTGTGATCCTTGTTTCTACACCGCCTGAGAGCGTTGAACAGACTGTTGCATATCTCAAAGTCTGCTTTTTAGGTATTCCATTCATTGTTGCTTATAATGTAATTGCTTCAATTTTCCGTGGTATGGGCGATTCCAAAAGCCCTATGATTTTTGTGATTATTGCCTGTACGCTCAACATCATTCTCGATTACATTTTTATGGGTATTCTAGGTATGAGCGCGAAAGGTGCTGCAATCGCAACGGTAATTGCACAGACGGTAAGCGTTATTATCAGCCTGGTTGCGATTGTCCGTTCAAAAAGCCTAAAGCTTACCAAAGCAGATTTTCGTATTCAGCGCGATGTTATGAGCCGCATCCTTAAAATCGGTGTACCGGTTGCGTGTCAGGACGGCTTTATTCAGGTTTCGTTCGTGGTAATTACAATCATTGCTAACAGGCGCGGGGTTGATGTTGCGGCGGCTGTAGGTATTGTGGAAAAGATAATCTGTTTTTTGTTTCTGATTCCATCCAGTATGCTTTCAACTATCAGTGCGATTGCGGCGCAGAATATTGGTGCGGGTTATCACGATCGGGCGAGAAAAACATTTTATGTGGGAACTGCGATTGCGGTTGGAATCGGTGCGGTGTTTGCCGTTTCATTTCAGTTTATTTCAACTCCGGTTCTTAAACTTTTTACGCGTGATGAGGTTGTCGTCACTTTTGGCACACAGTACCTGAAGGCTTATGTAACGGACTGCATACTTGCAACGATTCATTTTTGCTTCAGCGGCTACTTCTGTGCTCTGGGCAAATCAATAATTTCATTTGTTCACAATTCACTTTCCATCATACTTTTGAGAATACCGGGAGCTTATCTTTCTTCCAAATTCTGGCCTCAAACGTTGTATCCTATGGGGCTTGCCGCTCCCATGGGCAGTCTGCTTTCTGACGTGATTTGCGTGATAGTGTTTATCTGGCTGTTAAAAAGAGATACCCATTCCGTAGTTTCCTCATCCCCCAAAAATATATAGATACTTTTCCAAAAATCCTCTATAATAATTTTATCATTTATTTTGGAGGATGAATTAAATGAAAAAGCTTATTGCAATTGCAATGGTGTTGGCACTTATCTGCACATCAACATTTGCAGCAGGAAAGAAAGATTCAAAGAAGGCTGGCAAGTCTTCTATCAAAATCGCTATGGTAACAGACTCCGGCGATATTACAGACCAGTCTTTCAACCAGACAACTTATCAGGCATGTAAAGATTATGCAGAAGCTAACGGACTCGACTTTCAGTATTACAAACCGGCAGGAGATTCAACTGCTGACCGTGTTGCTTCAATCGACGCAGCTTATCAGGACGGCTACAATGTAATCGTTCTTCCCGGATTCCTTTTTGGTGAAGCTATCGTAAAAGTAGCAAAAGACTATGATGATGCAAAATTCATCGGTCTTGACATCAGCGAAGGCGACCTCGGCGGCGAAGCAGTTCCTGCCAACGTATTCTGTGCAGTTTATCAGGAAGAACTTCCTGGATTCTTTGCTGGTTATGCAGCTGTAAAAGAAGGCTATCGCCACCTCGGTTTCTTGGGTGGTATGGCTGTTCCTGCAGTTATCCGCTATGGATACGGATTTGTTCAGGGTGCAAACAAAGCTGCTGAAGAACTCAAAGTTGCTGACAAAGTTACAATCGAATACGTATACGGCGGACAGTTCTACGGCGACCAGACAATCACAGCTGCTATGGACGGTTGGTACAAGAACCGCGGTGTAGAAGTTGTATTCGCATGCGGCGGCGGTATCTGGACATCTGCTTGTGAAGCTGCTGCAAAAGTAGGCGGAAAAGTAATCGGTGTAGACGTTGATCAGACAGCACAGATTAACAGCTATGCAAAAGATATGCACGTTACTTCTGCAATGAAAGGTTTGGCTGCAACAGTAAATTCAGCACTTTCCGCAATTCAGGGTGGCAAATGGGCTGACTACTCCGGTAAAGTTGCTACACTCGGTCTTGTTTCAGGCAAAGATTTGGCAGTTAACTACGTAGGTCTTCCTACAGATACATGGGTTCTCAAGAACTTCTCTGTAGCTGACTACAAAAAACTCGTAGCTGATGTATTTGCAAAGAAAGTAACAGTTTCTAACGCAATCGACAAAGATCCTACTGTTTCTGTAAAAGTTAACTACTACCAGAACATCAAATAGTTTTGTAGGATTAACCCTATAATGATAAAGCCGCCTGTTTCGGGCGGCTTTTTGTTCTTGCTAAAAAAACGGATGTATTTTATAGTTAATATATATAAACAGCAGATGTAAGTGACAAATTCCTTGTTACAAACTGCTGAATAACTTCATAATTTAAAAATCAAACACAATTAGCAAATAAAAACATTGTGCAACTTGGAGGATGCTTACATGAGTAATGTTGATAATTTTGCGAACCAGAATATCCTTAAAAGAAAATTCCCGCTGCAAATTTTGTTTTACATGATAGGAGCATTTATTTTACCATTTATTATGTATATGCCGCTCAACGTGTTCATTGGCGGCTTAACTCTGGAAGAATGTCTGGAAACAGGTAACAATGCATTTTCTTCATTTTTCATGGGCACTTCCGTCCTGATTCCTATATTGATTTATCTCTGGTTGAACAAAAGTTTGAGGGCTTATATTCCGGGAGATGAAGATTCAGTTGCTAAATTCAATAAAGTCATCAAAACAGCTGAGTTTTTGTGTTTTGCAATTCCAGTTACTTATGCAATCATTGATCCTATTGTCTTGGCAAAATATAATATCAACAGAGGTTTTTCGCCGGCATCATTTATGGGAGCTTCATATTTGTTTTACGCATTCTGCATGATTTTCGGCGGGCTTTGTATTTTTTCAGTATTCTTCTATATATTAACTGTTTCAGCTATTGAAAAAGCCGTTAACTGGCTTCCGTATAAACGTAAATATATGACATTTTCTTTTATGCAAAGAAGTCTTCTTATTTCGCTGTTTGTTCTGCTTGGAATGGTACTTATGCTCGAAGCAATTTTTGATATTCCCATGAACAGACAAATACCAATTGCAACTCTTTTTGTAAAAAAAGTTACTCCATTTGCCCTTTTTATTGGCATTGTAGGTCTTCTGGATATGTATATCCAACTTAATCATGTTAAGCATTGTATCCGGTGTATCGGAAAATTCTCTGAAGATTTAATGAATAAGGATTATCAGACAAAAGATATTCCTATAATCATTCGCTGTGAGCTTGGCGAGCTGGCTAATCACCTTAACTCATTAAGGGATTCTACAAAAGATTTGCTTAAGGATTTTAAAGATTCTATAGAAACAACCGCTCAGATTGCAGAAAATCTTGGGCAGGAAATAACAATCGTAAAAAAAGAAGTTGAATCTATAAACGGTGGTATTGATTCCGTAAATAATGAGATGAAAAACCAGATGACCGGTGTTGAAGAAACAGGTTCTTCCGTAAATCAAATTATAAACAGAACCAATGTTTTAAATACTAGCATCGAAGGACAGGTCTCCGCTGTTTCAGAATCTTCTTCTGCTGTTGAAGAAATGGTTCAGAATATTAACGGTGTAACACAAATTCTTAATCAGAACACTCAATCAGTAAATGCACTTTCAAACGCATCTGACGACGGACGAAAATCAGTTGAAACCGCTGTTAACACATCACAGAGTATTATTGAGAAATCCGCAGCTTTGATGGAAGCAACTTCGGTTATTCAGAATATTGCTTCGCAAACAAACCTCCTTGCTATGAACGCCGCCATTGAGTCAGCACATGCCGGTGAAGCAGGTAAAGGATTTTCTGTAGTTGCGGACGAAATCAGAAAGCTTGCCGAACAGTCAAGTGCACAAAGCAAGAACATTAATGATAATCTTAAGGATCTTTCTTCTTCTATTCAGCTTGTTTCTACAAATACAAAAGAAGTACAGGAAAAGTTCAATGTAATTTATGACTTGGCGCAAACTGTAATGAATCAGGAAAGCGAAATCATGCAGGCTATGCAGGAGCAGTCCAAAGGAAATCAGCATGTTCTTGAAGCAATAAAGCACATAAACACTTCAAGCTATGAAGTAAAAACAGGTTCTGCAGAAATGGTTTCCGGCAGTGAGCTGATTATAAGGAAAATGGACAGTCTTGCTGAAATCACCAAGAACATAAATAATGAAATGTCCGGGATGGCATCCAGTATTCAGGGTATTTCCAATGCCATGGATAATGTTTCAAAATCCACTCAGACGAACCAGCAGAGTATGTTGACTCTTTCCGGAAAAATCGGAGATTTTAAGCTTTAACAGGATTTGCTGCAGTTTCGCTTTTTTTGTTTATAACCGGCTGATTTTGGTGTATACTATTTGCTATGAGTGAAGAATACATCATTGAAATGCTTAACATTACAAAGCGTTTCCCCGGAATTGTCGCAAATGACAACATTACCCTCCAGCTTAAAAAGGGCGAGATTCATGCGCTCCTGGGCGAGAATGGAGCGGGCAAATCTACTCTGATGAGTGTGCTTTTCGGACTTTATCAGCCTGAAGAAGGCGAAATCCACAAAAACGGAAAGAAGGTTGAAATCCGTAATCCAAACGACGCAACTGCGCTTGGAATCGGAATGGTGCACCAGCACTTTAAGCTTGTAGAAGTTTTTACCGTTCTTGATAACATCATTTTGGGCAGCGAAACAGTAAAACACGGTTTTATTGACAGAGCCGCCGCCCGCGAAAAAATCGTGAGCTTGAGCCGCAAATACGGGCTTGCCGTAGATCCTGACGCAAAGATTGAAGATATAACCGTTGGTATGCAGCAGCGTGTTGAAATTCTCAAAATGCTTTACCGCGACAACGAGATTTTGATTTTTGACGAACCAACCGCGGTTCTCACTCCGCAGGAAATAAAAGAACTCATGCAGATTATGAAAAATCTTGCGGCGGAAGGAAAATCAATTCTCTTTATCACTCACAAACTGAACGAGATTATGGAAGTTTCCGACCGCTGTACGGTTTTGTGCAAAGGCCGCTACATAGGTACGGTTGAAATTGCAAACACCAGCAAGGAAGAACTCAGCCGGATGATGGTAGGTCGTGACGTTAAATTTACAGTGGATAAGGCTCCCGCTAATCCCGGTGAGGTTGTTCTTGATGTTCAGAACCTGTGTGTTGAAAGCCGTCTGCACAAAAAGCTTGCTGTAAACAACGTCAGCTTGCAGGTTCGCGCGGGTGAGATTGTCTGTATTGCCGGTATCGACGGCAACGGACAGTCTGAATTCATTCAGGGACTTACAGGACTTGAAAAACTTGCACCTCATTCCAATACAAAAATCACGCTTGGCGGTGTTGATATCACCAAAAAATCTATCCGCGAAAAAAGCAAGACCGGCATGAGCTATATTCCCGAAGACCGCCACAAGCACGGGCTTGTTCTTGATTACAGACTTGAGCAGAATATGGTGTTGCAGCGTTACTGGGAGCCGGATTTCCAGAAAAACCAATTCATCAGAAAAAAGGAAGTTTCCGCTTATTCGCAGGAATTGATTGATAGATTTGACGTGCGCAGCGGTCAGGGTAACAAGACGATTGCCCGTGATATGTCCGGCGGAAACCAGCAGAAAGCAATTGTAGGACGCGAGCTTGCAAAAGAGCACAGGCTTTTGATTGCGGTTCAGCCTACACGCGGACTTGATGTTGGTGCGATTGAATACCTGCACAAGGCGATTATCGCCGACCGCGACGCCGGAAAGGCTGTTCTTCTTGTTTCGTATGAGCTTGAAGAAGTTTTGAACCTGAGTGACAGAATCCTTGTTATGTACGAGGGCGAGATTGTGGGTGAACTTGATCCTAAAAAGACTACGCCGGAAGAACTCGGTCTTTACATGGCAGGCGCAAAGAGAAACGTCGGCGCATCAAAGGAGGAAGCCTAAATGAGTGACGCAAAAATAAAACAGAGCAAATTCAAAGAGGTTCTGGCTTCCGATACTTTCCGTTCGATTGCGGCCGCCATTATCTGCGCACTTGTCGGAATTATCGTGGGCTTTATAATACTTTTGATTATCAACGCTGAACATGCACCCAAAGCTATCAGCGTAATTCTTAAAAATTTTATGTACTACAGAAGTAGCGGCAAAAAGCTTTACTACCTGGGTCAGACACTGGTAAAGTCTGTACCGCTTATTCTATGCGGAATTGCAGTTTTGTTCGCGTATAAATCCGGTATGTTCAATATTGGCGTTGCGGGGCAGTACTGTGTTGGAATCGGTATTTCGCTGTGGTGTGCGCTTGCATGGCATTTGCCGTGGTGGCTGTGTCTTTTGCTTGCGGTTGTTTGCGCGGCTTTATGGGCAAGCCTTGCCGGTTTGCTGAAAGCGTTCTGTAACGTGAACGAAGTTATTGCCGGAATCATGCTCAACTGGATAAGTCTTTACCTTGTAAACGTACTCATGCAGAACGAAACC
>JAEEQG010000072.1 GCA_016285185.1 Spirochaetota bacterium
AAGAGTATCAGCTTGCCGTGGAAATCCGCAAAATACTCAGGGACTTGGTTGCAAAACTTGGAGAATATAAGGCGGATTTATTTCTTGCGCACGAAAAAATGGTACTGTTGGACGCAACTTTTGCAGCGGCTGTTTGGGGAATTGAGCAGAAATGTACTTTTGCACAGGAATCTGTTCTCGAAAAGCCTCTTACGTTGTTAAAAGCACGCCATCCGTTGCTCGGCAAATCCGCTGTTCCTATAGATTTTGTATTTCTTCCGAATTGCCGTATTGTAATAATAACCGGTCCCAATACGGGCGGAAAAACCGTAACACTAAAAACAGCCGCTTTGTTCGCCGCATTGAATCAAAGCGGATTCCCGATACCGGCCGCGGAAGGTTCCGCACTCCCTGTTTTTGACAATATTTTTGCTGATATAGGCGATGAACAGTCAATGGAACAGTCGCTTTCAACATTCAGCGGACACATGAAGAATATTGCGCACATAACCGCTGACGCTACGGAAAACAGCCTTGTTCTGCTCGACGAACTCGGCAGCGGAACCGACCCGCAGGAAGGCGGCGCAATTGCAATGGCTGTTTTGGATTATCTTATTGAAAAAAAGGCATATGTGCTTGTAACAACCCATCACGGTATCCTTAAAAACTACGGTTTTACGCATGAAATTTGCGCAAACGCTTCGGTTGACTTTGACACAAATACCCTTTCGCCCACGTATAGAATTTTGATGGGAGTTTCCGGCGAAAGCCACGCACTGGATATTGCCGACAGGAACGGCTTGCTGCCTTGCATCTCAAAGGTTGCGCGGAATTATATTGTTACTGAGCAGGCGGATGTTTCCGCGCTTATACGCGGACTCACGCAAAAACACGAAGATTTGCTGCGGCTTGAAGATGAACAGAAAGCCGAAGAACAAAAAATCCGTGAAAAGCGGCGAAAGGTTGATTTAAAAGAACTTCAGTTAAGACAGAAAGAGCTTGAGCTTGAAGAGCAGGGCTACCGCCGGCTTGAAAAGTTTGCGGGCGAAAGCCGTAAAAAGCTTGAAAACCTTGTTCGTGAGATTCGCGAAGGCGAGATAACGCGCGAAAAAACGCTTAAGGTTAAGCAGTATATTTCTGATTTGTCGGATTCCATAGAAAACGAAAAAAAGCTTCTTGAATCAGAAAAAGACAAAATTTTGCTACAAAAAACGGAATTGGAAGAAAAGTACGGTACTGCGGAGCTCCAGAGCAGCAAAGCCAAAAAACGGAATTCGGGCAAAAAAACTCAGCCTGCACATAATGGTGTCTATCCTCCGCCTGAAAACAACACAAAACTTTCGTATCCTGATGGCTTTGCGGAAAACGTTGATGTGCTTTTAAACGGAAGACGCGGAACAATAATCCGGCAGGACAAGAAAGACAGCTGGATCGTTCAGTTTGACGGACTTAAAATGAGTGTAAGCCAGAAAAAGCTCCAGCTTGCCCCGCTTGTTGAAAACAAGCCTAAAATCAGCATTGAGATTGACGCGAATACCGATAGCGGTGGTATCCCCGGCGCAGATTTTTCCGTCAGCAACGAAACAGCGGTTTTTGAACTGCGTCTTTTGGGTATGCGGTATGAGGAAGCAATGAAAGCCGTTGAACACCAGATGGATTTGGCTGTTTTGCAGCATTTGCAGAATTTTTCTATTATACATGGCAAAGGAAACGGAATTTTGCAGCAGGGTGTACACAATTTCTTAAAACATTGTGCGGTTGTTAAGGATTATTACTTTGCGCCGCCAGAAGACGGCGGTTTTGGAAAAACTTACGTTGTACTTAAAGATATATAACAAATCATTTGCAAATACCTGTAAATATCTTGACAATTCCATTTTTTTAACGAAAATATTATAGTAGTTAGTTGATTTGGTAGACTTGCAGTTATGAAAAGAAAAAAGACAAAACGCCCTAACAGACCGGTTTGGTACATATTCGGATTCATAGTAGTTGTTCTTACACTGCTTTTCCGCAAGGTAAAAATTGTATTCAAATGTTCCGACGGTACTATTCTTGAAGGGCTGGAAGCAAAGAAAAAACTGCTTGCTTTTTCACCGCCTTATATTATTGTAGGCAATCACCATAGTATTTATGATCACATTTATTTAATACGCGCCTTTTTCCCGCGCAGAATAAACTTTATTGTTGCAAGAAAACATTGGCTTGCGTCCAAATACCTTTTTTTTGTACGCTTTGCAAGAACAATTCCCAAAAGTCTTTTTCAGCCTGATTTACAGACAGTACGCGGTTCCTTTGATGTTATAAGCAATAAGGGAATTCTTGCCCTGTATCCCGAAGGTCAGATAGTTATAAACGGAATCTCCAAAGATATGCCCGAAAGCTGTTCTAAGCTTATAAAAAAAGCAAAGCTGCCCGTTTTTGTCGTTAAATCCAGCGGCAATTATTTGTGTGACAACCCGTGGCGGAAGAATCTTTGCAACGGAATAATAAATCTTGAGGTCTCGGTAGCACTCACTCCAGAACAGATTGAAAAAACCGATGTGGAAGAAATCGACAAAATTATTGCAAAGAGCATTTATGTTGATAGTTTTGCGGAACAGGAAAGAACAGGCTGGCTATACAAAGGTCACAACCGTGCCGAAGGCTTGACGAATATTCTTTATATGTGTCCGTGCTGCAAAAAAGAATTAACACTCAAAACAAAGGGTAACGATATTTTCTGCACGGAGTGCGGAACCCGCGCTGAGTATACTGAAACCGGACATCTCGATTGGAAGACCGAAAAGTCGTATTTTAAGCACATCGGTATGTGGTACAATTACCAGCGTGATACGGAAAAAAACAGGCATCTTACGGAAAAAAGCTTTGATTTGCAGATTCCTGTAAAGCTTGCCGTACTTTCCGCATCCGAAACAAAGCTTGCGGATAATGATTTTACGGTAAAAAAGACCAAAGGAATTGAAAAAGCCGGCGACGGTATTCTTCAGTTGACGGAAAAAGGTTATACCTACATAGGAAAAGTATTCAGAGAAGAAACGCTAATACATTTTGACCCGTCTTTGC
Source organism: Spirochaetota bacterium (assembly GCA_016285185.1). Lineage (GTDB taxonomy): Bacteria > Spirochaetota > Spirochaetia > Treponematales > Treponemataceae > UBA1240. Next base: position 3,046 of record JAEEQG010000072.1, read on the forward strand.
TCCGCTATATCCCGTTTACGCCGGGCAGCAATTTTCAGATATATCTGCAGGACGTTATGTTTGCATTCTTTACAAAAGATCCGAGAATGTGCGCAAAGGTAGCGCTTGTAATTGAAACTTACAATGAGCTGCTGTCCGAAACTCAGGTTGCTGCAAGCTGAGCCCCGGACATTCCGTTCATTTTAGGAAATTGCCGTTTCAAGCGCAATTTCAATCATTGCGTTGAATGTTTTCTGCCGTTCTTCCGGCGTTGTTTCCTGATGCGTTACAATGTTATCTGAAACAGTCAGTATGGCAAGAGCCTGTCTGCGATACTTGGCGGCAAGTGTATACAGTTCCGCCGCTTCCATTTCTATACCAAGAACACCGTATTCAGCCCATAGCTTCCAGGAATTCTTTTCATCGTAAAACATATCGGAAGATGCAACAGTACCCACTTTTACAGGCAATTTCTGCTTTTCCGCCGCTATGTATGCCGCGTGGAGCAGGTTAAAGTCCGCCGCCGGAGCAAAGTGTTTGCCACCGAACCGGTGAGTGTTCAGCGAAGAATCCGTTGATGCAGCGATAGCCAGAATTATGTCGCGGATTTTTGTCTGCTCGTTTACAGCACCGCATGTTCCAACTCGAATTGCGCGCTGCACGTCGTAAAACTGGAAAAGTTCGTTTACATAAATGGAAAGTGACGGTTGCCCCATTCCTGTTCCCTGTACCGAAACTTTTTTTCCTTTATATGTACCGGTAAAACCGAGCATACCGCGGACATCATTATAACATTCCGGATTCTGCAGGTATGTTTCTGCAATGTGTTTTGCTCTTTGCGGATCGCCCGGTAATAAAACTGATTCTGCAATCTGTCCTTTTTGTGCTTTGTTGTGCGGTGTACTCATATTTTACTCCAATAGATAAAATAAAAGGGATAACGTAATGTTACCCCTTTTGTAGTTAACAAGCGGTTACTGCGGATTAAAGACCGGCAGCAATTGCTCTAAGCTGTGAAGCCATTCCTGGTTTACCCTTGCTGTCATATTTGTCAGCAACTGAATAGAATGTCTGTTTTACGTAGTTGCGTGATTCTTCTGTTGAAAGTGCTTTCTGCAAGTCAGGAATAGTAAGTTTCTGACCAATTTCAATCAAATCAGCATCTGTAATTTCGTCTTCTGTTCCGGCAATGATGAACGGGAAGTAGTTACCTTTACCGTTGCCATAGAAACGTTCTGCAATAAGAATAAGAACATCGCCACGTTTTACTGTGTAGAACTGAGCATTGTCAAGAACAATGTGTCCTCTTGGATGTGTGTAAGTAGCAGCTGTTTTGCCGGAGCTTGATGATGCGGCAGTACCTGTTGTGTTGGAATTACTGTCGGATGAAAGTCCTGTTGAGTTTTTGTCGCCAACGTCATTTGCATATTCGTTCTTAGAACTTGCGTTTGACGGTGTAGAACCTTCTTTTGCGATTCCTGTTGATTCAACAACATGCATCTGAAGTTTGTCCTGATTTGTGCTGTCGTCTGTTACAGTCCTACCGGATTCATTTATGTTGTCAATACCTGAATCGATATAAGCCGGCTTTGCTGTTGTGCCATTTGTATAAGGAGTTTTTGTTGAAGCTGGTTTTGG
>JAEEQG010000073.1 GCA_016285185.1 Spirochaetota bacterium
CATCCGGCAAAACCGGTAAGCGTTATACACTGGAAATTCTTGACTGATGGAGCAAAATCAGAGGTTTGTTGTTGGTATTGTCCGCAATCCGCACGGATTGACGGGGAAATTCAAAGTAGAGAGTACATCCGGTGAAATTGAGCATTTCAGTTCATTTACGGAAGTTACTTTGAAGAATGGCGATATTGAAAAGACGGTAAAAGTTGAATCCGTCAGCGGCAGTACAGCCAGTCTTTTAATGAAATGTACCGGTATTGATACACCGGAAGATGCTGCAAAGTATCGCAACTGGGAAATACTGGTACCGCGCGACAAAGCCTGCCCCCTTAAAGAGGGTGAGTTCTATGTCGAAGATCTTAAACAATGCTCACTGGTTTACAGTGAAAAAAACGGGCAAGCAGAAAAGACTGCACCTATTGTAGTAGGTACGATTACAGGCGTAACGGAAGGCGGCGGAGGTAAACTTTTAGAGGTTACCCTGACCGAGAGTTCAACAGCTTTTAATAAAGGCGAATCAAACGAGCGTTTCGTTCCTTTCAGAAAGGAATTTATCGGCGACATTGATTTGGACAAAAAAACTGTTGAGCTGATGCACCTCTGGATTTTGGAGTAGATTCTATGAAATTTAATGTGCTGACCTTATTTCCGGAAATACCGAGAGCCTTTTTTGAGAATTCAATAATGGCAAAAGCGGTAGAAAAAGGAATTATTGCGTACGACTTGGTGAATATCAGAGATTTTTCATTTGATAAGCATAAAACTTGTGACGATAGTCCGTATGGCGGCGGAGCCGGAATGTTAATGCTTCCGGAACCATTAGGGCTTGCGCTGGATTCTGTTGAATCCTGGAAAAAACGTGTTATCTATGTAACACCATCAGGGAAACCGTTCACACAGAAGCTGGCACAGGAACTTAGCGAAGAAAAAGAACTTGTTATAATCTGCGGAAGATACGAAGGTATTGACCAAAGAATTATAGATTCAAGAGTGGATGACGAAATCTCAATCGGAGATTATGTAATGTCATCCGGCGAAGTAGCTGCACTGGTTATAATTGATTCGGTTTACCGGCTCATAAACGGTGTTATTTCGAGCGAATCTTTGGAAGAAGAAAGTTATTCCGATGGTTTGCTGGAATATCCGCAGTATACTCATCCTGAAACTTACAAAGGAATGCGTGTTCCCGAAGTTTTGCTTTCAGGACACCATGAGAATATTCGGAAATGGCGGTTGCAAAAACGGCTCGCTAAAACGCTTGCTGTTCGACCGGATTTGATTGATTCCGCAAGAAAAGCAGGAAAGCTTTCAGCTGAGGCTGAAAAAACAATTTTAGAACTAACAGGATTTGAGGTTGAAAAACCTAAAAAATCCAAAAGGAGATAAAAATGGATGTTATCAAAACTATAGAAGCCGCTCAGACAAGAAGTGACTTGGCTCCATTCAAAGTTGGCGATACAGTAAAAGTTTACTTTAAAATCATTGAAGGCAAAACAGAACGTGTTCAGGTTTACGAAGGACTCGTTATCTGCTTCAAAGGTGCCGGTATTAGCAAAACATTCACAGTACGCAAGAATTCTTACGGCGTCGGTGTTGAACGTGTTTTCCCGATGAACTCACCAAGAATCGCAAAAGTAGAAGTTGTTCGTCCCGGTAAAGTACGCCGTGCAAAACTTTACTACATCCGTGACAAGATTGGTAAAGATGCAAAAATCAAAGAACTTATCACAAAAAAAACTGACAAATAATTTTTTGCAGTACGCATAAAACTATGGGAAATCCATTAACTCAAGCAGCAGTTCATATTTCCCTGGATAAGACCGCTTTACCTTCAAGCTTTACGCTGAAGGAAGGCGGTTTTGTTTTTGTACGGGTATTGGGCAAAACCCCGGAGGGCAAAACGCTTGTTTCTTTTGCAGGACAACGGTTTGCAGTTGAAACAATGTCGCAGGCAAAAGTCGGCGAAACATTTAAGGCCCGCATACAAATCCAAAACAATCGTATTCTTCTTGTACCTCAAAAAGGTTCTGAAACTATTGTTACCCAATCTGACAGGCTGTCACAGCTTTTTGCTTCGATAGGACTTCCGCAGGATTCTGTTTCCGAAAAAATGATTCAGTATATGCGGCAGAACAACCGTACATATACGCCCGCCCAGTTGAAAAAGCTGCGCAAGCTTGCAGAGCGTTTTTCAGGTAAAAAGTCGGAGGCAGCGGAAACAGCAATGTATCTTGAAGACAAAGGTATAAGCGCTACAGAAGAGGATACTGAGCTCATGCTAAATCTGCTTCTTTCGGACAAACATTCTCCTGTCACCCAAATGAAATCTTCAAATCCAACAAAAGATATTCCTGTACTTGAAAAACTTTATTCAAATCCGGAAGAGGCAGTAAAAAACGATACAGGACTTTTAACACTTGTAAATCATGCCGCAAAAGGCGAAAAACACTGGATAGTGCTTCCGTTTAAAAAAACAATAAAAAATCAACAGTGTTCAGGCACTATTCGCATTTTATGTGATATAATTACAAAGAACGCGGAAAAAACTTATATAACTGCATCTTTTGAAGATTGTCGATATCACTTTACTTTTTCTGACACTGACCATTATAATAATGTATTGACAGTTGAATATGCCGTAAGCCCTTCCCTACCATCTTTGCAAAAAGAAAAGGCGGAGAAGCTTTTAAGAAGTTGCATATCAGCCGTAGACAAACAAATAAATATTGAATACAAAGAAAATCTTTTGCATGATTTGTTTGCGGACTCAACGCTGCCTGTTCAGACAGTAGACGAAGAGATTTAGTATGGAAAAACAGACAGCGATAGCACTTTCTTACCCGGAAGGTTTTCCAGCTCCTTTTATTGTAGCAAAGGGCAAAGGCTACATAGCCGAAAAAATGCTGGAAATTGCTGAACAAAACAAGGTCCCGGTAATAAAGGAAGAATTAGCGGCAAATGTACTTTCTTTGTATGATATAGGTGATTACATTCCAGCCGAAACTTATGAAGTTATAGCAGGAATTTTTGCATTTTTATATAGGATGAACGATGGAAAAAATTAAACGAGAATTAGTCGAATTAGGTATGAGGTTTTCGGCACCGGTTTTTTTTGATGATGGTAAGAATATGTTTCTGCCCGAAAAAAAGCCTGTCAAAAAGAACCATCTTGAAATCCTTGAAAAATGGAATATACCTTTTGTTATAACATACGGACATCTGCTTTCAAATACAGCGGCGGATTTGGACGAACTTTTAGCCGTTGAAACACCGGTTCATGAGTCCGTGCCTGAAATTGACGACGAACTTGAAGTTCTTGAAGAAGCAGAAGACCTGGAAGAAGACAACGATATTACGGTCGGACCGCTTGAAGAAAATCCCTTATACATAAGTTATACAGAACTGTATAAAAACCTTGCTGAAGTTTTTGACAACCTCAAAAAAGACCGAACAGACAATTTTGTGGAGCGAATTCAGAACGTGGGTGAAAAGCTCTTTGCCCTAATGGAAAAGAATGCAACATTTATATCAAGTTTTCTGCTTGCAGGCGAAGCGTTAAAAAATGATTATGCAAAATCTGCGCTTAATGTGGCGATTGTTACATATGTCGTTTCAAAAAAAATGCACATACCGGTTTCAAAAATCCGTCTTTATATCACAGGGGCACTTCTACATGATATCGGAATGCTTTACCTGCCTGAATCACTTATTAATAAAAAAGAACCTCTGACTGATGAAGATATGTCAGCCCTTCAAAAACACACCACAGACGGTGCGCATATTATAGGCGACATGATGCACTACCCTGATTCAGTAACAAATATTGTCCTTCAGCATCACGAACATTGGGACGGAAAAGGTTATCCCAACGGGAGAACAAGTACCCAAATTTCTAATGGTGCCTGTATTGTTGCCGTAGCAGACGCTTTTGAAGCTATGATTTCAGAAAAGGCCTACAGAACTTCGATGCTTGGCTACGAGGCTATGAAAACAATTCTAAGCGACAACGGCAGACATTTTTCACCTGATGTAATAAGAGTCTTTATACAGAGTATGGGCGTTTATCCTATAGGTTCTCTAGTCCTATTAAACGACGGGTCAATCGGAAGAATCGTAAAAGTCAACCAGAATGCACCTTTAAGACCTTCCGTACGCCTTTGGGTAACCGCAGGCGGTGTCTGCTATCCTGACAATGCAGGACCAATCATAAAACTTGAATCACTGAATAAGCTTTTTATTCTTCGAGCATTAAATTCCAAAGATTTGCATGGAAAAGTCAACTAACAGGCAAACAGGAATAACAGGCGAAAACGAAGCCGCCGCATACCTGAAAGAAAAAGGTTATCAAATTATTGCAAAAAACTGGCGGACAAAAATCGGAGAAATTGATATAATTGCATATAAAGACGGTACCATAGTTTTTGTTGAAGTAAAAACATGGCCTCATGGTGATTATTTTTCACTTGCAGCTGCAATAAACAAAAGAAAACAAAAAAGAATTATAGAAACAGCTAAATGTTTCCTCTCAGATTATCGACAATATAAAGAGAGTTATGTGCGTTTTGATGTTATTGCAATTGCAATGCAACAGCAAGAGAAGATATATCACATAGAGAATGCTTTTTTGGAGACCCTATGAGTTCTGTTTTATCAAAATCTGCTATTAAAAAAGCAGAAAAAACTGCACGCATGGCAGAATTAAAATACAAGATTTATGATCCAGCATATCTGGACAGCGCGATTCAAAGGATAGCCCAGGTATTGAGCAATAATCTTGTGGAAGATCATATTACACAAGGACAAATGTTTTATGGCAGATGATGTAGAAACTTACGGAGAAAGAAACTACAGCCGAAGAAATTCAAACCGCAACAGATATAATAACAGACGTAACCGCCAACAAAACCAACGGAGCGAAGCGCATTCTCCAAAAGAACCGGAAATTGTCCAGTATAAACTGGACACATACATTTGTCCCCGTTGTCAGCAGCCAATCAATGATTTGCCGGCTGCTCTTGCCGAAAAAGAAACCGGCGCACCAGTTCATTTTGACTGTGTACTTAAACATCTTTCAGAAACAGTTCCTGTAAAAGAAAACGAAAAAATCACATACATCGGGCAGGGACGTTTTGCAGTCGTTTACTTTGACAATCCTCACGATTTAAGACATTTCAGTATACAACGCATTATCGAGTGGGAAGAACGCGACAAAAACTACGAATGGCGTTCTACCGTATCCAACCTTTACAGCAGCATAAAATAACGCTAAATCAAACTACCACATTACATTATTCAAAAAGATTTCTCAATTCCTCATTACGACTGTTTACAAGTTTTTCCCATTCTTCAGGAGTAACTGTCTTTTCGTCGATAAGAATCATCACGATGTTTTCGGGAAAGATTGCTTTTGAAGTACACTGATATTTTACAAGAGTATAATTATCATCTTGTTTATTGAACCAACATATCTGTTTTTCATGAGAAGGTTTGCCACGTTTATTAAACTGACATATTTCCCATCTGTCACAGAGAATTTCACCAACCTGTTCTGAACCGGTATAGGATACGTTTGAAACAGATATATAGGGCAAGTTGACAGTGCCAATTCTAAAATCAGAAAAATCATCGTTATAAAAACGCATCGCAAGCCAAAAATCAGTCTGGTAGTTGCTTATTTCGTAACAGGGAGTCTGTTTTAAATCACCTGTTATTGTATATGTCATAGGCTGCGAATAGGGGCCTACAACGGAATTTGTTATTAAAAGAGTTTTATCCCTAAAGTCATAAAGACATTCCATAACATTTTTTATATTTGGTTTTTTCGTGTATGCAAAAGGATTTGTTGTTTTTGTATGCGAATAACAGAAAAAATCAGTGTTAAATTCATTTTCACCAACAAGTACTTCCTTTATTGCTTCGGCCCCGTCAAAATACGAATAGGTGGTTTTCTCATCCTTAATATAAAAATAAAAATTCATTTTTTTATTGCCGGATGAGGATGTCACAAAGTAAGAATACATGGTTTGAGGTTTGATTTTGGAAGAATCATATAAAAAGAGCTCATCTTGTGAATAAAGAGAACTAACAAAGCAAAAAAGAACAAGCATCAAAAAAGCAGCTTTTTTCATATTAAGCATTTCCTATTCTATAAAAAACTTTTACAAACAAAGGTTATAAAAAACAAGGCAAAATACTGAAGAAACTTCAATATTTTGCCTTACCAGATACAGTTTTTTTTATGGGTATATGTTATAAGGGAAAGGAGATTCCTAAATATCTAAATATTAGAAGAAAGTTTTCTCAAAGCATCAAGATTATCTGTGCTTTCTGCAGCGGCTTTGTTTTCAGTCTGGATGGCATTGAATACTTCCTGTCTGAAAACCTTTACATCTTTTGGAGCTTCTATTCCTACCTTAACTTGATCACCACGGACTTCAATAATAGTTATGGTTATATCATTTCCAATCTTGATTTTTTCATTGGTTTTTCTGGTCAGAATCAGCATGAGCGGCCTCTTTTTGCTTCGGCGAGAATATCATGCTTTGTCAGCCATCTTGCATCGGAAGAAATAACCTGAATGCATTTATTGCTCTTTCTGTTAAAAATAACAGGCCCTTGAAGATTCGCAGTAATCGGACTGCCATCTGACGGTACGGTAACTATTGCCATAACCTGAACATCTGCAGGAGATTCTATTCCGATTGACTTTAAACTTTCATCATCAATATCAAGTTCATAGTCTTTGCAAAAAATAAACGGATCAATCAGCAAGAAGGCAAGATTTTTATCTTCCGTTGACTGTAACCAGAAAAAAGGCTTTTGTTCAGCTTCAAGCAAGGCATATTTTGTAAAGTCTTCAAATCCGAACAAACCCTGAGGAATTTCATATAACTGGCTGTCGTCTATTTTTACAGAACCTAATGTTTTTGTAAGTATTTCCATCTTATCGTGCCTTCCGCAAAATCAGCTATTTGATATAATCCAAAAGTGTATTTCTGTACATCTTAGCGGCTGTACTTAATGTGGCCTGCTGTACATATTCAAGCATCTTAAGATCTGTTATAGCTTCGGTAATATCAAGATCGCCTTCACGTGCAATCATTCCGTTTACGTTCAAAATCTGGTTAGAAACACGTGCAAGATTGTTTTCTGCTCTTTCATATTTTGCGCCGCTTTCGGCGAGTGTATTTGTAAGACTTGAAACTGCCTGATCAAGAGCACCGAGAATACGTGTTCCAATTTTTTCATTATCACCCACAAGCATTGCATTGCGCAGTGAAATTACTACGTCAAACATTGAACCGCCTGAAACACTTGCTGAATCGTTCAGATTGTTCGGTGGACGCTGCGAAGAATCTTTAATAAGTCCAAGCTGATTAAGTACGTTGCCGCCTTTAAGATCTTCAAGCCACATCTGTCTTGAATCTGTTGTAACCAATGCAATACCGTTTGATACAGGATCAAGTCTTGCTTTTACAGCTGCGCCGGAATCATTTATTTTTGAGATAATTGCATAAATGTTGTCACCGGCTGTAAGAGCGATTTCTTTTCCATCTACAGAAATTGTTGAATCCTCAGGAACGATATAAGAAGTTGCATCTCTCATCGAATAAAGCGACTGGTTTTCAGCCCAAAAAATCTGATTTCCGGCATGAGAAATTTCGAGATATTGTCCATCGTCAATTTCGATATTTGCTGTCTGAACATTACCGTTGTATATAACATTTGTAATAAGGCGATCACTGGAACCAGGAACTGCACCTTCGACAATATCAAAAGCAGTTGTATTGCTTCTTGTACCGGAAAACAGAGATGTACCTTCAGGTCCTGTTGCATTTGCATTTACAATAAGTTCTTTCAAAAGTTCATCAACCTCTGTAGACATATTGCGCAGGTCTTCCTTTGAATATGTACCGTGAGCACCTGTAACCGCTAGCTCGCGAACACGCTGCATAATCTGCAGTGACTGATTTATATAGCCTTCTGTTACAGAATAATTGTCTGCAATTTTCTGTGCATTCTTTTCAAAAGTTTGCAAGCGGGTACTATATGACTTGTATCTTACCAAATGACCAGCCGCTACAGGATCATCACGAAGCTGCTGAATTCTTTCCTGTGAACCCATTTTGTTGTTGGCTTTGTTCAGCTTTGCTTCCTGTAACCGCATGTTGTACTGAATGTCATTATTGGTCATGCTTGAACTGATTCTTCTCATATATTACCTCACTTAAACACCAAGTCTGTTGATAATTGTATCCAGCAATTCATCCATTACTGTAACAAATTTAGCTGCTGCATTGTAACCATGCTGGAACTTAATTATGTCAGCAAGTTCTTCATCAATATTAACACCTGAAATTGATTCACGTAACGTTCTAAGATCGTTCATAACTGCGTTTTGGCTCAGCAGGTTTGTTTCCGCCTGTTCACCTTTAAGACCAACGTTTGTTACTGTTTCTGCAAAATAATCGTCGAAAGTACGTGATTTGCCAATCATTACCTGGGAATTTCTGATGGAAGCGATTTCAAGCGCTGCCCTTCCGTCACCGTCCTCGCGACTTGTGTCATTGATTGGATAGGACGCTGCAACTGACAGCACATCGGCTTTGATTTCGGGATTAATTGTGATATAAGCTGCAGGATGAGCTACAGGAGCAACCGCATACTGTGCACCACCTTCAACTTTGCCTGAAACTGTTTCCTGTGTATCGGCAACGAGAGCGTTAACTGCGTCAGCCTGATTAAAATCATAAGCACCAACAGCACCGCGGTTTCTGAGCAAACCGGCATAACCTACAAGAAAGTGACCGGAATCTTCAACATGCCGGATAACAAAATCAGGATTTTCAATTTCCTGTGCAGGGGTTGCCTTTAATACAAGCTTATTATTTTTATCCAGATAGGCTTTTACTTCACCGTCATAGTTGTTGATTCTGTGAATTATAGCATCTACTGTGTCTGTAGCATTATAAGGGATCTCAATATTTCCTGTTTTTCCGGAAATTGTGATAACACCTTCAAAACCAACCTGCTGTGTTGGTTCGAGAGTATTTTTACCAGTCATTCTGAAAATATATGAGGTATCTTCAATACCATCACCGTCACGGTCATAATTTCCGTGTGCGTTTGTTACAAAAGGCTGTTCAACAAAGAAGTCCAGACCGGTTACGTTGTTCGCGCCGATTGCATTGCGGTGAATGTCGTTTACGAGATCGGCAAAGTTCATTGTCATAGAATCGAGATTCTGAACTTCCTGTCTGATATCAACGTCGCGTAATTCAATCAAAGCACCGAGTGTTCCACCGGAGAAGAATGCATCGTTTTCTGTATCAGCCCAGATAACTTTTGAATAACCGTTGTTTTCTACAAGCGGTTCAACTGCAAACTGACGGCTTATTTTTCCCTGAACAAGAATGTGACCGTCAACATGAACCATAAATTCATCGTTATCGCGTGTATCTGTTGTGATGTTTATAAGCTGTGAAAGTTTTTCTACGAGCAAATCTCTGCGATCAAGCAAATCATTGGGATTGTCCCCCATTGCCTTAACTTTTACAATTTCGGTGTTGAGAGATGCAATTTGTTTTGACAGATCGTTTACCTGAAGAACTGTTGCTTCAATGTCACCGTTCAAAAGGTTGCCAATTCCTGCAAGGCTTGTATGTTTTGTAGCAATCGCATTAATCAATGATTCGCCGCGTGTAACAACACCCTGGCGTGCTGAGGTTGATTCAGGAAACTGAGAAAGTTCCTGCCATGATTCCCAGAATTTGTCCATGGTTGTTCTTACGGAAACGTCAGAGGGTTCATTATAGATATTTTCAATCATGGTGTAGTATTTTTCGCGGGTTGCCCAGTAGCTTTCCTTATTGCTCTGTGCAACAATACGCTTGTCGAGCATTTCGTCACGAATACGTTCTACACTCTGAACCGTAACACCCTGACCAAGCTGTCCCGGTGTGTTTTCTCTTGTAAGGTCCGGACGATAAATCGGATCAAAAGCTCTTACTTGTACGCGCTGACGTGAATAACCTTCAACATCAGCATTTGAAATATTGTGACCTGCAGTATTGATAGCAGAACTCTGTGCCATCAAGCTGCGTTTTCCCATTTCTATTCCTGCAAATTGAGATCCCATGACTTTTCTCCTATAATAACTGATCAACAATGACAGATTCGGGCATCGGTTTTACAATGGTACCCTTGTTTGAATATACCGTGTTTCTGCTTTGCGGAACTGCGTTGTCAAAGACATTCTGGATAAAGTCTTTTGTAATCCGCAAATATTCAGAAATCGATTCATTTTCGATTTTAGAAACTGAAAGTTTTTGGCGCATAAGTCTGAAATTTTCGAGAAGAGATTGCCTCAACTCTGATGAAAAAAGATGTGAAATTTGATAAATATCAAGATCTTCGTCATGAACAAGCTCATGCACGATGGAGGAACGTGTCTCTTCAAGCTGATTGAACTGGTCACTTAAAAGCTGGATTTTGTATATTGTAGCTTCTAGTGTATTCCATTCTCTCGTTTTTACAGTTTCGCGAAGAACACGCTGTTCTGCTAAAATGACAGTTAGAAGTTCATTTTCTTTGGTTAAAAGTGCATTAATCTTTAAACCGGCTTCATCTGTCTTAATCATTTTTGCCCTCTAAAAAAGTAAAATACAGATTTTAAACAAATCCTCATTACATTTTCGGAAGTTAAAAATAAAACCTTAGAAAAAAGATTAAAATAATTAAAAAACGGGTTTATTCAGCTGTTTTTTTGAGCCAGGCTTCTTCTACTGCTTTTTTATAAGCGGATTTTTTCTGCTTTGAACAGAATGCCGCATTAAAGCCGTTCAGAATCAGAGTTTTTATCTCATCCATGGAGAAACCCAATTCTTTATGTAATATCCAGTATTCGTTGACAAGTGATGTATTGAAAAAGGCGGGATCATCTGTATTTACAGTTACAACTATATTTTTTTCAAAAAACTTTTTTACAGGATGTTCTTTGGCTTTTGTAACAAGCTTTTTTGTAAATACATTGCTTGTTACACAGATTTCCAACGGAATCTTTTTTGCTGCAAGTTCCTGCATAAGTTTTTCGTCCTGAATTGATGTTATACCGTGACCTATTCTTTCCGCCTTTAAAGCAGAAAGAGTGTTCCATACGCTTTCAGGACCAACATCTTCACCGGCATGAGCTACCACATGCAAACCTGCTTCTTTTGCCTTTGTAAAAACAGGTTCATAAATCTCCGCAGGATTGTGAACTTCGTCACCACCGAGCCCGATTCCCACAATGTTTTTGCTGCCGTTTGCAAGTATATAATTCAGATTGGCCATTGCATTTTCAAGTCCAAAAGTTCTCGAAACATCTACAAGTATCTTTATCTCAATTCCACTGCGTTTTTTAATTGCATTTATACATTTGTCGAACACAGCAATCATTTCATCAAAAACAAAACCTTTGCGGATAAAAGATGATGGAGAAAAGAAAAGTTCAGAATAAACAATGTTATTTTCTTTTAAATAATTTTCTATGTCATCAAAAAGAAGTTCAAAGTCTTCTGGTGTATTGAAAAGTTTTTGAAGGGTAATAAAAGCTTGTACAAATTCCGTAAGATTGGAAAATACAAAAAGATTATCCAGCTCTTGTTTTGTCATTTCTTTATTAAAATGTTTTTTATACAATGTGCCGATGGTTTTTGTGCTTACAACAGCTTCACTGTGCAAGTGAATTTCCGCCTTTGGAACAGATGTTATAAAATCAAAAAACTCGCTTTTTTTCACGTAACTAGCCTTATTTTTTATTTGATGTTATAAATGCTTTTAAACACTCATTAAATATTATCGACATAATAACAGAAAAATATTACTGCTTACATTATAAGCCATAATACCTATCTTAACAAGCCCAACGCATCAATTTCATCTTCCGCTCCGTCGGTACGTAACGGTTTCGTTATACAAACCGTGATTTCTTCTCCCGCAAACGAACTTAATTTATTGTAATCACCTTCAAGTTTTATATGCAAAAAGTTTTCCCCGACAGCACGTACACAGTCCGAACGATGTTTTTCAATAATAGCTTTTATTGTTTTACCAGTAAAAGATTCAGTGTATTCGTATTTGGATTGTTGCGCAAAAGCAGTAAGTTGTTTGATACGTTCCCTACTTATTCGCTGAGGCACCTGATTTTTCATTTTTGCTGCAGTAGTTCCCGGTCTTGCTGAAAACGGGAAAGCATGAATCCATGTAAAGCGACATTTTTTGCACATCTTCATTGTCTGTTCAAAGTCGTCTTCTGTTTCTCCGGGAAAACCGGCAATAACATCACAGGCAATAAAGGCATCAGGTTTTATTTTGCGAAGCCGGTTTACGGCCTCATATATAGATTGGCTATTGTATTTGCGGTTCATTGCGGCAAGAATCTTATCACTTCCTGACTGAACAGAAAGATGAAAATGAGGACGAATTCTTGCATTATCCAGAACTTTGCAAAGCTCATCATCTACCCGTTCAGGATACAAACTCGAAATCCGGTATGAGATTGTTGCAGTGTTTTTAAGCAGATAATCCACAAGCCGAGCAAGATCAAAATATTCTTCAGTAGCTTTTTTTTCAGACTTGTAAAAGCCGCTGTAAAGCGATAGATTTACACCCGTAATAACAACTTCTTTTTGCCCCGATGATTCTATCTGTTTTACACGATTCAGCACTTCTTTTACGGGTAAAGAAACAGGCTTACCTCTTGCAAGCCATATTCTGCAATAGGAGCAAGCATTACTGCAACCATCCTGGATTTTGATAGAGGCTCTTGAATGGGCAAAAAAAGTATCCGTAGAAAGTCTGAATATTGATGTTGCAAGGTTTTTAGCAGGTTTCCAACTTCGGATATAATCGGCAAGGACATTGCCGGTAAAAGTTTTGTTTTCTTCAAGAAAAATCTTAAGATACAAGGGGAAATCAGCAAGGGAATCTTTTGCAGAACCTGGAACAACTATTATAAAAGGACTAAGGGCTTCTATCTGTTTTTGCTCAACTTGGGCATAACAGCCTGTTACAATAACGGGCATATCACAGAATTTTGAAAGCAGTAACCGCATTATTCTTCGGGATTTTTGTTCTGCTTTTGCAGTAACCGTACATGTATTTATTATGGAAACAACAGGAGTCTGAGAGATTTTCGCGGCAGCTGTCACAGGATCCATCGAGACCTCAAATCCCTGTTCAGAACAAAACTTTGCGATTGACTCTGTTTCTATCTGGTTTAATTTGCAGCCTACAGTTTCAAAATGAATTAAATAAGGATTCATAAAAACTAATACCGCTTTATATATTTGCTTATTCTTTCTATTCCGCTTGCTGCATCGTTCTGTGAAGGAGTAAGTTTGAGCGCCCTGTTGTATGCTTCTTCAGCACCGATATAATTCTTTGCCATTTCTCTGGCATATCCGAGACGTGTCCACCACAAATCATTGAGGTTTTCGTATATTAAGGCTGTAGTAAGTGCTATATCAGCATAGTTAAAGCGGGCTTCACGAATATAAATCTCTCCCATAAAATAATAGGCTTCGGCATAACGGTTACCTATATTGGAAGAAACTTGCGAAACATATTCCTGAAAAAGAGAAAGAGCAGCATCATTGTTACCAAGATAGTATTTGGCCTCACCTAAAATCTCGATTATTCTGTGATCATATTTTGCCGAATCCGAAATTTTTCTTGCTTCTGTGCCCCAGTATTCGGCTTCACGGTACTGACCGTTCTTTACCAAAGCCCAGCATAATACAACATAACTATCAATATTTTTATTATTTTCTTCGATTTCTTCACGACAAACCGAAATCGCTTCAGTATATTTACCACTCCGATAAAGCTTTAACGCATCTTTTTTTTCCGTCTGCTGACAAAACAGCGGCAAAGCGAAAATAAAGAACAGTATTTCCAAAAGCAACCGATGTTTCATCAAACTGCCTGCACTGGTTCCATTGTACATTTGCCGGAAAAAAAGCAGCCGTTTTCAAGAACCACATTTTTGGAAGTAATATCTCCGGTCACGCAACCGGTCTTTGTTACATATACAATGTCATCGGCAGCGATATTGCCTGTAACTTTGCCTTTCACCAAAACTTTGGTAGTTTTTATGTTGGCTTTTACAACAGCATCTGTATCAATAACAAGATCACTTTCTGCTTCAATCTTGCCGTTTACTTTACCTTTTATCAACAACGGTTTTTTAAACTTAACTGTACCATTAAAAACAATGTCATCCGCTATTACTGTATCAAAATCTTCTTCATCAAGCTGGAATAAATCAATATCTTTTACTTCAAACATAATTATACTCTATCTGTATTTGATTCTACCGTCAAGTAGCAGATTTAACGCTCTTTGATTCCTTCCAAAAGCGTTCCATCTGGTTTATATGCTCAAAATCCATAGGAAAATTGTTTTCCGCCATTTTTTGTTCTATGAATGTAAAACGACTGTAAAATTTTTGATTTGCTCTTTGTAATGCTATTACAGGATCTACTTTTAAGAATCGTGACAAATTTACAACTGCAAAAAGCAAATCACCTATTTCTTCTTCGAGATGGAGTTTTGATTTTTCATTTCCGTCAAGCAAGCTTTGAGCCTCTTGTACTTCAGCAAGTTCTTCTTTGATTTTGTCACAAACTTCTTCGGAAGCAGTCCAGTCAAATCCTTTTTTTGCGGCTTTTTTCTGTAATTTAGCAGCACGCAGCAAGGCAGGAATACCTTCGGGGACTTCGTCAAGAATAGATTTTCCGGCACGTCCTTCGAGGTTTTGTTTGATTTTGTCCCACTGGTTCAAAACCTGTTCAGCTGTTTTTACCTTACCTTCGGCTTGCGATTTACCGACAGATTCGGGAAAAACGTGAGGATGGCGCCGGACAAGTTTTTCGGATACAGTATCAAGTACATCGCTCATTGTAAAAAGATCCTGCTGTTCATACATATATGTTATCATCGCTGCATTCAAAAGGACATCACCCAGTTCTTCCTTTGTGTGTTCTGTGTCTTTTTGTGTAATTGCATCCACGGCCTCAAAAGTTTCTTCTATCAAATCACTCCGCATTGAAAGAGGTGTTTGTTCCCTATCCCAGGGACAGCCGTCAGGGGCTCTTAACTTTGCAAGTATATTGTAAAATTTTGAAAAAGCTTTTTTCAATTCATCTTCATTTTTGATCAGAATCTCATTCATTTACTTTCTTTTTGCTCCAGTCTTTCAAATATTTATCAGGATTTTCGACAAGAATATGACAAAGAAGTTTTGATAAAACATTAAATACCTGTGATAAAATGTTTCGTTCATCAGTCGTAAAATTAGAGAGTACATAACCTGCAATATCAGGGCTTTCAGGACGCCCGATACCTATTCGTAAGCGCCAAAAATCAGCTGTACCGAGACATGCTTTTACAGAACGCAAACCGTTGTGTCCACCTAAACCTCCGGACCATTTGAGACTCACCTGACCAGGTTGTAACTCAAGCTCATCATGGACAATAAGGATTTCTTCCGGTTTTATTTTATAAAAACCTGCAAGTTCCGCAATACTCTCGCCTGAAAGATTCATGTAAGTTTGTGGTTTTAAAAAAAATATTTTTGGAGGAATATTTGCTGCAATTTTCAGGTTTTCTGTATCACAGACCTGCTCAGCGATGGAAATGATCTTTTCTTTTGATAAAACACAGTAAAAACCTTTGAATTTTTCCTGCCATGAGAACTCTCTTTCAAACGGGAGATTTTCTTCCAAAAGCCAGGCGGCATTATGTCTTGTCGAGGCATATTCTTTTCCGTAATTTCCCAAAAACACCACTAAAGCAATCATACTTGCATATTCTACATTTTTTGCATGGAAAATTCAAATACTGAAAAAACTATGAGAAAAGCCTAATCCATTTTAAGTTTTTTAAGAAGATTGACTCTCAATGTCTGACATTCTTGATTATCAAGGCCAAGATCTTTTGCTTTTGCCAGATTCAGCATTGCCGCCGAATAATCATCCATGTGGAACAAAGACAACGCTTTTCTGTAATAGACATGAGCCTGATAACAGTTCAGTTCGAGAGATTTATCAAAAAATTCTAAAGCCTTTTGTTCCTCATTCATTACACTGTAGACAATGCCTATATAGTAATAAGAACGGAAATTTTTAGGATCATGTTCCACACTACTCTTAAAATCATTCAGGGCCGATTCAAATTCGCTCTTTGCAAAGAATGCCATTCCCCTATGTTTGTAGATTACAGCAAGAACAATATCGTTTGGAGCGGGCTCAGCATTGATAATCTTTGTATAGATCTCGATTGCCCTGTCAAGCTGACCACGGTTGTGTGCCTGAATCGCATCAAGAATCATATCATCGATTGTTCCCTGAACATAAGGTGAAACAGAGGCAATCGCACCAGCTGGTTGAACTGATTTTATGTCGTATTTTTCTTCAATCTTTTCGTCAGAAAGTTTATCCGCCATATCATAAAAAGAAAATCGCCTTTGATCCAGTTCCTTATTCAACTTGTTCTGATAGTCACGGATTTCCTGAAATATTATGTCAGCAAGACTAAGACTCGCATTCATTGAAGCAAGCTTTCTCTTTAACGGAAGATCAAACGGTGAGAACTCTGATTTATATACAAGTTCGTGTTCGACTTCTGCCCACGCATCTTGAAGGATTGTTCGAATCTGGAGTTCACAAACCAAACCTGCAGGCAGGATATTTTCATTCTTCAATTCATCAGGAATATTAATCAGTATATGTGTTGATTCATAGCCGAATTCACTGAATGTCCGATCGGCACCTTTCCTTTCAATTTCGACTATTTCAAAATTATCTACAATCTGCTTTTCTACAACAGACAAATCTTCCAAAAATGCACAGATTATTCTAATTCCAATCATATCCGTAAGTACAGGCAAATCCTGCTTACCAAGTGTCTCAGGTTTGATTCTGAGAAGTTTACGGTAATAACTGTTAAAGCCTTTTACTCTGGATTTAAAACTTGGGGCAGAATTGACTTTGAGCATATTTTTGAGCCGGTTTTCTATTTTAGTGACTGTATCCATCAGTTCCGGTTTATACCTGTCATAGGCATGAGAAAGCTCTTCTTTGTTAGGAATCAAAAAATCTTGCTGTAAACCCATGTACTAAATGTACAATGTTTTTTTTTAAAAAGCAAATTATTTCAGCGTACTTCAAATGAATAGGAAAAAGTTCTTTCGTTGCCGTTAATATCGAATATTTTTACCATTACGACAGTTTTTCCTTTATTCAGTACCACTGATGAAATCAAATGACGATTGCTGTCCGGGAAAATTTCTTCAAAGATGTAGTCATTTTTACTGTTCAAAGAAAGTCTGTTTGCCTTTAAATTGAGCATATCGTATCTAATGTTTTCAACTTCTTTTCCATTTACAAAAACCGTGACTCTAAACGGGAAATGCATATCGTTTTTGTCACAGTATAAATAATACATATCTGAAGGCAACAACTTTGCAAAAGACAAATCATAAAAAATACCGTTTTTACCTACTGCTACAACATTGCCAAGTGCAGGTAGCTGGATTCCTGAAGGTTTTGAAAACAAGATAAAAGGATTTATAAGCGTTTGTTGCATTGTGTCTGCAACCTGAAATTCCAAACCTGAATCCATCCCTTTCCAGCCGCTTTTGCCGCTTTTGCCAATTATTTCGTTTTCCAATACACTTGTCTGATACGTTTTTACAGAAATCGAATCCATGTTTCCGTATATGTTGAGAAGATTTTCTTCATTTACAATAATTACGGTATTTCCGAGCGGAGAATCAAACTGTCCAAGACTTTTTGACTCACCCGAAATGAAGATTAATTCTCCCGCATCTACTGTTTTTACGTTTTCCGGATTTGCATACACTACACCAGCTGACAGAGATGATTGTCTGGAACTGGCAAATTGTGTACGAAAAGCAGATAAGTCAGCAGAAGGCTGAGGCCAGTCTACTGCAAAAACAGACAAAACTAAAAATACCAATAAGAAATTTATAATAATCTTTTTCACAATTACTTCCTTATTTGTATGTTATTCGTATTTTTGACACGGTATCATCTTTTCCAAGGAAAAAGCCATCATCAACAGCTTTTATAAAGGCACTTTCCGCTGTAAAAGGCAAAGAGCCGACCGAGTATTCTGCATTCTCAAACAGATAAACTATCCAGTTATTGTCTTTTTCGGCCAGAACAAGAGTTATACCCAGCGCTTCAATTTCTTCAATCTGCCGAATTGTTTCTTCCATCGGAACAATAGATATTTTGAATTTTTTACAATCTGCAATTCCAAGTCCATCATGGCACTGAAAATAAACAACATTGCGTACTTTTCCGAATTTAACGACAACGGGCTGTCTTAAACTTCCATCCAGATACTCATGAAAGACAACTTTCTGCTGATTATTACCATATGAGGACAGAATAAAACGCTGTTTGTCTATTCCGCAAACACAGGCTGCCAGTTTTTGTTCACTGTTAATATCCACCCCTAGAATAATTTCTTTGGAACTTCCGCGTGGATAAAATGAAAACTTTTGTTTCCCGTAAGAATCAAGACAGGCTAGTTCTCCATCAGCAAAACCAATTATACATTCTGATTCTGAGCTGTTAAATGCAGTTATAGGCGCATAGTTTTCATAAACCCATTTTTCCCTGCCAAAATGCTCAAATTCCTTTACAGCATTTCCATTCGGCAAAAATACAAACAATCTGTCATTTTGAAAAAAAGGAAATCCGGCTGTTCCCAAAACCGTTTTTAAAGAACCGTCAATATTCTGTACAGAGACAGACTCAGAATCATTGTTATAAAAAGTCCACACAGAATCAGAGAGCGCGGCCTTGTAAGGATACTGTGCTACAAAAACGGGTTCGGCGTCTTCCGTCAAATAACCCGCATATTTTGCCAGTCTAAAACAGAATGTCGGTTTTTTGCCGGCATCCTTAAAAAAAGGCTGCTCGCCCACAAGTTCAGAAAGAACAATCGTTTTTTCCGGCTCAAAACACAATTCTTTTTTAAGCGGTTTTATCGCCAGAAGCATATATATCAGAATAATGAGAAACCCGAAAACAATGTATAAATTGATTTTTTTTCCTTCTTTCATACTGTTTTATGGTATAATATCAACAATGTTAGGTCAATGACAGATTAAAACAAAACTGCCTTAATCCAAAATATACAGGAGAAAACAATGGACATAAATCTTAAAGAATTATATGAACACGCACTAAAAGCCTCTGAAAACTCTTATTCACCATATTCAAAATTTCCGGTAGGAGCAGCAGTTCTGCTGCCTGATGGAAAAATAATTACCGGTGCCAACATAGAAAACCGCTCATACGGTCTTTCAAACTGTGCTGAACGCAGTGCAATCTTTACTGCTGCCAGTGCCGGTTACAGAAAACTTTTGGCTATTGCAATCGCAACTCCTGCATCCGATTATCCTGTAGGACCATGCGGTGCATGCCGTCAGGTTATCTCAGAATTTGCGGAAAAGGATGTTCCGGTCGTATTCGGCAATACTTGGGAAAACCGTGTAGAAACCACTGTTGAAGGTGTATATCCTTACGATTCTTTACACGAACTTGCAAAGTAGTATCCGCAATACTTGACATAAAACAGTAATAAATGCAAAATATTCTTAATTACAAAACATAAAAGGGAGATTCTCGTGGAAGACGATATCCTTACAATAGAAGAAGTAGCAAGATACCTTAGAGTTTCAGAAAGAACCGTTTATGACTGGGCTCAAAAAGGCGAAATTCCATCAGGAAAAATTGGTACAGTATGGCGCTTTAAAAAATCCGAGATTGAAAAATGGGTGAATGACCGTTTGTCATCTTCAGAAAAACCAGCCTTGCAGAATCAGCAGATTCAGGTAAAAAATATCCTTTCACCGGACAGAATCGTGTTCTTGAATCATTCTACAAAACATGATGCCCTGCTCGCTCTTGCTGACGTTTTAAGTACGGCACCGCAGATCAAGGCCACACAGGAACTGTCCGTCGAAATTCTTAAACGCGAAGAACTTATGTCAACTGCAATCGGAAGAGGAATCGCAATTCCTCACGTCCGCCTGTCGTCAGTTACAGACCTAGTTATGGCAGTTGGAATCAGCAAAGTCGACATTATAGACTTTCAGACCTTTGATGATACACCGGTCCGTCTGCTATTCATGATTGCAGCGGCTTACAATCAGCATACCTATTACCTGCAGACTCTTTCATATTTCAGCAATCGTCTGAAAAACCAGGAATTACGTGATGCTCTTCTGGAAGTAGAAACCCCGATGGACGCATACAAGCTTATTACAGATGGCAGCAATTAACAGTATCAAACAATAATAATGCCCAAAAATGGCACAAAAACACAAAAAAGGACTGTAATACACAGTCCTTTTTTATTTTTTTAATAACTATTTGTAAATCAGACATAAAAAAAGACCTCCGAAGAGGTCTTTTTTCAGTTATAACTAACTATTAATTAGCAGTTTTCGCTGAAGTATTTGATTGTGCGAACCATCTGTGATGTATAGCTGTTTTCGTTGTCGTACCAAGAAACAACCTGTACCTGGAATGTGTTGTCGTCAATCTTTGAAACCATTGTCTGTGTAGCATCAAAGAGTGAACCGAACTTCATACCGATAACA
>JAEEQG010000074.1 GCA_016285185.1 Spirochaetota bacterium
AATTATACGACAGAACCAACTTATGTGTTAGATCTTGGTATCATCTCTCCTTTATGTTTTATTTCTCTGATTCTTATGAAAAAGAAAGATTCTTTTGGAGTAGTGCTTTATGCGATTTTATTACAGTCAATTATAATTGTAGCCGTAATGATGATTTGTCAATCTGCAGTCCAGTTTGCATCCGGTGTTGAAATTCCATTATCAGCTTTAATATCGAAATCAATTATTTTTATTATACTTGGGTTATTTGCAATTGCTCTTGACCGAAGAAGGAGTCACAACAAATGAAATCAATCGTTATTTACAACAGCCAGACAGGTTTTACAAAAAAGTATGCCGAATGGATTGCCGAAGCCGCCGCTTGCGAGTGCGTGGAATTCAAACAAGCTGCAAAGCTCAACCTTGCCGATTATGATGCAATCGTATTCGGCAGCTGGTGCATGGCTGGCAACATCGTAAAGCTTGCGTGGTTCAAAAAGCAGATGCCCGCTCTTGCAGCCGCCGGCAAAAAACTGATTGTGTACGCTGTCGGCGGAAGCCCCAAAGAAAATCCGGATGTGGCAGTTGCAATGCGGCGTGTTTTTACTGACGAAGACCGGAAAATCGTAAAAGTTTTTTACTGCCCGGGCGGTTTCAACTATGAAAAGATGAACGGCGCTTCAAAGCTTATGATGAAAATGTTTACGAAGGTCCTCGCCTCAAAGAAAGACGCAACCGAAGACGAAAAGAAAATGGCAGAGATGATTTCTCATTCATACGATATTTCTGATAAGAAATATGCTGACGCGATAGCCGCGGAGCTAAAATAATGAAGAAATTTACCTTAGTCCTTGCAGTGCTGATTTTGTCTGGCTTTATCGGTTTTCAGATTTTTTCTGCATCAATTAGAAAAAGCCTTGCATCACTTGAAAATGCCGCAATAAACATGAACAACATCGCCGACGGCGTTTACAGTGGCCACAGCGAGCTTGGGCCTGTTTCAGTTGACGTTGAAGTGCATGTAACAAACCATAAACTTTCAAAAGTCGATTTAATCCGGCACGACTGTGGTCTTGGCCGACCTGCAGAAGCCATCACCGAAAAGATGGTTGAGCAGAATACTTTTGATGTCGACGCCGTAAGCGGCGCGACAGTTTCAAGCGAAGTCATCAAAAATGCCGTTAACAAAGCATTGAGGCAAGTGGAGATTAAATAGCAAACCTTTTGGTTTGCAAATGTTGTAAAAACCGTATATTATTAATCAATTTTGTAATATCAAGGATTAGGTTATGGCTTCTACGACATTCAACCAAAGATTCTACCCGCCCGAACTCGTTTTTAATTCACTGCCTGTACGCGAACAGGAACAGCTTTCGCTTGTTATAGGTTCCAACCTTATCTTTATGATTCTGTTTACAATCTTTGGAATTGTACTTTTTCTTTTCAGGGTACCTGTTATTGGTATCGGAAGCGGTGTTCTCCTCGCTTTTTTTGCAACATCCCTCATATCCATAAAAAAAGGACATATTCACAGAGGTGCCTGGATAACAACCGCAGCCATTGCTGTTCTTTCGACTGTAGTATGCTTTGGTGCGCCGTTCCAGAATACTAACTTTCTGCCTTATCGCGATTCGTGCTTTGTAGCCGTAATGACAATATGTAACTATGTAATTTCTCTTCGCCGAAAGCAGTTGCACGGCTTTTTTCTGTTTACGATTGCTCTTTGGATGCTTTTAAACATCACACTCTACAGACCGCTTTACGAAGCCGGTGTACATGATGCCATAATGAACATCATTATCTGTTCACTTGGTCTTTTTACCGCCAATATGAGCATTCTGCTTTATGACCGATTTACAAGAAGGGTTGTAAGCCGCGCCGTTGAAAACGAAAAAAAATCTTCCGATGCTTTTGAAAAGATTTCGGCAGTAATCAATGAAACAAAAGAAGGGCTTAACATCGGCAAGCAGCTTTCTGCTTCTACTGAAAAAGCTGCGGAAAGTGTAGAAGAAATAGACAGGCTGTATGCGTACATCAATGAGGAAACTGTATCATTAAGTTCCGAAGCGGTATCTATCAAGGACACAAGTGTTCTGATAAACGATAAAGCTGAAAAAATGAAAAACAGTGTACAGGAGCAGAGTAAAGAAATTACACGCACTTCCGATGCTCTCGCCCAAATGTCGTCAAATCTTACGAATATAAGCAACATTGCAACAGAGCAAAGATCCGCAAGGCGATTGATGAAATTGATACAAATGCTTCCGCAAACGAGCAGGTTGCAGAAAAGATTTCGGACGCATTGATGTAATTCCGACTGGAGTTTGGCTATGGAAATCGTCAACAAAAACTTTGACAACGGAAAACCGTTTGACTTTGGCAAAACCTCCGCGGACTATGCAAAGTACCGCGATATTTATCCCGCGCAGTTTTACAACAAGCTTGCGGAACTTAAAATCGGTGTAAAAGGACAAACAGCTCTCGATTTGGGAACAGGTACAGGTGTTCTTCCCCGCAATATGTACAAATTCGGGGCACGCTGGATTGGTACTGACATTTCCGACAATCAGATAAAGTATGCGCAAGAGCTTACAAAAGCCGACGGTATGAAAATTGAATACAAAGTTTCGTCCGCGGAAAAACTTGATTTTGCGCCAGCTTCGTTGGACGTGGTTACTGCCTGTCAGTGCTTTGCTTATTTTGACAAGTCCGTGATACTGCCTAAAATCCATACCTGGCTTAAGGAAGACGGACATTTTGCCATTCTCTTTATGGCGTGGATTCCTGCCGAAAGCGAGATTGCCGCAAAAACTGAAGAACTCGTACTCAAATACAATCCCGACTGGAACGGCGGAAACTGGAAGCGCAAGCCGGTAACATTCCCCGACTGGGCGGCACCGTACTTTGAGCTTGAAGACGCTGTCGGGTTTGATGTTCCCGTCACATTTACGCGCGAAACATGGAACGGACGCATAAAAGCCTGCCGCGGAATTGGCGCGTCATCGCTCACAGCCGAACAGATTGCCGCATGGGAAAAAGAACATCTTGCATATCTTGCAACCGTGCCGGAGCCGTTCGACATCATTCACTATGTAACAATTTTGAATTTACGCAATAAATAAACAAGAAAGTAAGGAGAATACTATGGAAAAAATCTGGCAGGAAATGTATGACGCAGCCGCAAAAGTTTTGAATGGCAGGCAAATATCTGAGTTTGTGTCGGCAGGAGAGGTGGCGGCCGCGGTTTTATCAGCTTCTGGCAAAATCTATACAGGTGTTTGTATTGATACGGCTTCGACACTGGGTATTTGTGCTGAACGCAACGCCATTTTCAATATGATTACAAACGGTGAAAATGAAATCAAAAAAGTTCTTTGTCTGTTCAAAGACGAAACCGGCATACGTGACGGCGGTGCACCCTGCGGAGCATGTCGTGAACTTATGGTTCAACTCATGCCCGGCCGTTACCACGATATTGAAATTATGAAGGACTCCAAAACCGGAACAATCCTAAAACTTGGCGACCTCACCCCCGAGTGGTGGATAAAATAGATTCCGTTAGGATAACTGATTTATGAAAAACCAAACCTTTCATCAGGGAAACTTTGCGATTCAGACGCATTTTCTCGGTGTGCTTGTGCCGGACGACCTCACACTCACACTGGAAGACTGCCGCCGTTACATGAACCGCACTTACGGCTGCAAATCCGGTTACGGTACACCTATACACGTTACGCTTGTTCCGCCGTTCCGCCTGCCGGACGAATACCGTACCGAAGACATTGTTCGCACCTTAAAAGAAGACGTGCTCCCCTTGGCGGAAAAACTTGCTTTTACAGCGCACGTCAGCAATTTTGATGCATTCGGCGACCGTACGGTTTTTGCCAAAGTTGACGTTGACGAAAAATGGACGCAATTGCGCGACAAAACAGTTTGCGCCGTGCTAAAGGCGGCTCCCGGCGCTACCAAAAAAGACAGCCGTCCATTCCAACCGCATCTTACCGTGGCAAACCGTGACATTCCGCAGGGCGCTTCGGTAAAAGCGCTGCAGGCATTGAACGAACTTGAGCTTTTTGAAGACTTTCCTGTTGATAACATTACGATTTTTGAGCGCCACGGCGGAAAATGGATTCCCGCTGTTACACTCGACTTGCTTGGGGATGAAAAATGAACTTGAATTATCCGCCGATTGGCTGGAACAGCTCCACGGAGCTTTGGACAAATAAAAAAGCGGAGAAACTCAATCAACTTGTAATTCCTCCGCATGGTGTTGTTCTTCTCTGTAAATAATGTATCTTTCTCATAAAGCTTTTTATACAGACATTGTGGAGATTTCTTCAATGTTTTTTCTTTTCCTGTGTTATTATAATCATCAAAGGAGATTATAATGCTGATTCAAAAAGCTTCATGGATTAGGATGAAGGATGCGGCTTCTACAATTGTGCCGGTTTTCAGGAGAAAGTTTGAAACACCAAAACAGGTAAAGACTGCTGTTCTTGAAGTAACCTGCGATGGTGTGTATGAGGCTGTTTTGAACGGAAAGCGTGTCGGAGATTTTATTCTTGCTCCCGGCTGGACCGAATACTGCAAACGACTGCAGGTTCAGAGCTATGAAATTACCGGTTTGCTGCTTGATTCCAATACACTTGAAATAACCGTCGGAAACGGATGGTTCCGGCGTACTAATGCGCCCTGGACCGGAACAAAGAATCCTGACGAGTTCCTGCCTGCAATGCTTATAGCTGTTATTCACATAGTTTACGTGGACGGCAGCGAAGAACTTATTCCCACGGACGAAAAGTGGCAGGTATCAGAAAGTACAATTACCTTAAGCGGAATATTCATCGGTGAAGATGTTGATATGACAAAAAAGCCGGTATTCCAGTCTGCTGAAATCTGCGATTATTCCAAACAAATACTTATTCCGCAGGAAGGACCGGAAGTTCATGAGCAGGAATATATCTATCCCCGCAAATCTTTTCGCACACCAAAGAATGAGTGGGTAGTGGACTTTGGTCAGAATATGACCGGTTACATGACCTTTGAGATGGATGCGCATGCAGGCGAAAGACTGAGCTTTTCTACAGCCGAAGTTCTGGATAAGGACGGTAATTTTTATACGGCGAACTACCGCTCGGCAAGAAGTCAGCTGCATTATATCTGTCGTGAAGGACATCAGTCATATAAGCCCAAACTTACTTTTTTCGGCTTTAGGTATTTGAGGATTGACGAAGCCCCTGAAGGTTTTTGTGCGGAGAATATTAGAGCTGTTGTTCTGCATTCGGAGATGACCCGCACGGGCTGGCTCAACAGCAGCGATACAATGCTTAATCAGCTTTTCAGCAACATTCTGTGGACTCAAAAGAGTAACTATCTTGATATACCGACTGACTGCCCGCAGCGCGACGAGCGTTACGGCTGGACTGGAGACGGACAGATTTTTTGCCGTGCGGGCACATATCAGTACGATGTGCGGCAGTTTTTCCGCAAGTGGCTGGCGGACATGAGAGCCGCTCAGCACGACAACGGCTGGGTTCCTGAAGTTATTCCAAGTCTTACAGCTTATAAACCCGGAGGGGCGGGGTGGTCGGACGCGGTTGCAATTATTCCCTGGCAGTTGTATGAAACATACGGTGACGTAAGTTTTATTTCTGATATGTACGAGGCGATGAAAAAGTGGATTGCTTATGTACCGACAGTTACCAAAACCCCTGATTTATTCACAGGCTGCTGGACATACGGCGACTGGCTCGCCCTTGATCATCCGGAAGGTTATGTTCCGCCTACAATCGAGCTTTCTAAGCGCGGCTACAGCAATGATGATTTGGTATGCAGCGCGTTCTATGCAAATTCAGTAAATATTGTTATCCGGGCCGGAAAGATTCTTGGTCAGGATGTGAGCGAATACGAAAAACTTTACAGCCGGATTAAAAAGGCTTATACAAAAGCGTTCGGCGACAGGTTGAACACACAGACAGAAAAAGTTCTTACGCTTCATTTTGATCTTGCGGAAAACCCGCAGGCACTTGCCGATGCTCTTGCAGAACAGATAAAAGCATGCGGAACAAAGCTGCAGACCGGACTTGTCGGCACGCCGTATCTGCTACACGAGCTCAGCCGCTATGGACACTCGTACATAGCGTGGTCGTTGCTTTTACGCAAAGAGTACCCCGGCTGGCTTTATTCAGTTTCAAAAGGCGCAACCACCGTGTGGGAACATTGGGATGGAATCAAGCCCGACGGCACATTTTGGGATGATGACATGAATTCGTACAATCATTACGCCTATGCGTCTGTAGCAGACTGGGTATACGGTGTTGCATGCGGAATAAAACCCGCCGCTCCCGGTTTTGCCAAAGTGCGCATAGAGCCGCATCCAGACAAGCGTCTTAACAGTTTGTGCGCTGTTTTGGACACTGTTCATGGGCGAATACGTTCTTCATGGAAATATACGGACGACGGTATCCGCTACGAAATAGAAACTCCTGTAGAAACCGAAGTTATCATAGACGGTGTAAGCAAAACCGTGGGCAAAGGAAAATACGTTTTTGGATAAAAAAAGCGGAGGAACTCAATAAGCTTGAAATTCCTCCGCATGGTGTTGTTCTTCTCTGTAAAAGAACTAATTCTTGAATTTTACGGCTGTTCCGTAGGCTACAACTTCCGCGGCACCCTGCATAACGGCGGATGAACCGTAGCGCATACCTACAACTGCGTCCGCTCCGAGAGCTTCCGCTTCGTCAACCATGCGTTTTGTAGCAATCTGACGTGCTTCATTGAGCATTTCGGTATAGCCTTTAATTTCGCCGCCGACGAGTGTTTTTAATCCTGCCATAAAATCGCGGCCAAAATTCTTTGACTGAACGATTGTTCCCTTTACCAGACCGAGAACCTCATATTCTTTTCCCGGAATTGAATCAATACTTACGAGCTTCATATTCTTCTCCTTTTTCAATTTCTTTGAATCTCTGTATTAGTACAACTATTGTGCCGATTATGGCACTTATAACCAGTATAAAAAGTATAAGAAGCGGAAAAAAGCTTTTTGCTTCTTCACGAACGATAAAACAGAGCGATGTGAGCGCAAGTATCATAAGTACCAAAAATACTGCAGCCGCTCCTGCCGCACCGGTCTTTTTTTTGCGGTTAATGTCTTCTTTTTCTATGTCCATGAATTTGGTTCCTCCTTTTTCAAGATTTTTGATTTCTTCAAGATAGCCGGACGCATCAAGATTTTTTACGTCATCAACTTCCGACTTTAGCTTTGTGCACAGCTCTTTCATGAGTTCGACGCTTGCCTGCTCTTTTTCGAGCTGCTCAATCTGCTGCCGCATACATTCCGAAAATGACAGTCGACCTTTTTGCAAAAGCCGGATTTCTTCTATCGGAACGGAAAGCTTTCGCAGCAGTTTGATTTTTTCAAGCTGGCGGACATCATTCATCGTGTAATCACGGTAGCCGTTTTCGGGGTCGCGCTCCGGGCACAAAAGCCCTTCGTCTTCGTAAAAACGGATATTTTTCTTTGTAATGCCGACCAGTTCTTCTACCTGATAAATCTTCATATCCTAATCCTAAGGCTTCCACCAACTGGAAAGTCAAGAAAAAAATCAAAAATTTTGAAAAAAAAAGCAAAAAAAAGACAACACGCCGGAACGTGCTGCCTTTTGTGATTATTTTTTTATGAATTAGAATTTTTTACCCATGATAAGACGTGCGATTGCAATAACAAGACAGGTACCCAGAACCTGGATAATCAGTGAAACTATAAAACCGCCGCTGATGTGAAGAACACTTGCAATTGCGCCGCCCAAAAAGGCACCGAGAATTCCAAGAAGACAGTTTACCCAAAAACCGTGCTTGCTCTTCATAAAAAGCCCCGCGATCCAGCCTACAAATGCACCGACCAAAATTGTAACGATAAGAGAAACCATGTATTCACTCCGTAAAGAAAAGTTAGGACTTTATAAACAAGTCCCATACAAATGATTATACCACATTCCGGCAGAAATGGATAATTATTGCCATGAAACAGTACCTGAATCCCATGTTAAATTAGACACGGGATTGCCAGTAGAAGTAATTACTCCATTTGCAGAGTTTTTAAAGCAAGATCCACTGTCAAATATAAATCCTGTAATCGGAGGGTTTTCAATAAATTCAAAAACAGCTGTACTAGGGAAATAAGATGAAGAGAAAGTTCCCCCGTTTATTTTGAAGGTTCCGCCGTCAGATCTATCAAATACAATTCGCAAATTACCACCCGGATATCCGCTGCTGGAACCAAAAAAATTACCAAATGCTGTTACAGACGAAAGATTATCCATTATGCTTTTTATTTCCATTTGTGCGTTAACAGGTTTGAATATAAGAGTAAAATCACCTGTTATTCCAGAGAAACGACCCGTACCGGCATTAGTAGGGAAAGTCTTCATAGTAACCGTTAAATTCCCGCAATCTTCAAAAACAGTGTTTTGGATATTAACCGCACTTGCAGGAAGTTCAACCTCATGCAGGGCCGTGCAACCATTAAAGGCGCTATTACTCAATTGTGTAACACCCTCACCAAGTGTAAGAGTTGCCAATCCGTCACAGCCTTTAAAAGCTTCACTGCGAATAATACCATTTTGTATTATAACAGTTTCCAAGTTGTGAAAATTTTCAAAAGCTCTATCAGCAATATTAGCTATACCACTACGGGTTTCAATACGTTCCAGGTTAGTCCAATTGCTGAAACCACTAGTATAAACCGTATCATCCACATTGCCGTTAAAATCAAAAACTATATCTTTCAGCGATGAAGCATACTCAATTGCTGACGGCGCTCCGCTTTTAAGAATTGCTTTAAAATCAGAGCCAAAAGGAGAATTTGAAGTACCCGTACTTTCCCAGAACGGCATTCCGTTAAATGTTACTTCTATAACAGAACCGGTGGTAGCATTCTTAAAAGCCTCTTTCCCGAGAGTCGGACTACCGTTGATTGTAACGGAAGTTAAACTGTTGCAATTGGTGAACGCTGATTGCGCCACAGTTGTTACACTTGCAGGCAGTGTAACGGAAGAAAGACCTGTGCCTTTGAAAGCACTCTGACCTATTGTTTGCAACTGAGAATTAGCCGGTATATCTAAAGTGGTCATATTTGAACATTTTTCAAAAGCATTCATTCCTATTGTTTCAACAGTATTTGGGATGGTAACGGAGGTCAAAGAATCACACCAATAAAAGGCTTGATCTCCTATTGTTTCTACTCCCTGTGGAAGTGTAATGCTGCCTGAAAGAGCTGTATGGTAAAATGCAGCTTCACCAATTTCAGTCAAAGATGACGGTTGTTCAAACGTAACGGACGATAAAGAAGAACAAGCATCAAAAGCTGCCCAACCCAACGTTTGCACAGTCCGGGGAATATTAACGGATGTTAAATTGGTACAGGATGAAAAAGCATTGTCTGATAATTCCGTAATACCATTCGGGAGAACTATCCCTGTGAGATTATTCTTTTGAGAAGGTGTATTAGGAATAAAATCGGACGGAACTTTATTGTTTTGAAAAGTTGCCCCACTCAAATTAAGGTTTACCTGCCTGTCGGTAGGAATATTTATTGTGTGTATATTCTGCGCATTTATAACAACAGTTTCGCCGCTTGTAAGGGCGGAAGAAAATTCTATCTGACCTGTACTGCTTATACCCCATTTTGCATAATTTGCGCTTACGCTTGAAAAGCTTATGTCTCCGTTTGTAGTTATTGCGCTGCCAGGAGGATACGCCGTTCCATCAATAACGATACTTTGAATCGGGAATGTTACATCGCCAACAGTATCATCAGACAATCCAAGTGCATTGGCTATAGCAGATGAAGAGATTCCGTCATTTTTATAATAATTAAGTTCTACAGGACTGCCGCCCGAAACATTGATTGTTGCCTTGTATTGGTGTTCTATTAATATTTCGGTATTGTTGCCGTTGACTGTTTTTGTGATTCTTGCTGTTCGGTTTTCTGTTCCGCCTCCTGCTGTGGTACAGGTAAAAGGTATTGTAAACTGACCTTCCTGCGCGTTCTCGGCAATTGCGTTTTTGAGTGCTTCAACACTTGTATAAGTTTGTCCGTTATAAATGTAGCTTATTACGTTAAGAGGTGTGCTTCCGGAGATTGTGCCATTGCTGGAACCTGAATTTGTACCACCGCTGGAACCTCCGCCTGCATAACCGCCTGGATTATGCGTGGTATATTCACTTGCAGGAATACTTGCGCCGGCTGCGCCTCCGCCACCACCACCGCAGGTAGCAAAGAAAAGTATCAAAAGTATAGAAATGCTTATTACTGAGATAATTTTTGCTGCCGGAACAAGAGTATGCGTCATAGAACCCGTTAATCATAAGCTACAATTTGTAATAAAGCAAGATATAGACTACACAGTAACTCTCTAATCTGCTTAAGGTGCTGTAAAATTAAGCTCATGACACGGATAAACGTGGTCCATTGAGGCTGAGTTTTTACTTTTCGCGGTAATAGAACCAGTTCCTGGATTATTAGTTCCGTTCGTAGCATACCAATATTTTGTTGAATCATACTGGCTCGATGTAGTAAACCAAGGAGAGTCTTCGATATGGCCTGACGGAAATTTATCTAATTTTTGAATTATAGCATATGCTTCCGCGATAGAAGGCAGATACCAACCGCTTGCATAATAGCCTGTAGTTATACCGGTCGGCTTATAATCTCTGCAATACTTAAACGCCGGATAATCGTTTACATTTTGTCCCGCAGACTCAAGTATACTAAGAGAATCTTTGCCTGAACTGTCAGGACTAAACGACGACACTCCGCTTTGTATATCATACATTGGGTCATCAGAACCGTTATTAAAACCGCTTATAGTAACTTGCAATCCACCAATATTAGCATGAGAACCACTATCCCAATTCAAAGTTTGATTAGGATTTTTTGCCACAACAAATTTTTGATCGTTGCTTGCTCCCCGGGTACAAACAATACCTACAACATACTGAGCAAGGGTGGTAGTATTGTTATTATAATATGATTGGGGTACGCAAAGCCCGTTTGAAAGTACCACATCGCCTGCTACTACTGCATTTGAATTTGCACGGCAGTTACTGTACAGTGTTGCGATATCCGGACTCGTTGTTGCAATCAGCGTAATAGCATTGCTGGTACAGTCTGCAGCCCCCGGATTCGGGAACGCACCATAAGACAAAGGGTTACTATATGGTCCTGTGCCTGTCCAGCCTGTTATCTGTATTGCAGCTGAAATACCTGAAAGACTGCTGTCAAGGTCTCCCATTGTAAGAATTGGGCTGTTACAACCAAAATCTATCTGTGTACCCGGCGTAAAGACTACATTTTGATTTGTTGTACCAATCGGTACTTGAGTACCTGCTGCGTTTATGTAATAAAGCGAATACGTATATTCCGCCGGCCGGGCTACCAGTATATGAATATATTTTACAGCGCCCGTTCCACTGTCGGTAATAGTTATTGTATAAGTATATCCGGGGAATGGTATGTCAGTATGTGTAATAGGATAATTAGGATCGTTTTTTAAAGTGACGGAGAAAGATCCTGACGAGCTTACACTGCCAATGTTCAGATAATTTGAAGCACCGGATGAGGGAGTTGGTGTTATGTTTGTATAATCTGAATAGTCGCTTAGATTGATGTACACTTGTTTAGTGGTATTTGAATATTTTTCAAGCGTATACTTCATTCCGGTTTGATTGCTTGTGTTTGTATACAGAGTTGCATCAGACCATGAGGCATATGTCGCATCTTTTGCTGAAATAGTAAAGTCCAGTATTGCCTTCAGGCTAACATTCCGTGATTTAAAGTTGCCGGTGTTAGCCGTATTCTCTGTATCGTTTTCACTGTTAAATTTCAACGTCTTGTCTGAACCGGACAAGTTGAACATTTTGCCGCCCACAGCTTCATCTTTAAAAGCAACAATTTCCCGTCCGTCAGGAACATAACTACTCATATTTGTTTTTATTTGATCCAGATCGATTGTTCCGTCCTGATCGATATCTGTCGGTCCAATGGCTACGGTATTGTCAGGTTTAAGAATTTGATATGAATACTTGTTCTTGAGCGTAAAATTGAGGATGCTTGTTTCGCCATTGCTGGTATCCGTTACAGTTACGGATGTTGATTTATCATCATCAAACCAAACGAACGAGCCGCTTTGTTCCTTGATACTTATACTTGAGGTGTATATGGTGGAACCAGGTGAATCCTCAACTGGTGTGGTAGCCTGTAAAAATGTTGAATCATTAGGCGTTACGGTAAACGGACCGATTCCGCCCGTTATTGTTATTGTAGCTGTATCTACAACAGAAGTATCTGTACTTGCTGTGAGATCTGTTTTGCTTTTTGTTGCAGTAAAACTTACGAATTCGGCGTTAAGTGTTATGTCGCCCTGCATACCGGGAATAAAACTGCCGTACAACTGGTTGTTGCCGGAACATCTCCAGCCCGCCATATTTGATGTGGTCTGACTTGCGAGATTAAGTCCTTCGTCCGCATAAAAAAAGAATGTGGAAACAGTTCCATTATTTGTACAAGTTGCCTTGTACTGGTGCTCAAACTTTTCAACACCCTGTGAAGTTTTTGTTACACGAGCCTGTCGTGGTCCGGTATCGCCGGCAGCCATAAAGTCAACTGTAAAAACGCCGGCAGGTCTTGAACCGTCGTTTGTTATTGCCGCAATCAGGTCATTTATCTGTGCAGCGGTATAGGTATTTCCGCCATAGGAGTAGCTTATAACAGTAAGCGGCGTTCCGCCCTGAAGGGTTACGCTGCCGCCGGAGTTTCCTCCGTTGCCGCCACCAGAGCTGCCTCCTCCGTAACCGGTTGCGTTATGCGTGGTATATTCACTTGCAGGAATACTTGCGCCGGCGGCGCCTCCGCCACCACCACCGCAGGTAGCAAAGAAAAGTATCAAAAGTATAGAAATGCTTATTACTGAGATAATTTTTGCTGCCGGAACAAGAGAATGCTTCATAGATTCCGTTAATTATATGCGATTATTTTTAATAAAACAATATATTTTATGGACTGAGACTCTCTGCAGGCGACAGGGAACAAATTGACGAATACTTAATAAAACTTGCAGATTACGCGTACTTTAGCAGTGTTCAATTTTGTAATATCATCAGTATTACCGCCTACTATTCCCATTACTTCTATATACATGTCACCTATAGTCGAAGACCAGTAATCCTTACTGTTTTCAATAAGTGGATAAGTATTACCTAGTATGGAAACAGCAGAATTTACTGTTGCTCTGTAATTGTATAAAGCAGAAAGCTCATTGATTGCGGGCAGATACCAACAACTTGTGTAACCCGGTGCAGTGTAAGTGAGTGCATAATTGAATGCGGGATAGTTGGTAGCCGGATCATTTGTCGCACCTGAAGTATCCTGAGCACAAATTATATCCTCCCAAACTCTGCTTCCATCATCTTCCTCACTGGTAAACGCTGTAGTAAAAGCACTTGATTCGGCATCAGGTGCCCATTGCAAATCTCCGCTTTCGTTGATTCCAACACCATATTTTGTTGTACCATCAACCTTAAAGATTATTGCTACAGCTTGCTGTTTTTGTAACTCACTAATAGGATTAGAACCATTAAAATCTGTATAAGGCGTAGCACTTCCGTCAGAGAACACAATATCACCGACCGCAGTAGGTGCAGATTTGCTTCCGATTTGTGGTGCATCCCAGTGCTTAGTACTACTGTTCCAGGTGTATGTGTGGTTAGTTCCGTTATCAGTCCAGGTGGCGGTTGCACCACCGGAAATTGCACTGCCGG
The DNA here is from genome assembly GCA_016285185.1 of Spirochaetota bacterium. Lineage (GTDB taxonomy): Bacteria > Spirochaetota > Spirochaetia > Treponematales > Treponemataceae > UBA1240. The sequence continues at coordinate 13,801 of JAEEQG010000074.1, forward strand.
CTCCGTATGTAATCGTATTCGGGTCTTTCAAGAATGTGTAGGCACAGGTACTACCACAACTGTAAAAAGCCAGTGTACCAATACTCGTTACATTGCTGCCGATTGTTATATCAGTAACACCTACACAGCTGGCAAAAGCATCCGGCCCGATTGTTGTGCAGCTGGAAAGATCAAGCGAACCACTAATATAACAACTTGCGAATGCAGCAGAACCAACAGAAGTAACACCGGACAGGTCTATTGTTGTTCCGGTAAGTCCTGTACAGCCATTGAACGCATAATCGCCAATGGAAGTAACGCCGGACATGTCTATCGATCCGGTAAGTCCTGTTCCTTCAAATGCAGAATCTCCGATAGAACCATGCAGCCCGCCTGTAATCGAAGTAATTTGTGAACAATCTTGAAATGCATTATCTCCAACAGAAGTAACGTTGGCCATGTTGATTGCTCCGGTAAGTCCCGTATCATAAAATGCCCAGTTACCTATTGTACCATGCAGTCCTGTAACACCGGTAATCCCGGAACAATATGTAAAAGCATTGGTACCTATAGAAGAACAGCTCGAGAGATCAATTGAACCGCTAATTCCCGTACAACCCTGAAATGCCCAATTCCCGATTGATGTACAGTGTGAGAGGTCTATGTTCGAAAGATTGCTGCAGTTATAGAATGTGTTTTCTTGAATCTGTGTAATTGTAGCCGGAAGTGTTACACCTGTAATTCCGCTGCAATCCTTAAATACACCTTTTATAGTAGAGCCCGTATAGCCTGAAAGGTCTATATTGCCGGTAAGCGAGGTGCAGCCTTCAAGGGCGTACTCGCCGATTGTTGTACAGTGTGACAGGTCTACAGTTGAAAGACCGCTGCAGTTTTGAAGCGCCCATATTCCAAGCGACGTACAGTGAGAAAGATCCAAACTTGTAATATTGGGACAGTCTTTGAACGCACCGAATCCAAGCTGAAAATTTGTATCAGGTAAAGTTACTGAGCCAAGCTTTGCCCCGTTGGATATAGCGGAATGTCCTGCCCCCTGAGCACCTCCATCGTCTCCTATTAAAGTAAATCCGCTTACACCGCTAAAATCCAGGCTTATGCTACCGTCTACAGCGGATGCGGGCAGTTCCACCTTTTCAAAAGTCTTGCCGCCTGCATTGTTTATTACTACGGTACCTGAAGTTTGGTTTACTACAAGCGTATTGTCCGAAGTGCGGAAACCATACGTTGAAGTGTCCGGTGCGGTTCCGATAGTCCCCAGATCCAAGTCGCCTGAATCGGCTGCAACGGGTATCGGGCTTCCAGGCGGGTATGAGTTTCCGTTGACCGTATAGCCGTTTGCATGATACCAAACACCGTTGACTTCCGCATACAAATCGTCCGCTACCGGCGGAAGGGTTAGACTAATACCGTCGTTTTTGTAATAGAATACTTCCTGTGGACCACTGCCTCCCGGCGGTGTATAGGTTGCCTTGTACTGGTGTTCAATCAAAAAGCCTTCAGAAGTTTGGGTAACACGCGCTGTTCGTGTTTCGCCGCCTGCCAGCGTAAAAGTAACGTTATAGGGAGCACCGTATGCCTGCATTGCATTTGTAAGGGACGTAACATCCGGGTATGTCTGGCCTTTGTATGAGTAGCTTGTAACTGAAAGCGGCGTTCCGCCCTGCAGCGTTACGCTGCCGCTGGAGCTTCCTCCACCACCACCGTTGCCACCGCCGGAACCGCCGCCTCCGTAACCGCCTGGATTATGCGTGGTGTATTCGCTTGCAGGAATACTTGCACCGGCTGCGCCTCCGCCCCCACCGCCACAGGCAGTAAGGAAAAGCATAAAACAGAAACAAACGCTTATTAATGAGAAAATTTTTGCTGACAGGACAAAAACTTTTTTCATGGTTTCTGTTAATTATAAGCTACTATTTGTAATTAAACAATAAATATTTGAACTACTGCCTGCTTGTCGGCAGCGTATTCGTATTTGTCTGCATATTTCGCGTAAAGACTGCAGTTCCCGTCTTTGCGAAGTCCAAACAGGGCTTTAGTTATTCAGTTGCATAAACGGGCAGTTGTTCTCATAAGCCCATCGTAATGCCTGATTCAGGCGTTTTTGATAACCTTTTCCACCCTGTTTTAAAGCATCCAGAAGATCCATATCGATTTTTGTATGGACATCCCCCTTTTTTATTTTTACCCATTCAGGATGAACCTCATACCACGGTTTGAATTCTTTTAATTCTTCTTTCGTCATTTTTGGAATATCCGAGAAATCTTCATTTTTGAATGAGTCCATTTCCTTCCTGCGTTTTTCCGTAAGCGGTGGAAGATTTTTTATTTCATCTAAGGTCATAGTTACTGTAGTACTCATCTATTTCCTCCTTCTCGGCAAATCTTGCGGAAATAAGTCGTATATTTTCCTTACACTCTGTATATATCACATTCAAATGTTATTATCTATCCTTATGAACAAAATAATATGTACATTTTATTGTTGTCAATTATTTCAACAGAGGTTAATTGGTCTACACTATATATAGATTTTAAATATTATTTTTTGGTGCTTTTTGAGAAAAATATTAAAAATATAAATTGCATGTCTACTCTCATCATTTGAGTGAGCGGGTCCCAGCAATATTTGAATATGCAACCTGCTCTCGGCTAAGCCTGTGCCGCAAAACAGCTTCACCCTTTCAGGGTTCAGAATGTTTTGCGTCCCCGTCTTAGCCTACGCAGGTTGACATATTGTAAGTTACTACGTCCCGCTCCCTGAATAATAAATCGCTTTGTGCCAATCAAGCTGAGGGAGCTTGATTGGCTGGGTGGGGTTAAGTTTTTACAGTGACTTTTTCACTGTAAACGACCGAGTAGAGCTTTTTGGGCTTTTTGCCACCTGAATGGTTCGTTTTAAGAACGATACAATAAGGTGTTCCAACAACAAGTTCCGAAGGCAGGAAAAATTCAAGAATCTTTGCCTTGTTGCGGATGAGTGAGTCAGCTTTTATCCACTGTGTCTCATCCTTTACAGGCTCATCATCTTCATCGAGAGGCGCAAAATACACCCCTCCCTCATTACCTGAAACTATAAGCCGTGTACCTTCTATACGGACGGATTTACCGGCAGTGAATGTGGTGCCTGCTACGCCAGTATAGAGGTCTGTCATTGTTCCAAGAATAGGAGCAGTATAGGACATACTGATTTTCTTGATTTCAACGGCAGATACAGCCTCGTTGGTAAGCTTGCTGGGCGTAAACTTTACCTGAAAGCCTTTGATTTCTGCAGTTTCCGGTGTATTACCGGTAACTGCACCAACCGGCGCAATGTAGAATGTGCCCAAATCCACAAAGTTGACTGCTTCGCCGCGAGCCAGAGCTTCGAGGATTTCCTTTTTGAACAGAGAAGCAAAATGCTTGGCCATAATTGCATCGGTTCCAACTTCTTTTTTCTGGATTCGTGCAATAAGGTTGTCAATGTTCACCGTTGCCCGGTCAAATTTGGCATAATACTTGTTGCCTTCTACAAAAGGATTGGCAATTAATGTTACCGTTCCTTTAGCCTTGGAGTCTACGAAGTCAATAACGGTAGTGTTACTCACCTTAATCCTCCCACCGCAATATGCGGTTATCAATGAGATGTTGAACCGTAAAAACGGTTCGGCAGGGTTGACGGGAACACTATAAGGAAGTATGATTCAAGATGTCACAAATGAATGACGCTTCCCATAAGTGTTCATTCCCTGAAAAGTCCCGGGAAACTCTCGGGGCTTTTTTTTATGCTACAGTCTCCCCCGGCAGATAAACTAGTATTTTAACCAGTCTGCCGTTAAGGATTCTGTTTTTTATGCACGTATATCGGAAAGCATTGATATAGTGCGAATATGCGTAACATGCAAGATCTATACTGATTCCAAAGGTATCAGCAATTTCGTCAGGGCTTTTTAGTTCAAGTATATGAATAAGCGCAAGTGGTGCCATTACATGAGCGGCAAAATGATTTGCCTCTTCTTCCTGCCTCTGTTTGCTTTTTGTGCAGTCTTTTTCCAGATGCCCGAGCTGGATATGAGCTATTTCATGCCAGATTGTGAATTTTATCCGGTTAAAACCTACCGAATCGTTGTAATAGATAATGTATCTGCCTTTTTTAAATATTGTAAAACCGTCTTTATATTTTGATACGATAAATTTTTTATCCCTTTTTGAAAATTCGGAGCACTTGTGAACGTCTATCGACAACAGGTCCGCTACCATAAAACAGTCCAGCGGAAAAACATTAAGCCCCAAATCTTCAATAAGATTTTCTGCTTCTTCTTCTACCTCATCATAATCTTTTCCTTTCATTACCTTCATCATAAACTTTTTCTCCTTCATATAATATATGAATGAATCTCTCTCTTTCCTCTGCGGTTAAGTTTTTAGCATTGCGTGCAACTATACGGAATGCGTTCTCAACCTCGTTATCAGCACCGGCGGGCTTTACTTCATCCGTTTTGCCCAGCAGGTACTCCATTGAAGTGCCAAGTGCATTCGCAATATTCAAAAGTATTGCGCCTCTTGGTGTGCGTTCGCCGCTCAAATAGCGTGATACTGCGCTTTCTGTTAAATTTGTTTTCTGTGCAATCTCCTTTTGTGAATAATTTCTCAACCGGAGCAATTCACCGAATCGTTCCGAAAAGATATCCCCTTTCATTGTGCCTCCTATCTGATAAGAATACTATCACGCGCGCTTGACGTTGTCAAGTATAAATTATAAATAATTTTTTTTTGAATTAATAAGGTGTTTAAAAAATTTTTAAATACGTACGTAATTAAGTTTATGCACGTAGCTAAAAATTTTTATGCACGTACGTACTTAAAAATTTTTACGTAGCTGCTCAAAGTTCCGCCATAGCCAAATTATTTTTAAACACGCTCGTAATTATAACTGAATTTCTAGAGGAAAAATTTTTAAACACGTAGC
>JAEEQG010000075.1 GCA_016285185.1 Spirochaetota bacterium
ACCTGTTTGCCCATGACCTGAAATTGTAACATTTCTTATTTGATTGGTTGTAAAATCCATGTACTTTACTCCTTATGTAAATATGATAAGTTTGGTTTTGCGGTATTGTCAAGGAAATAATGTTTTAGTATGTTTTGAATAAGGAGGAATCCTGTTATGAGCACCGGAACAAAAACAATCTCAGCCCTTGAGCAAAAGCGCAAAGAAGCGTCTGAACTGATTGATAAAATAGAAACTGACATAGGACAGCAGCTTTTGACTGCAAAATCACAACAGGTTGACCAGTCTCTATCGGCTCGATTTACGGAACTGGCAGGTAACCGGCAAAAACTTTTGCGCATTGTTTCGGATATCGAAAAAAAACTGGCACAGGTAAAAGACGCTGATGTTTTTGTGAATGAAAAACAGGATGAGGCTCTCAGACTTGAAAAAGATTTAAAAGAACAGTTCCTGATTTTGGGAAATTTGATGTACAAAAACTATAATTCGTCTTTTCCCGCTGTTTTTGACAGTTTTTATGCGGAGGCAAAAAAAGAATTTGAACTTGCGGATTTATCTGCTCAAAGGGTAGAAAGCCTTAAATCCGAGATGGAAAATGCATCATTTGTTGCAAAACTCCGGCTCAGAACAAAATATATTTCTGAAAAAAGACTTTTGGATACACATTCCTCAAAGGCTGACAGAATCCTTGCGAAAGGCGCTGAAACAGCGCTGAGCAATGGTAAGCCTGATTTTGGCAGTGGGGAAACTGTGATAGAACTTGATGAACAGGCACAAACCTGTGCGGAGTTCCTGTCTGATATAGCTGAAAAAAAAGAAGCTGTCCGCAAAAAGTGCGAAGAACGTTCGGGTTTGATTGATGAGCTCAAAAAAGACGGTGTTTTGGATTTGTCCGGCAAAAAACGCATTAACGAATTAAAAAAACAAATCTTTGAGCTTGAAAAAGAACAGCGCAAACTCTCGCTGGAAGCCGGTCACAGCTTTGTAAACCTATACTGTACAAAAGACGGCGTTGATATTATAGAATGTAACGGCATTGCCGGTGATTCCGTGGAACTTGTTAAAAAGGAAAGAATGCGTCTCCTTTCCCTTAACCGGAGAATCAGCATATTGCAAATGGAAGATGCGGTTGTCCGTGCGGATTCCAAGATTGAAGATATGAAGAAAAACGTTGTTTCAATGAAAAACCGGATAGCGGATTTGCAGAATCAGATAGAAGAGCTTGAAAAGAATATAGATGCCGCTGAAAACACTCGCAATGCGGTTATCGGGAAAAAGACAGCGCTTGAAAACGAAGAAGCAGCGTTCGTTAAATTGATTGGCAAGGATAAATCCGAAAAGTAATGAAGTACGTGTACGAAACGCATCTGCATACAGCCGAGGCAAGCGCCTGTGGCGGCACATATGCAAAGGACTATATCCATGCGTACATGGACAAAGGATATGCCGGTATATTTGTGACCGACCATTTTTTTAACGGCAACTGTGCCGTTCCGGACGATTTGCCCTGGGCAGAAAAAGTGGAACTTTACTGCGCCGGTTATGAAAACGCGTTGCGAGCCGCCGAAGGAACGGGCTTTCAGGTTTTTTTCGGCATTGAATACAATTTTAACTGCGATGAATACCTGCTTTACGGACTGGACAAGCAATGGCTCAAAAACCATCCTGAGATTATGGAACTTTCGCACAGGGACCTTTTTGAACTGGTGGATTCCACAGGCGGGCTTGTTGTTCAGGCACATCCGTTCCGGCAAAGATCATACATAAAGTCAATAAATCTGCATCCAGAAGCCGTACATGCGGTAGAAGCGTACAATGCTGCCAACAAAGGTGATGAAAACCAAAAAGCTGCGGAGTATGCCGCCATGAACAATCTGCCTGTAACGAGCGGTTCCGATATGCATAACAAAGACAGTCTTAAAAACGAAAACTTCAAAGCCGGCGGTATAGCATTCGCTACACCGCTCAATTCCGCAAAAGACTTTGTGGAGCGTATAAAAACCGGCTCCAACTACACTGCATTGTATGTCTAAGAGCACGGATTTTTCATTTTTTTTACCAATTTTAAAATTTTGTTTAATAATAAAAAAAGCCGCAAACACCCGTCAATTCTAGATATTTTCCTTATGGTTCTGTCGTTAGTGTGCGCTAACGCACTAAAAATGTGTGCGTTCACACTAACACAGGGTTTTAAATCCGTGCTAGAGTCAATTATCTCAAGTTCCCAAAAAGCTGGAATGAGCAGATAAAATATGACAAAAGTGCAACTCACACTTTACATATGTAGATTTACAAAAGAAGGAGAACGAACATGGGATTGTGTTCAAAATGTGGAAAAGAGCTTGCGGATGATGCAAAGTTCTGTGCAAACTGCGGCGCACCGGTAGGCGGTGCAGAAAACGCTGAAAACAAAACAAGTGTAGCTGACAAGGCAAAGGCGGTCGCTGATAAAATGAAAGAAGCTGCTAAAAACTTTAATGCGCAGGAAACTGCAAAGGCAGCCGGCGAAAAGGCAAAAGCAGCAGGTAGCAAGCTTAAAGAGCTGTTTGCAAAGCTACCGTTCAACGGTATGGCGGCAAAAGTGCCCGCACTCGCAAAAGTTGCAGGCTTTGCCAACTATGCCGTATGCGCACTCGGAGCGATACTTTTGATAGTGGTTATTTCAGCGATAACGCCGAGCGGCAAGACCGACAAAAAATTGAACGGCGAGTGGATGTGGAAGGAAAAAGAAGTATTTTCCTTTGACAATGGAAAGGTTACCTTTTTTAGTGTTTCTGAAGGTGGAATGACCCGCGGTACATATAAAACAGATAAGGAAGAGGATACCATAACGAATTCTGGTAAAGAAATTCCGATTATTAGAATCACTATGAAAGAGCTCTATAACTTTGAGAAAGGCAAGTGGGTTAAACTGGAAGAGCCATACAAGGAAGGCTTTATATATGTGGTTTCAGACGATGATAAGTTAAGTATGATGGATGAAAAGTTGGACGATTATGACTTCAAGAAAGGCAAGTATCTCAAGAAGCTTATCGCCAATGAAACAGAAAATGCCAAAAAAAGAAAGAAAACTGCCGCTAAAAAGCCGAAACAAGCAAAATCTAAAGAGTTAATTGCTATTGAATCCAAAATAAAAGAAGATTATGATGCAACACCAGAAGAATTGGTTGCAGGTTCTTTTGCGGCTTTTGGTATTTTGGTGAGTGATGGAGAAATTACCGATCAGCTCGTTAATTTTTCTTTGAAAGATGATAGTGCCAAGGTTAAAGATATAGAGGATATCATACAGCTCTTAACAGTCATGAGCTTTGATGACCCTTCATCTGTAAAGGAGCTTGTAAGACGGGGAAAAGCCAAGGTAAAGAGCCTGAATGACAAAGTTGAGCAAATTATTGAGGAAAAGGAAAAAGCTGCAAAAGAAAAAGAAAAAGTAGCTGAGTATTTAAAGAAAAATGCTCCTAAATATAAAAAGAAGCTTTCTAAAAATCTCGCAGCCAATAAGGTAAAGATAGACAATTTTGAGATGCAGAAAACAGAAGTTACCCAGATAATGTACTATGCTGTTACAGACAATAATCCGTCTGAATTCCTGGGGGAGAATCTTCCTGTAGAACAAGTATCCTGGTATGATGCAATCATCTTTTGTAACAAGCTGAGTGAATGTACAAAGCTTAACCCTTGCTACAGCGTAAAAGGAACTACTGATACAAGTAAATGGGGAAATCCTCAAAGATACAAATGGAATGAGGATGAAAATAAGTATGAACCGGATGGTGAATGCGACTATACTCCTGATGATATTGAGTGGAATAAAGATGCCGACGGCTGGCGCCTCCCAACAGCAGAAGAATGGGCTAAAGCAGCAGACGATGGACACAAATATTCTGGCAGCGATACTATAGATGATGTTGCCTGGTATTCTCAGAACAGCGATAAAAAACCTCACGATGTTGCGTCAAAGAATGCCAATTCCAACGGAATTTATGATATGTCCGGCAATGTGTATGAGTGGTGCTGGGACAAAGAAGAACAGAAAGAAGGTGCCCGTCTTTTGCGTAGTGGTGCTTATAAGTATAATGACACAGGTTGTGAAGTTTCCTATCGGTTTGGTATAGATCCAACTCGTAGTAATGAACCTATCGGTATACGTCTCGTACGCAATGCTAAATAACGGAGGCGCTTGATACAGGCGGCAAGGTATTCCTTGCCGCAGAATATTATACTAAACGAAATCAGAGGTGACTTCTCTTATTGCGGTCAGCAGCGTGGACACCGCTTGTTCGGAAGTATTGGGTCCGAAGGAAAAACGAACAGCGTTTGTTGCGTCTTCTTTTGAAACCTGCATTGCTTCAAGCACGGGACGCGAAAGTTTTTTTGCCGAGCACGCCGAGCCTGTTGAAATTGAAAAGCCTTTTTCAGCCAAAGCACGTACCATTACTTTGCCCGGAATGTTTTCGAAAGCGGCCTGCACAATCCAGGGCGAAAAGTGTTCCGAATCGTCTTTGTTCCTGCTTTCGGGAATAATTTTGCATCCTTTGATCTGCAACAAGTCACTGATAAAGCCGCTGCTCACATTGTTCTGTTTTTCAAGCTTTTGCAGAGATTCTGGTGTTCTTTCCGAAATTATGTACTTTTCAAGGCACATTGCCATTGCGAGCGCACCGAACACGTTTTCCGTTCCCGGACGCAGTCCGTTTTCTTGCTCTCCGCCACGTACAAACGGCTCTATGCGCTTTGCAAGGTACAGAATGCCGATTCCACGCGGTCCGCGTATTTTGTGCGCCGATATTGCGGCGGAATCTATTCCTTTGTGGTTAAGCCGGAGTGGTATTTTACCGACTGCCTGTACCGCATCCACATGAAATTTTGGCTTTTTGTGATTTGTGTATTTTTTTTGCAATAGTTCTGCAACTTCGTAAACCGGCTGGATTGCACCTGTTTCGTTGTTCACCGCCATGAGGCATACAAGATGCGTGTTGTCATCAGTTTTGGAAACAAACTTTTCCGCGGAAACAATGCCGTTTTTTTCGGGCGGTACAAGCGTTACCCTGTAGCCGCAGTTTTCCATCATTTTTGCCTGCTCCCTTATTGCGGGGTGTTCTATTGCGGAAATTACTATTGTTCCGTTATTGTCGCTGTTTCGGTTTTTAGGTTTTTGCAAAAGCGAAAGAATAGGAAAATGGTCGCTTTCGGTACCGCCCGACGTAAAAATGATTGTATCCGGTGCAACTCCGAGCGCCTTTGCGCAGCGTTCACGTGCCTGTGTCAGGAGTTTTCCGGCGGTTGTGCCGAGTTTATGCAGGCTGGACGGATTACCGTAGTTTTCGAGAGTGAGTTTAAGGGCTTCTTCAAGTATTTGTGAGTCTGGCGGAGTTGTTGCCGCCCAGTCAAAGTAGTGCGAAAAGTCTGCGGTTTTTAATATAGAATCCATGCACGTATTCTAATAAGTATTCTCATCCATGGCAAGAAAATCTTCTTTTACTTTTCTTACTCTTTCAAGTTCACGTTTAATTATTTTTTCGTAGTTCAGACTGCTGTCGCCGATTCTTTCACGTTCATCTTCCCATGCCTGAATGTCGGTTAAATGCAGAAAATAAAATTTACCCTGATTGGCTTTTTCAGCCCAGAGTTTGGCTTCTTTCCAGTAATAAAGACCTGCCTCATAAGCAGATTCCGCTTTTTCAAGGTCACGTAGGTATTCTTCTTTCCATGGAGCGTCATAAAAATACGCAACATTTTTGTCGTAGTATCTGCCGAGGCGCATGTGCTGTTCAATGAGTTTGAGGTTTATGTGCATCATAAAAAGATAGCGGTATTTTTCCCAGTCTTCTTCGTTCTTTATGTGACTCATTGCATGCTGCGGATTGCAAAAATCGGCGGCAGCGGCCCGTTCGAGCCAGTAAATATTTTCCATTACGTCGTCAGGATACTGCTGGTAATGTATGTGATACAGCTTGTAATATTCTTCCTTGTATTTGACCAAATATGCGGAGGATGGAAGTGTAAAAACTATTGACAATAATAAAACAAAAGCTATCTTTTTCACTTTTTTATAATCGGCAGTTCACTGATAATACTCCATATTTTTTCCGATACATTTAATATGGAATCTTCCGCATTTATAAAAACAATCTGCGTTTTATCTTTGTATTCTTCCATGATGGACAGATATTGTTCACGGGTTTTTTGGAGGAATTCTTTTTTTTCGTAGATTTCCGTAACCCCACGGTTATGAATTCTGTTAATTGATATAGAGGGATCCAGGTCGAAATAAAAAACGATTTGGGGAAGAGGAAAAGACGCGTTCAGGGCTCTTGGCAGTTCTTTGCCGCATTCGTTGCTTTGATACGCCAGATTTGAAAAAATATAACGGTCGGAGACAACAAGATTTCCTTTTTTCGTTAATTCCAGTATGCCGTTATTGCCGAATAAATGCTCGCACCTGTCTGCGGCAAATAACCGGGCGATTGTGTCCGGATGGAGTTTTATGTCACCTTTTAAGACCTTGCGTAAAAACCTGCCGGTTTCAAGCTCGGTGGGTTCGCATGTAAAATATGCAGGTTTATCGCGTAATTTGTCTTGCAATATTTTTAGTTGTGTTGATGTGCCCGCTCCGTCAATGCCTTCAAAGACGATAAAGTTTTGCAGTATCATATTTTCCTCTCATTCGGTTAGTTTGCAAAAGGATATGTAAGGTTCATCGGCATGAAAACAGGATTTCTGAAATATGCACTAATAGCCCTTTGCCTTATTTTACTCCTCTGCTTCGTATTCTTGTTTATACGTCCTGTTTACAATAGAACTGCAGCCCGGATTGAAAATTTTTCCTCATACCTGCTGGACAACATCGGTGAAAAAGCCGGAATCTCAATAGGCTATTCTTCTCTGTCACCTTCTGTTTTTTCGAACATACACATAAAAAATGTAACTGTTTCCAACCGTATGAACGGGCACAAACTTGTGCAGCTCAACGAAGCATATGTTAAGTATAACATATTTGATGTTTTAAAGGGTGATTATGATAAGGCGATAAAAGAAATTTCTTTTCGTGGCGGTGAGATTTCATTTTCACAGGCGGCTGACGGAGAACTGCTTGAAAAACTGATTTTGCTTTTAAAAAATAGTGAAAATGAGAAAAAAACTGAAGACAACAAAATTATGCTTCCTTTCAGGCTGACGATTGAAGATATCCGTTTTTCGTATTCGGATGAAAACCTGATTGCGGAAATGCTGATTAAGAATGCGAGCCTTCAGTCGGATTTCAGGAATGTTACAAACAATTTTACACTGACAAGTTCGGCTGTTGTAACACCTTTGGCTTCCGGAAAATTTTCCGCTGTCCGAAAACGTATCGACAATCTCAGTTTTGATCTTAAAGCAAAAGGAACATCTGCCACTGATTTGTCAAAGGTTTCGGGACAGATTAACCTCAGTAATATAAATGCCGGTGATTACAGTCTTGTTAAGCTTTCTTTCCTGGGTAACTACGATGGTACAAATGCTTCACTCAGACTTGTACAGAATTTGCTGCCCTTTAACATAAAGGCGGACTGGAATCTGCCTGAAAAGAAAATTTCTGCACGACTGGATGCGGACAATATTGAGCTTTCATCACTTTTCAATTCATCATTTTTTGCCGCTGATATCAGAAAACTCAAGGATTCTTCTTTGTCTGGTACCTACACTTTCACAGCAGATACAAAAAGCGGATATATCACATATTCTGCTGACGGATCTCTCTCGTTCTCGGACGCAATGATACGCGGCGGATTTTTGTCACAGTATGAGGTTTCGGGTACAAACAGAAGCATAGATATAAAGAATCTGTTGGTAAAGACGGAGATGTTTGACGGTACCGTTCAGGGAATATGTAATTTTGAAACATTCAAAACCAGCGGTTTTGTAGATATCCGCAGCATAAGACTGCCGAACGGGAAACGGTTATCTGCACCGGTTTACATAGACCCGCTCGAAAACGGTGCTGTTTTTTCTGTTCCTAAAATTGCTGTTGGTAGTGATATCGTTGACGGCGGCAAGCTTTCGTGCACTAAAATCGGAAAACTGCTTGATTTTGCGTTTTTTCTGCCGGAAGACGGACTTACACTTGCCGGTACATGCAATTTGAAAGGCAGACCTTTACTTGATGCGCATGCTGATTTTACGTCGGTATCGTTTTCGGATATTGCAAATAAGTTCGCCGTATTTCTCAAGGACGAGCAGAAGGATAAAATTGTCAACGGAAGTCTGAAAACCGAGGATTACCGCTTAGATGCAAAAATAAAGTTTTCAACGGATTTTTCATCTGTTTTGTTTGATGCTCCGTCAGTATCCATAACAAATACTGAACGGGATGATCAGTATGTGATGTTCAGTGCAATTGGCGAAGAAAACCTTATTACTGTTTCAAATCTGGATGCAAAGTGGGCAGGACAAACTGTTTCCGGTACTGTTCAGGGTGATATAGGCAAAAAATTCGAAGATATAATCTTTTCAACCAATCTTAAAATCAATGATATCCCGTATTCTCTTGCAGGAACTTTTATTCCCGAGGAATCTGTCTCTCTCACAGGCGATTACGGACTTGAAGTTTTCATTGACCTGATGGATAAAAATCCTTTTGGAAATCTTTCGTTTACTGATTTTCCTCTGCGTGTCGGTAAAGCGGTTTTGGGTATCTCGGTTGATGCAGCATACTCATTCCTGTTTAGTCCGGACTGGATAATTTATCTGTCACGTCTGGAAGTAAAGGAGTTGACAAACCTTATCCCTGCAAAACCCAGACTTGTACTTAAGGGTAATGCAGACCGCTTTGGTATAATTGCAAATACCGTTTCATACGTGGATGCTGTAGGCGAATTGAGTGGAATGATGACTGCAAGCTGGAATATGGAAGACGGAATACTTGACGGTCTTTCGGCTAACATGGAACTTAACAATCTGCTCGCCGATGAAAAGGTTTTCTTTAACCTTTCAGGCTACAATCCTGATAAAAAGACATATTCTGAAGCATCATTCAAAGATGATTATTATTTTATGCTGGAAAGCGAAATCAGTAATTTCCATTACAGCCATATCCTTTCAAAACAGAACAGTTCCGACAGGATTAATGCCGTTGCCAGTGCTTCGGGAACTATTGGAGATCCGTTCTTCAGTCTTACCGTAAATGATTCCATGTGTTCTGTTTCCGGATATCCGCTTGAAGCAAAAGGACGGTTTGTTTTTGAGGATATGATACTTTCTTCGGACGAAATAGAAGTTTCATATCGCGACCAGATGGTAAAGAATGTGACTCTCTCATTCCAACCAAAAGAATTCAGAGGTGTTTTGTCTGCAGATTATTTGGGCCAGCTTTTTGTTGATACTGAGGCTGCTCATTCTTTCAGAGTTCCGCTTACTGTTTCGGTAGGTTCTGAACAGGAAGAAACAACAGACAAAAAAAGGTTATTGCCGGAAGATTTTTTTGTTACGGTTGAAATTGCGGGAGTAAGCGGTGATTTGATAAACATATCTGATGCCTACACATATACTCTGAAAAAAACAAAAAACAGACTTGATTTGACTGGCGGCAAACAGAACGAACTTCAGGCATCTTTTGTCGACAATGAACGTTTGAGTCTGACGCTTGTGGAGCCGTCAGCACTTACATGTTCGGTGAACGGACTCATAAATATAAAGCAGAACAAAGTGGATTTGTTTTTACGTGATATAACGGCTGATTTGTCCCGGCTTAAAGGCATACTTACATATCCTGTTTTTGAAGTTCATGACGGCGTTGCAGTCGGTAATGGAACAATTTCGGGAAAACTCACTGATCCTGATTTTGACGGTGATATAACAATAGCCGGAATGCGGCTTGCTGTTCCAAAATATGTAACGGAAGTTATTCATGCTCCCAGAATCCCTGTAATCATAGAACAGAGTACATTCAGAATAGAGCCTCTTGTTCTGCAGACACAAAAAGGTATGGTGCTCTTTGATGCATTCGCGTATTTTGAACGCTGGCGTCTTGATGTACTTTCTATGAATGTCAGGACACTGGAAGGAAAAATCGGAGCCCGTTATGACCTCCCGTTCCTTGACGTTACAGGTGATGTTGCGTGCCAGCTGCTTATTGAGCTAACACTCCACGATATAGATATAAGCGGAAACATTAAGGTGGACAACGGTTCAGGCGAGCTCGCAATAGGAAGGACAAAAAAGAAAAACAGCAGCAGCTCTTTTGACTCAAAAGTGGATTTGGACATTGAAATCGGAGAACAGACAGAAGTTGTATATCCTTCACGAAAAAATCCTTTGTTGTGGGGACAGATAACACCTAATACAAAAATGTATGTAAAAGTTGATACGATTCTTGATAAGTTTGAATTCAAGGGAGATTTATCTCTGCGCGGCGGGGAGATTTTGTATATAGGTCGTAACTTCTATATTCGGGAAGGCCGGATGGTTTTTGATGCCAATCAGGATATTGTTGACCCTATTGTTACCCTGAAAGCTGAAATTCGCGAACGTGATGAAAATCGTAATCTTGTAAGAATTACATTGTCTGCTGAAAATCAGTTGTTAAGCGAACTGTCACCGACTTTGTCATCAAGTCCTGCAAAAACTGAAAAAGAGCTTATGGAATTGTTGGGACAGGTAATTTTTGCGGATACGGTTAATTCGGACACTGCAATACAAGAGATGGCTGCAGGACTTGTAGATTACGGTGCGCAGGTAACGGTTCTCAAACAGGTTGAAAAGAGGTTGCGTAAATTCCTAAAATTTGATATTTTTTCTATGAGAACGCTTGTCTTGCAAAATACTATGCTTGAAGTTCTTAATACAAGCAAGAGTTCATCCCGTTTCAATATGAGTACTCTGCTGAATAATACCACCGTATATATGGGAAAGTATTTTGGTGATTCATTGTATGCAGATGCTATGTTACAGTTGGTGTATGACGAAACAAAGCTGAACAGGAATAATTCCTACGGCAGTCTTAGAGTTCAGCCTGAGATAGGCTTTGAAATGGTAAGTCCGTTTGTCAATGTCAGATGGAGCCTTGCACCTGATACTGCCAACTTTAAGAATCTTTGGGTACCCGATACTTCTGTAACGTTATCATGGAAGTTTCAACTATAATGATAGGAGCTGTCATGCGATTTTATAAAAAGTTTTTAGTTGTTTCCCTTTGTTTTTTTGTGATAGGCGTTTTTTTTGTTTCTTCTCAGGAAGTATTGGACTGGTATTATTATAAACCGATAAAAAAAATAGAATTTGTCGGTCTTGAGGCGGTAAAACGTTCTGATTTGAAATCGGTTACAAAAGAGTTTATAGGAAAGAGTTTTACCGATGATTTGTATTTTGATCTTATAAACAGGCTTACTGCTCTTGATTTTTTTGATTCCATTGAACCAACCGTAACACCTTCAGACGAAACTTATGAGTCTTTGATTATTACTTTTTCGGTTGTAGAATACCCCATGATTGAAAAAATCAATTTTACAGGTAACCGTAAAATTCGCAATACAGAACTGTCAGACACAATATCCATGAAAGAAAAGGATATTTTCAGCGAAGGCAAGTTGGCAAAAGAAGAACAAAAAATCCGTGATTTGTACCTCAAACGTGGTTATACCAATGTGCGTATTGGATCAACCTTTGAGTATACTGAAAAAGGTGTAAAGGTATTTTTTCAGATAAATGAAGGTTCTGCCACAAGGGTAAAGAAAATTGATTTTCAGGGTAATCAGATTTTTTCTTCACGAACATTGAAAAATACTTTGTCTATGAAAGAATCGTCTGCTTTCAGACGAGGTGCTTTTCAGGAATCAATGCTTGAAGCTGACAGACAGGCTCTGCTTCAGTACTATTACAACCGTGGTTACGTAGATGCAAATGTTATAGATATAGTAAGGGATGAACAGCTTGATGAGGACGGAAATACAGAATTGTATATAACGTTCGTACTTGAGGAAGGTTATCAGTATACTTATGCGGGTATTACCTTCCAGGGAAACTGGTTGTTCTCCTCAACTTATCTTGAGGATAAGATAAAACTTAAAGTCGGTGACGTGTTCAACCTTGCAAAATTTCAGGAAGGTTTTAGCGCAATTTCAAATGTATATTATGAGAACGGTTATATTTCAACATCAATTCAGCCTATGGAAGGCAAAGACCCAGAGCGCAGGGAAATTGCATATATGGTTGTTATTCAGGAAGGTTCAAGAAGCCACATTGAGAATATTATTGTTCAGGGAAATACAAAAACCAAAGAATATGTTATTCGTCGTGAAATACCGTTTGAAGAAGGCGACATTTTCTCCAACACAAAGAATATGAATGCTTTCCGAAACCTCATGAACCTGCGTTTTTTCTCTTCTGTTATTCCCGAGCTTCTGCCCGGTTCGGAAGATGATCTTGTAAACGTAGTTTATACTGTCGAAGACCAGTCTACAACTTCGATAGAATTCGGACTTACGTTCGCCGGTTTGGCGGATCCTAACTCATTCCCTGTTTCTTTGCTGGCAAAATGGCAGGATACCAATGTCGGGGGAACAGGTCAGACAGTCTCAGTCGAAACGGAAGTTTCTCCTGATGCACAAACTCTTGGTGCCTCATACAGCAATTCTTGGATATTTAACAAGCCGATTAATTATACAGGATCGATTTCAGCTTCCAGAAAAAAAGAAAAAGAACTCCAAAAGGTTTTCACCCCATGGGGTATTGATACAACCAATTATTACATGGATGTCCGCTCTTGGGATATAACAGTTTCAAATTCTTTTGGAAAAAGATGGTATCCTGGTTCTTTGGTCTTAAGTCTTACAGGAGGTCTTGCAACTCAGTTCCTGCGTAATCAGTATGATCCGCATAATATCCCTGTTGATACGACTGTTTCAGATTATAACAACCAATGGGGTCTTATGGATTCTGTATGGTCGGCATTTTCTGTTGACGGCCGTGATATAAGCTATGATCCTTCTAAAGGCTGGTTTGCAAGTCAGCAGCTTTCGTGGGTAGGTCTTTTGCCTATGTTTGAACACCAGTTCTATCTAAAATCCGATACCCTTGGCGAAGTTTATAAAACATTGATAAATGAACCTATAAATGATAACTGGACTTTTAAACTGATATTTGCGGCAATTTCAAAGTTTTCTTTTGTAGCACCGTATAAAAACAGAATCGGAAATTCATCGCTTCTTGCTGTTGACGGTATGTTTACCGGACGCGGTTGGGATACAGCTTACGCTAACAAAGGTAAGGTCATGTGGGCAAATAACCTTGAGCTGCGTATTCCTGTTGTGCCTAACATTATTGCTGCGGATTTATTCTTTGATACAGCTGTTGTAAGATCTTCCATGAAGGAAATGTTCTCGACTCTTTCTTGGAATAATGTTTATTTCAGTTTTGGACCTGGAGTCCGTTCTCTTATGCAGCAGTTGCCACTCAGGGTAATGCTTGCAAATACATTCAAATTTGAAAACGGAAATTTCAGATGGGGTAATGCGGATAACAAACCAGACTGGAAGGTTGTTTTGTCATTTAACCTCGTAAATAACTAAGGGGAGTTTGCTTTGAAAAAAATTATATTTTTATTAATTTTAGCAGTAATACCTTTTATTGTTTCAGCCCAGCAGATTACAAAATTTGCCGTAGTGGATACGGCTCAGGTTTACCGTGCATATTTCAGAGAATCTTCGGCTGTCAGAAATTATGAAGCAAAAAAAGCTGAATTTCAGCAGGAAATAACAGAATTGACACAGGAGCTTAAAAATCTCCAGACAAAAAAGATTGAAGCTCAAAACAGAAATGATTCAACTCAGGTTTTCCGCCTTGAATCTGAAATCAGCAAAAAAGCGACATATCTGACAGAGTATACACGGGCAAAAAACATAGAGCTTGAAAATCTGGAAAAACGGCTTGAATCCTCAAATGATTTTTATTCTTTGTTGTATTCGGTAATAGCAAAGATAGCAGAAAGTGACGGCTACAGCATGGTTCTCAGCCTGCAGCAGGCCGATGCTGTTTTGTGGTACAGTCCTTCAGTTGATATAACGGAGAAAGTTATTACTGCGCTTGCTACAGAGCGATAGAACTCTTCTATAAAACACAGCACGGGTATGAGCAATTCAGAACTAACAACCCCTTTGATGCAGCAGTATCAAAAGGTAAAATCGCAGTATCCCGGAAAGATTTTGTTTTTCAGGTTAGGCGATTTTTATGAAATGTTTGATGATGATGCAATCGAAGTTTCAAAACTGCTTAATCTTACCCTTACGCACAAAGGTGATGCACCTATGTGCGGTATCCCGTTCAAGGCTGTTAAGATTTATATTGCCCGCCTCTTAAAATATGGTAAAAAAATTGCAATCTGCGAACAGATAACGCTTCCTACAGGAAGAGGACTTGCCGAACGAAAAGTTGTGGAAGTCATCACTCCGGGAACAACCGTAGAAGAAGATTTCCTTGACAGAGGAAGGAACAACTATATTGCTTCTTTGTGTCTTGTTGCGAACAAAAAAAGTACTAAGACAGCCTTTGCCTGTTTGGATGTATCTACAGCCAGTTTTTTTGCACAAAGTTGGGATATTCCCGAAAACGAAGACAAACTACAGTGTGAGTTGGAACGTATATCGCCGTCAGAACTGATATTACCGCAATCGCTTGAAGAAAATATTCGGATTCAGCAGATTATCAAAAATCAGCCGCAGATAGTGGTAACATATTATCCTGATTGGCATTTCAACAGCGAAAAATCCTACAAAAAGCTTTTGGAACATTTTAATGTTGTCAATTTGCGGTCTTTTTCCGTTAATGCCAATTCACCCGAGATTATACCGGCCGGTTTTTTGCTGGATTATGCGGAACAGAATTCTTTCAGCAATTTGTCACAAATAACGGATTTTTCCGTTGTAAACGACACGGAATATGTTTCGATAGATGCTTCTTCATTAAAAAATCTGGAACTTGTCAAAAATCTTCATGATGGAACAAGCCAATACACGCTTATTGAGGTACTCAATAAAACAGTTACTCCGATGGGTAACCGCCTTTTGCGCGATATTCTGCTTTTGCCGGTCAAAAATACTGCAATCATAAAACGACGACAGGAGAAAGTAACTTTTTTTTGCAACAAGCAAAGTCTCATCCCGCCGTTAAAAGAATTGCTTTCTTCAATCTTTGACATCGAACGTCTCGCCACCCGCATAGCGATGGATAAAGCACACGGCAAAGACTTGATTTGCTTGTGCAACAGTCTTAAGGCGTATATCCAAATAAGCGCCAAAATCCAGAATTATGATTTAGTTTCAGCGGATACAACACTTGCAGGCAAAGTTGTAACGCTCATAGACAATGCAATAAACGAAGATCCTTCAACGGTTTTAACCGAAGGCAGGCTGATAAAGCGCGGCTGGTCGGAACAGCTTGATCATCTGCGTGAGGTTCAGGAGAATTTTAACGGTATACTCGAAAAATACACTGAAAAGGAACGAAAAAAGACTGAAAACCCTAACCTGAAAATACGCTATAACCGTGTAATCGGCTATTATATAGAAGTAACCAAGAGCAAACAGGCTTCAGTTCCATCGCATTTTA
The DNA here is from genome assembly GCA_016285185.1 of Spirochaetota bacterium. Classification (GTDB taxonomy): domain Bacteria; phylum Spirochaetota; class Spirochaetia; order Treponematales; family Treponemataceae; genus UBA1240. Next base: position 15,580 of record JAEEQG010000075.1, read on the forward strand.
TCCGGCGGCAGTCACTGATTAATGCCGACAGATATACAACCGAAGAATTGTCCAAACTTGAGCAGGAATTGGTCTCAGCATCGGAAAAAATAATTGAGCTGGAACGTACGCTTTTTCTTGAAGTTCGGACAGAATTAAAGCAGTATGTGAACTATCTGTTTACGGTAGCACACGAGGTTGCCTGCCTGGATGTTACGCTTTCTATGGCATCGTGTGCACTTGAATATGGCTGGACATGCCCTGATGTGGATGATTCCTGCTCTTTCTCCATTCAGGACGGCAGGCACCCGATAGTTGAATATCACATGCAGTCAGGTGAGTTTGTTCCGAACGGTGTTGTTTTGGACGAAAAACCCTTTGCGCTCATAACAGGACCCAACATGGCCGGAAAAAGTACCTTTCTGCGGCAAAATGCGCTTATTACGGTACTTGCACAGTGCGGTTCATACGTTCCTGCAAAATCAGCCCGCATCGGTGCGGTTGACAAAATTTTTTGCAGGGTAGGGGCCTCTGACAATCTTGCACGTGGTGAATCAACCTTTCTTGTCGAGATGATAGAAACCGCAAATATAATACGTTCAGCAACAAAACAAAGCCTTGTAATCATGGACGAAGTTGGACGCGGTACTTCTACCGAAGACGGACTTTCGATTGCATGGGCAGTCTCGGAGTATCTGCTTAATACAATAAAATGTAAAACATTTTTTGCGACACACTATCATGAGCTTACCCGATTGTCCCATCCTGACCTTCAATTGCTCTGTCTCGAAGTTCTGGAAAACGAAGGCGACGTTGTTTTTTTGAAAAAGATAAAAGAAGGAGCAGCAGAAAACTCTTACGGCCTGCACGTTGCAAAACTTGCGGGAATCCCACATTCAATCGTGTCCAGAGCAGAAGAAATTATCCAGACACTACAAAACAAAGTATCGCCTACAGAGATAGAAACAAAAACAGAGCCTCAGCCTCATAGTCCTGTTAATGCCGAATTGTTTTCCAACGAGGAACTTGTAATTGATGACATTATGTCTGTGGAACCGAATGAGATGACACCATTGCAGGCTTTGCAGATGATTATGAAGTGGAAAAAACAACTCACCTGAACTACTGATAACCTATCTTGTATATTATCAAAAACCGCTGTATAATTTACCTCTATCAAATAGCATTTTATTCCTATTGGTGTGATATATGGAAACATTAAAACCTGTTATTATTGTTGATCCCGATAAATGCGTTAATTGTCACAGGTGTATCGCCGTTTGTCCGGCCAAGTTTTGTAACGATGGCTCGGGCGATTATATCAAACTTAATGAACAGCTTTGTATCGGCTGCGGGGCCTGTATCGATGCATGCAGCCATGATGCCCGCCACGGTATCGATGATTTTGAGCAGTTTATGGAAGCGCTCAAAAACGGCGAAAAGGTTCTCGCCATAGTTGCCCCGGCTGCGGCTGCCAATTTCAGAGGAAAAGAACTTGAACTGAACGGCTTTCTTAAGTCAATCGGCGTAAGGGCGATTTTTGATGTTTCTTTTGGTGCGGAACTTTGTACAAAATCTTACATCGAGGATATAAAAAAGCAAGAGCCGCGGCTTATGATATCTCAGCCGTGCCCCGCTCTTGTTACATACATCGAGCTTTATCACAGCGATTTGCTGCCATATCTTGCAACAGTAGACAGTCCTATGGCTCATACATTCGCAATGATACGCAAGTTTTATCCACAGTATAAGGATTTCAAAATGGCGGCAATCTCTCCATGTTATGCAAAGCGTCGGGAGTTTGATGAAAATGGCCTTGGTGACTACAACGTTTCGATGAAATCCATTTCAAAGTATCTGAGCGACAATGATATCCAGCTTTCAAAATTCAAACCAGTTTCATACGATAACCCGCCTGCGGAACGTGCGGTTCTTTATTCAACACCGGGTGGACTTATGCGTACAGCTGAACGGTTTATTCCGGGTATAGCAAACAAAATCCGCAAGATAGAAGGCCAGCCAAAAATGACTCAGTATTTTGACGAGCTTTCGGATGCAATAAAAAATAATAAGGAATTATCTTGTCCTGTCGTAGACTGTCTTAACTGTGAACGCGGCTGTAACTGTGGCGCCGGAACGGTGAACCACTCACTTGCCCTTGATGAACTTGAAACCTTTATAGAAAACAGGATGAAGAACAGAATAAACCAGTGGAAGTCAAAGAGCTACTTTGGCAGACGCAAGCTTGACAAAACTATAGACAAGTACTGGCGTGAGGGGCTTTATACAAGAAAGTATACCGACCGTAGTGAAGTCTATAATTCCATGATAAAGATTCCAACTGAGGAACAGCTTGACCAAATTTTTACCGAGATGGGTAAAAGAGAAAAGAAAGACTTTCTTGACTGTGGTGCCTGCGGTTATTCTTCATGTCGTGAAATGGCGATTGCTATCTATAACGGTATAAACAAAAAGGAAAACTGCCACCATTACCTTATGAACGAGAACGTCAAAGTTCACGAGCGGATCCTTTCCGAAAAAATTAAGGAAACCATAAAGGAAGTAAGCGACGTAAGTGTTACCAAGCTGGAAGAAAACGAATCCAACGTTGATTCTCTGGTAAATCAGACAAGAGTAATGCGCGAAATTGTTGCAGACTCGTCTTCTTCCATCGAAGAGATGATAAGAAACATCAATTCAATAACCTCTACGCTTGAAAAAACAGCGGGCGCAGTACAGGAACTTGAGAATGCAACTTCAATCGGTAACACAAACCTTCTCGATGTTACAAAGCTTGTAGGTAATATTGAACAGGATTCACAGGGACTTGTGGAAATGAGCAAGATGATTCAGTCCATTGCAAGCCAGACAAACCTGCTTGCAATGAACGCAGCCATTGAGGCGGCTCATGCCGGTTCCGCAGGTGCGGGCTTTGCTGTTGTTGCTGATGAAATCCGCAAGCTTGCTGAAAGTTCAAGTGTTCAGGCAAAGAACATTCACAAGGTTTTGGACGAAATTAAGAAAAGCATAGATATGGCATACTCAAAGACAAGAACAACCCAGTCTGAGTTTGCCGAAATTGTTCGTCTTTCAGACACGGTTAAACAACAGGAAGCAAGCGTTCTCCATGCGGTCAACGAAGAAAACCAGGGAGGTACCCTTGTACTCGAATCAATCGCAAAGCTCAAGGATTCCGAACAGGCTGTTTCGCTTGCCGCCGACAACCTTTTGAAAGGTACAATGCTCATTAAGCAGAATATCAGGGAACTCGCAAAATAAGGGCTTTCCTTTCTTTGCAATTTAGTGCCGTATTCGCGGTGTATCACCTTGTAAGTGCTTTACCTGCTTCAAAAGCTTTTCCTGCTATTTTCCCGATTTGAAGATATGTATGATTTACAGGGTCGTAAGTAATAGGCTTGAGTTTTGCAGGGTCAATCTTTCCTTCTGTTAGAACGGATTCATCGGCAGCAACATTTATTATATTACCTACAAGTTGTTCGGTTTTTTCATCGTAACTTACCAGTTCACATTCAAGTACCATTTTAAGGTCGTCCGGGACAGGTGCATTTACAAATCTGCTTTTGGAAACTTTTAAGCCTGCTTTTGTCAGTTTATCAGGAATTTTGTTTGCGGAAACAATTCCGACATAATCACATTGAACAAGATGGTCAACATCTGCAACGCTTACTGTAAAGGCTTTTGTTTCTTTGATATTTGCCACTGTTTTGTGGCTTTTATCAAGACAGATGCAGATTTGATTAGTGTTGAATATTCCTCCCCAGGCTGCATTCATTGCATCCGGTACGCCGTCCTTGTCATAGGTTGCAATAATTAAAACCGGCATGGGGTACAAAAATGTTTGTTTTCCAAAATCAACTTTCATAAAAACTCCTCGTTTAGTGATAAGGATATAAATCCGGTATGTTGCGGTCGCTGTTGAATACGTATACATATTGCCTTGCAAATGAACCATTTTTCCTGTTTATGGAAGGCGTAAATTCCAATATACTGCAATCTGGCGGGAAAGAATCGGCGTCTATCCTTGCTTCTGTTATAAACCGCTCCCCCGCTGATTCATCATTTACATGATCAAACTTCTTGGTAAGAGTAATATCAACTATGGTTTGATGGAAAGTTGCAGCCAGTGTTACTTTTTGCAGCGAAGTAACATCAGACTGATAAACAGATACAGATAAGGTTTCCTGTTCTTCAGGACCGATAGTAACTATATTTGTGGTTTTTGAATTAAATTCAATGGCGGCATAGAGAGTTTTTTCTGTCTCATTTATTAAAGTAACACTAACGGGAACAGAATACACATGTCCCAACAGAGAAGAACAACCGGTAATTGCAAAAACTGTAAATACAAATGTTGTAATAATATGTACCTTTTTAATATTGTTTTTCATAAACTCTCCATTTTTATAGATTATCTTTCAAGAAAAAAAAGATTGCCATTAGAATGTAAGAACATTCTAAATCATATTATTAATTTTGCAAATAATGTGGGGTTCTTAGTGGTATCCCCTAAGCAGTGCCGGAAAAGGATGGGGTTTAAGGGGAAGGAAAAACCTCGCTTCTGAGTAGGGGTTTTTCCTTCCCCTTTTATTCTTATGCTTTTGGACGCAGGTCGTTTACGCGTTTTGCCTTTGTTTCTGCCTGAGGAATTGATCCTGGTTCCTTGAGCTCGATTACAGGCTTAATCGTAATAAGCGCCGACATTTCTTCACGCAGCTTTTCCCTGAGGTTGTTCATAACACGAGCATCGTCCGCAAACAATTCCGGTGTTACTTCTACCTGAACCGTGAGCTTGTCCATGTCGCCTTTCTTTTCGACAACGATAAGATAGTTCGCACCGACTCCCTTCTCCTTGAGAAGAACTTCCTCAATCTGGCTCGGGAATACGTTTACACCGTTTATGATAAGCATATCGTCAGTTCTGCCGGTAAAGCGCGCTATACGGCGGTGTGTTCTTCCGCACGGACACGGTTCTGTGATTACGCGTGTAAGGTCGCGTGTTCTGTAGCGCAAAAGCGGCATTGCATCGCGGCACAGAATTGTCATTACAAGTTCGCCTTCTTCGCCGTCCTCAACAGGTTCAAGCGTTTCGGGGTTTATAATTTCCATTATGTAGCGGTCTTCCCAAACGTGCATACCCTTGCGCAGCTGGCACTCAAACGCAACTCCCGGACCGTTCAGTTCGCTCATGCCGTAGCAGTTGTAAACTTCAATGCCGAGTTCTTTTTCCATCTTGTTACGGAGTTCTTCCGAATACGGTTCTGCACCGGAAATACCGATTCTCCACTTAAAGTCTGAACGTTTGAATTCACTTTCTTTGATAGCCTGATTAAGGTGAAGCATATAACTTGGCGTTGCGTGTGTTACGCTTGTACCAAAATCGTGCATGAACTTAATCTGGCGCAGCGTATTGCCGGAACTCGTAGGAATAACGGTCATGCCGATTTTTTCAGCACCGTAGTGAAAGCTCATTCCACCTGTAAAAAGACCGTAAGTCATCATGTTCTGGCAGGTGTCGTCCTTTGTACAGCCCGCAGCGGCAAGACCACGCGCCATTGTGTCGGCAGCCATGTCTACGTCTTTTGCAGTAAGATAAATAACAGTCGGAGTTCCTGTTGTACCGCTGGAAGCATGAACGCGGACAACCTGATCAAACGGCACAGCCAAAAGACCGTAAGGATAAACCTCGCGCAAATCGTGTTTGGTTGTGAACGGAATCTTGCGCAAATCATCAAGTGTCCTAATGTCGTCAGGACTGGTTATGCCCGCTTTTGCAAGACGATCCTTGTAAAAAGTTGTTTTGAGCGCATTTGTTATCTGCTTTTTTAGAGCAACCAGCTGAAAAGCCTTTATTGTTTCGCGGCTCATTGTTTCAGCTTCTTTGTCCCAGTATGAAAACTCTTTTTTCATGATATCCTTCCAGCCTGATACAGCTGACTCCTTTATTTTTTTGCTCCGAGTTCAAGTGCTTTTGCATTTGCTTCTACAAGCGCAGGGTCTTTTTTCTCGAACCTGTCGCGAACAGCCTGCAGTACGGTTTCTTTTTTGATGGGCATGTATTCAAGTGCCGCACCGATAAGAACCATGTTCTCGCATTTTATGTTGCCTGCTTCTTTTGCAAGTTCCGCGGTTTTTAATATGCGGGAATCCGGCAGACTGTCTATGGTTTTGTAGATTGTCTCGATTTCGGGATAGTTGTTTATGTTTACAAAAGGTTCAGCCGCAGTGAGCAGAACGCCTTTTGCACCGAGCCACGGCAAATAGCGCAGGCTTTCCATCGGTTCCATAGCGAGAATCATGTCGGCCTTGCCCTGTGGAATAAGGTCAGATGCAATAACCGTGTCGGAAAGTCTTAAGTGTGCGGAAACACCGCCTCCGCGCTGGCTCATTCCGTGAACTTCCGACTGACGTACGGAAAGTCCGCTTTTCATCGCCGCGGAAGCTATGATAGCCGCTATGGAAAGAACACCCTGTCCGCCGACACCGGCAAGAATTATGTCATATTTCATAATAACCTCGTTTTATTTTGCTTTTTGTTCTGCAAGTTTCTTGTTTTTTTCGGCCTTTGTGCGTATACGGAAAGCTTCCAGACATTCCCTGCGCATAATGACAACCGAAACGCCGCGGTATTCGGCTTCCTGCCGGATTATTTCCGCATTCTTTTCACGGTTTGCGGGATTTGTTTCGAGAACCTTTACGTGGTCACTTTCAACGCCGAGTCCTTTTACCAGCGGTTCAAAACGGCTGGACGGAATGATTGTCTTCTGGCAGCCTGTCATTGCGACGATTGAATTATCAAGCAGAATAACGGTAACAGGAGTTTGTGTTGAAATACAGTCTATCAGGTTTGTCATGCCCGAATGCATGAACGTTGAATCGCCTATTACGCCAAACGCGTATTTTATACCTGCCTGTGAAGCACCGCGCGCCATACCTATTGAAGCGCCCATACATACAATGCTTTCTGTTGCATTAAGCGGCGCACCTGCACCGAGCGCATAACAGCCGATGTCGGCACAAACCGCAACGTTTTCCGCTCCGGCTTGCTTTCTGAGTTCTTCCGCCGCCATGTTGAGCGAGGTGTATGAGTCAAAGTGCGGGCATCCCTTGCAAAGCTGCGGCGGACGACCCGGAAGCTGTGCGCATATTTCAGCGGCGTTTTTGTCCAAAATGTCCGATGCTGATTTAATCGGCTCAAGTCCGAGAGCCTTGCGCACTGAATCGGGGTTAAGCTCGCCGCTCTGTGGAAGTAGGCCTGTAAGCTTTCCTATAACTTTTGTTTTTTGCGGTAAAGTTCCTGCAAGGTGTTTTTCTACAAACGGCATTCCTTCTTCTATAACAAGAATTGTTTCCGCCGTGTCCGCAAGCTTTTTGAGCGCATCCTTTGGAAGCGGCAGAGTGCCTATATGCAACGTTGACGGTAGTCCGTCCTTGCCGCAGAGTTTTTTGTAGTCTTCAGTGTTTTCAAGAAAATAATTGCGTCCGATTCCGCTTGTAACAATCGCAAGGTCTTTGCGGGCAGGGTTAAGTTCAAGCTTGTTCCACTTGTTTGTATCCGCCCATTTTGCAAAATCTTTCTGTTTTGCAAGCATATTGGCGTAGTTTTTTCTTGCCAGAGCAGGAAGAAGCATCCATTCTGTTTTATTCGCCTTTGAAAGCTTATTCTGTGGCAGCCGCTTGTTTTCGTCAAATGCGTGTACAACAGCGCGGCTGTGTGCAAGACGTGTTACCATGCGCATGAGAACTGGCACATGCTTTTCTTCAGAAAGTGCAAACGCGTCGAACATCATTTCGTAGGCTTCCTGCTGGGTTGTAGGTTCAAAACATGGAATCATCGCAAAGTCGGCATAGTAGCGCGAATCCTGCTCGCCCTGACTTGAATGCATACTTGGGTCATCAGCAACGATTACAACAAGACCGCCTTTTATGCCCAAAAGCGACGAGTTCATAAAAGGGTCAGCCGCAACGTTCAAGCCTACGTGTTTCATTGTTACAAGCGAACGCTTGCCGGCAAATGAAACACCGAGAGCGGATTCGTACGCGGTTTTTTCGTTTGAACACCACTGTGCAAGCGGGCCGTTGTTTTTTTCGTAATTATCTATCAAATACTCAAGAATTTCAGTTGAAGGAGTACCCGGGTAGCCGAATCCGGCTGAAAGCCCGGCGTGCAGAGCACCGAGGGCAAGGGCTTCATCTCCTAATAAAACACTTTCGTTCATTTTTTTCTCCATATTGTTGTTGCTATTTAAAAGCTTTTTCTATCAGTGCAGGATCAATTTTGGGTGTAAACATACTTACAACCGGAGTTACGATAAAAGGCAGAACCATTGCGATTGAAGCAGCCAGCGGTGAGTTTGCCGCGCCCATAGTCATAGTAAGGATTATTGCGGTTGCAACACCTGTATAAAGACCTGCGTAAGCGCCCGCCTTTGTTATTTTTTTGCTGTAAATGCCGAGGATGTACGGTGCCATAAAGCCGCCGGAGAGAACGCCCCATGAAAGCGACATGAGAGTTACGATAAATCCTATCTGCATTTTTGAAATCAAGTAAGAACCGATTATAAAGATTGCGCTCAAAACACGCATCATCAGTACGGAATTTTTTTCCGAAACGTCTTTTTTAAGGTAGCCCTTGTAAAGGTCAATCGTTATTGAAGAAGAAGAAACGAGAATCATTGAAGCAAGCGTTGACATTGATGCGGAAAGAATAAGAAGCATGATGACCGCAAGAAGCAGTTCCGGCAGCTGTGTTGAAAGCAGTGTAGGGATAATCATGTCGTAGTTAATGCTTCCGTTGGGCATTTTTGGAACAGTGTTCAGATCAAAGAATACGTGGCTCAGAATTCCGGTACCGTATGCGCATACACCGATTACAAGAGCAAACAGCGTTGTAATTACGGTTGCCTTCTTTATAACGTCCTCGTTTTTTACAGCGTAGAACTTTTGAACCATCTGAGGCATTCCCCAGGTTCCAAAGCTTGTCATAAATACGAGCGAAGCGATTGTGAGCGCGGAAGGACGGGCTGCCGGTTCAACGTGAAGTTCAAAATTTGTTGCCGCAACCTGAAATGCTTCAGGAAAACCGCCTGCTTTTACAATCATAACAATCAGCATGCCTATTGCGCCGGCAAGCATGATAAAGCCCTGGATAAAGTCCGTCATTGCAACCGCAAAGTATCCGCCGAGAACAAGATAAATACCTGTAATCGCAACGAGGATAATCAGTGCAAAGTCAAATGAAATGTTAAAGGTTGTTTCAAAAAGATGTCCGAGTCCCTTAAAAACTGAAGCGGAGTAGGGCAGAAGGAAAATAAAGATGAGAACAGCCGCAATCATTTTGATGTGATCGCTGTCGTAGCGGGCTTCCAAAAACTCCGGCATAGTCATTGTATCAAGGTTCTGTGTCATTCTTCTGGTTCTTCTTGCGAGGAAAATCCATGCAAGCATTGCGCCCAGAATCGCGTTTCCAACACCAATGTAAAGTGCGTCAAACCCGAAACCCCAGCCCTGTTTACCGGCAAAGCCTATAAAAACAACGGCAGAAAAGTACGTTGTACCGTATGCAAATGCAGACATCCACGCACCCATTGAGCGTCCGCCCAAAAAAAAGTCGTTGAGTGTGGAAGTTCTTCTGCTTCCCCAAACACCTACACAAATCATAACAAGAAGGAACAATAATAATAAAACAAGACTGGCCATGTTTACCTCGCACTGAGAATGTGAACTAGCGGTCAGCTAAACGCGGTTCTTGCAACTGCACTTTTTAAACTGCCTCTAATCTTAAGTTA
>JAEEQG010000076.1 GCA_016285185.1 Spirochaetota bacterium
TCCGTCTGCTTTCATATCATAGAACCAGACATTGTCTGTTCCACCTGCACCTGTTTTTGTGAAAACAAGAATACCTGTACTTACTCCGGCATAAGGCTTAAATACTCCGCTTGGCATACTGATAACCGTTGCAAGCTGATGGTTTTCTACCAGCTCTTTACGTAGAGCTTTATGAGCATTACTTGAACCGAACAAAACTCCATCAGGAACAATACAAGCACAGCGGCCACCTTTCTTAAGCATACGGATAAACAAGGCAACAAAAAGAAGTTCTGTTTTCTTTGTATTACAGACATCAAGCAAATTAGGATTAATTGACGATTCGTTTACAGTTCCTGTAAATGGAGGATTTGCAAGAATTACATCGTACTGTCCTTCAATCTGGTTAGCCTTGCTTACACCATCCTGGTATTCAACAGTAGGATTTGTTATTGAATGAAGCATAAGGTTCATTGTACTAATGCGGAGCATTGTCATATCGGTATCGTAACCAGTAACAAGACCTTTGATGTAATGATCCCACTGCTTATCGCTCATCTTGTTAGCATGATGTTCGCGGATATAATTTGCAGCACTAATAAGGAATCCTGCGGTACCACAAGCAGGGTCACAGATGCAGTCATCAGGAGAAGGTTGTATAAGATTTACCATTAAGTTTCTAATTTGAGCCGGAGTTCTAAATTGTCCGTTTTGTCCTGAAGCACTTAGCTTATCAAGCATATATTCGTAAATATCACCGAGCATATCCTGGTCCTGTACATCATTTTCATAGAGTTCATCAAGACCAGCAATTACATTTACTAAGACCTGTGGAGCTGGAATCTGGAAAGTTGCGTCTTTCATGAACTTTGCAAATGCGCTTTCGTTATCGCCATGCATATTCTTGATAAATGCAAAGATGCCGTTTTTTTCATCTTTCATCAAAGAAAAGATTTCATCTGGACTAAGATTCTTGAATTTGCTCCAACGAAGCTTCTGCTGGTTTTCATCGAAAATATGTTTGCCACTAATGCCCATCAGATTTTCTTTTTGTTCAGTTTCAATCTCAATATCATCAAGCGAGCGGATAAACATCAAATAAGAAAGCTGCTCTATACAAGTAAGCGGATTAGCCATGCCAGCAGCCCAAAGCTTCTGCCAAATGTTGTCAATTTTGTTTTTAATTTCGCCAGTAATCATTATTCGTTATTCTCCGTTGTTTCTAATTATAGCATATCATATAACATTTTTTGTACGATTTATTTTTATAATTTCTGGCTTTTTCTTTAAAATACAGTTTCTTTCAGTTTTCATTGACATCTAATATTTTATGAATTATATTGCAATCAGTTCGTAGATTGCATTTTTATGCAATTGTTTCGCTTCTTATGGAGCCCCGGCTCTTTAATTCCCCTGCTTTTGGCAGGGGATTTTTATTTAATAATATTTCCTAGGGTAAATTGTCGACGAACTATGGGTAAATTGACAGTAAACCGTGGGTAAATCGACAGTAAACCGATGGTAAATCGACGATGAACCGTGGGTAAATTGTCGACGCGCAGAGGGTAAATAAACGATTTACCATGGGTAATTTTTATTCCCAGACGCTTGTTCCGTAAAGTTCACCGCCATTTATATACAGTTCCAGTACTCTATTATCTTTTATGATTTTTTGGATTTCAGGGTTATAATTATTTATGGCTGTAAATGTTGCAAAAATTTGCTTTTGTTTTTCGGTTGCGTATAGCTTTATACAGTCTTCTTTTCGTTTTTCATCTAATTCATTTCTTACAAATAAATCGTGTGCTATGGCAGGGAGCTTTGTTAATTGCAAAACGGATAAATCAAACAAAATCGTATTTTCACTTAAAGTTCCGTCTCCGCTATCTAATCTTGAACTAAGAGAATAATGGCTTATTCCTTTTGCTTTGTCTGTTTTAGGCAAAAAGAATTCAAGAATCGGACTATTCCATGTTCTTGTTTGTTCCAAATTATTCAACTCTGCCATTTTTTTGTTTGTTATGTCTGCAATTTCATTCAGAACATTGATTTCTTTTGTGTTTAAAACGTCCTTTGCCTCACTGTCCTCGGCGGCAAGTTTCAGCCCTTTTTTATAATTTTCTATACTGTCATAAAGTTTTTGTATTTCAAGACTTTTTTTACTGTACAGATCAAATGCCGCTTTAGACAAACTTCCATTCGGGAGAAGTTTTTCATATTCGGCTTTTATAGGGTCAAGTTCAAGGATTACTTGATTCAGTTGCATTTTATAATATTGAATTTCGTCTGTAATTTGTTGTTTTAAAACATCTGTCAAAGATTCATGGAATTTTTCTACAGCATAAACTTTTTTGACATTCAGTGATGGAAAAAACGATTGCAACACAGATAATTCTTCTTTTGACGGAGCAGTTAAACCTTCAAGTGATTTGTTTGCGATTGTAATTTTGTTTTCTAACTTTGTTTTTTGTGTGCGTAAATTACGATACTTTTTTTCAATTTCGTGTATCTTTACTGTATTTTCTGCATCCAGAGAAACGATACTTTTATCAGCTGTCTGGCAGAATGAGGCAAGTTCTTCTTTTAGTTCTTTTATTTTATCTTGTGCTAATTTCAAATCAGTATCATTTTTTATTGACGAATGTATAAAATTTCTCTTAACAGCATCGTTGAATGTGTTATTTGCTTTTACTAAATCATCAACCTTATCCTTTTCTTTTCCTATTTCAATGTAACGGTTAAAAAGTTTTTCTAAATTTACAACAGCTTCACGCGGTTGCGATTTTGAACTTCCCAGCAGAAAATATTCAAGCTCTTTCGGGCTTTTATGCGAAATTCTAAAATACGGGCTGATAGCTCCTCTAAGAGTAAGGGACTTATCTTCAAAGTCATATTTTTCCAAAAGAAAACTATAAAACTTATTTATACTTATTTCTTCTACTTGTGAATAATCTTCTTTGCAGATTGCAACTTTATGTAAATTTGATGTAGAACGACTGAAATGATATGGTTTATCAAAAAATTCAAATGTAAAGTTTATTTTGTGATGACCAATATTATCAATTATTTTTGCTTTATCCCCTGCATAGTCATCACCGCCAAATGCAAAATCAATAGCAAGAAGAAAACTTGATTTTCCTGTTGAATTGTTCATCGATTCCGTAGCAATAATGCTATTCAGACCTTTACGGAGTGGTATTTTCCCATCTTTAATACCTTTGCCCTTAAAGGCATCGCTTTGAATTTCTATAAGCATATTATTTCCCCGGTGGTTTTGTCTGTATCAATTGTTCCAATGGCATACAACGCATCCAATGTCTGAATGAATTCAGAAAACGAAGAAAATGTATCTTTTGTTTTTTTATAAAGTTGTTCAGGCATAATTGCTTTTTGTGTTTGCAAAATTTGCAGAACAGGAACAAATTTGGAAATAACGGAGTCTTTATATCTTACTATTTTGTCCGGCAGGAGCATCAAATACCTCACATAGTTGTATAAAATATGAAACAATAATCCTTGCTACATCAGAATCCGGTGAAATTAAGGCAAGCGGGGCAAAATACGTTTTCATTCCCTTTACAATTTCTTCTTCAGTAATATTCTTTTTTTGCCGCAGCTTCAGGTAGTGCTTATGAACGCATTCACGAATAAAGGCGGGTGGCTTACCGCCGTTTTCAGCAGCTGTACAAAAGGCAGTATTTACAACATCAAAGTATACTAAATCGTTTTGGATAGTTCTTCTAAGATTAGGATCGTGCTTTATTTTGTCTTTAATGCAATATGCTATATCAGGGTCTTTGGGGAGGTTTTCTGCAGATATGCTTTTAGAAATAGAGATGGCAGCGTTAGTGACTCTTTCTTCAAGGGTTTCCATTAAATCGGCATTTGTTGCTTCCGGGTAATGAATTTTCTTTTTGCGCCCGGCTTTTTTCTTAGGTTCTTTTGCACCTCTTTCTATAATTTCACAAAAAAGCTCTGCATATTTTGCGCAGTAATTACCTTCTGTTACATCAGCATATATATCAGAAATTGCATTTTTCAAACTTTTATCAGTTTCTTCCGACGGGTTTTCGGGTTTTTTCATAAATGCTTTAAATTTATCTTTATTGCGGAAGCTTAACATTTCGGAATATGTATCTGGAGAAATACGTGTTCCTGTATAATATCTTGAGATTGTATCCGGTTGATAGTTATCAATATCTTGCAGAGGATTGTAAGATCGGATTCTTCTTTGTTTTGGAGTATTGCGTTTGCATTCTTCATTGAAATCGTCAAGGATATTGTCAAATAGTTTTAATACAAATTCGTCTTGATTGCTATTCTGCCCGTAATAGGGTCGCAGTATTTTTGCAAATTGAGAGAATGTAATAAACTCCGAAATACCATCCGATTCAAATCCGTTCATAAAAACATCTGCTTCATTTTTATATATTATAACGATTTATTTTTAATTCATTTTTTGCTAATTCAATGTTTATTCGTCCTGTCGGTAATTCCTTTTTCGCATATCTTATACTTGTAAGACAAAAATTATGAAACGTTTCAGCCTTACAGATTATTATACCACATTTTGCCTTTTTTTGTTAGCGCGCAACGAAAAAGGCAAAATGGAAGGAGCAAAAATTGAAAAAGAAGAGAATTACTCAATCAAATGCAAACAACGCATTCATCAAACTGCAGGAAACGGCCAACGGTAGAGTGTCCGTAAAGTTGCAGAAGAACCATTTTGCAAAAGAAGGAACAGAAAACTTCTATGGCAAAGTGGATCGCTATACTTATAGCACACAGAACATTCTTGATGTTATGGCAGAAACTGTCCCCCTTGTAGATTTGGGAACAATTGCAAGCATTTTAAATGCTTATGCAAACATTATCTTGAAAGTTCTTGCGGCAGGAAATGCTGTAAAATTTGGTGAACTAGGTACATTCTACATTGCCGGTAAAGGTACTGTAGACAGTGGTTCCGGAAAGCCTGAGCTTACAGTCAGATTTTCTGCAACACAGATCTTAAAAGATGCTGTGCAGAAAGTTGAGATTTCATCATCACAATACACTACACCAAGCGGAGTAATTATAAGTGTAACGGATGTTGTAACTGGCAAGATGGACGGAACATTAACATCCGGTAGTTCGGTTTTGTTGAACGGTTCAAACTTAAAAGTTGGCGGAGAAGATTCGGGCGTTTGGTTTGTACCTGTTACAGCTACGGGAGAACTAGTAAGCGATGAAACTTTGTGGAAAAAAGTTGATACAGCTTTGGTTTACAATCATCCTACAAAGCTTTTGTTTGCAATCCCGGCAGACTTAACAACCGGACAATTCCGTATTGTTGTTCGTACCCGTTATGCCGGAAAAGCAGGCTATGAGCGCAAGTATTTGGTTGAAGCAGTCTCTGAAATAGTTGAGATTGTTTAAAGTTGGTTCAAACGGTTTGTTTAATATAAAGCAAGCCGTTTGAGTAATGTCACAGCGGGAGGCTTAGGCCTCCCCTTTTTTACAAACAAATTGTCATTACAAGCGGCAGAAAAATATAATTATCGGTTTCCTTAAAGTCACCTTTTGTAAGAATCATGGGTTTTGCAGTCTGTTTTTTATAACGTCCCGAAAAATAATCCAGCGAAACATGTTCTTTGCAGTTTCCGCTTTTTACTTCTATTGCCGTCAGCTTGTTTCCTGTTTTATAAATAAAATCAACTTCGTATTTGTGTTTTTTTTCTTTTTCAGTGATTATTTTTTCATAAAATTTTAACGGACGATTTAAAGCTGTGAGCATTTGTGCAACAATATTTTCCGTCATCATTCCTTTATTGACCGAAAGTTTGCCTAACACAAAAGATTTGTATAACTCATTCGTAATATAATCTTTTCCGGCGGCAAGTGAAAGCAAAAGTCCTGTATCGCCCATATAGCATTTGACTTTGTTTGAATCCGTCGAAAAGCCGTCAAACAAAGAAGGTTCTTCAATACAATAACTTAAGTTTACAACCATGGATTCTCTGAGCCAGAATATAGCATTTGCAAACGTCGGTGAAAAACGGTCACCTGTTCCCAGTGCGGAAAACTTTATTTTTTTATCGTGATGCGAAAGCATTGAAGGAATTGCATCAAAAACCGCTCTTGCTTCGGCTGTGTAATTTCCTGCGTATTTTGCTATGTCTTCCCTGTAAAGTGTAAGAATTTTCTGTTTTGCTTTTTCCGCATCGTCATATTTTTTTTCTTTGAGATATGCGATTACTGCTTGCGGCATTCCACCGATTATCATATACATACGCAGTTTTTCGTTTACCGTTTTTAAAAGATTTCCGAGGGGCTTTTTGTTATTAAAACAGTCGTGCAAAAAAGGAACTGTTACATTATCGTTCATTGCCCACAAGAATTCTTCAAAATCCAACGGATAAAGATTCATCTGTTCTTCTTCCGACGGTATCAGGATGTTTTCCACATTCTTCTTTAATCCGATTAACGAACCTGTTTCAATGTAGTCGTAACGGTTGTCCAAAACAAGCTGTTTTATGAACTCTCTGGCTTTAGGATACTTTTGAACTTCATCAAAAATGATAACGGATTCATGTTTGAACAACTTTACGGAAAACATTACTGAAAGCTGATTGAAAAATTCATCGATTTTCATTTTGTTCCCGAAGTTTTCAAACAGCGTATACACTGCCCTGTCTACACTGGAAAAATCTATGAGAATATATGATTTGTATTCTTTTTTTGCAAATTCTTCGGCAAGATAGCTTTTTCCGACACGCCTCGCTCCATTTATCAGTATTGCCTTGGAGTTTGACGTGCTGTTTTTCCATTCAAGAAGACTCTGATATGCCTTTCGCTGCAATGATATCATTTATCAACTCACAAAAAATTGAAGGTGAAATACACCCATATTTTACAAAAAATTGAACATGAAGTCAACGCAAATTTCACAAAAAATTGAAGGTGAAATTTTCGGCAGCGATAATCAGTATATGCATATTAAGTTAATTCGGTCTTAATCGGGTTTATGTGTTCCTCTCCAAAACTTTTGGAATGTATGATACAATACAAAAAGAGGAGCTTACCGATGAAAAAGATTGTTTCATTTTTTGTGATTGCTGCAGTGCTGATTTCGTGTGCTGTTGCAAAAGAGAACAAAAATGCTGCGACATATAAAACACATGAAACAGACAATGGCTCTGCGCCAATCGTTTATTTTACAAGAGACATATCTGCAGAAGGAATGTTAAAGCTTTATAATGCGCTCGGTTGGACTGCGGAAGGAAAAACCGGCGTAAAAATAAGCACAGGCGAACCGCCTGCATCAAATTATCTTAGCCCTGAGCTTTTGCGCGACACAGTAAAAGCTGTTAACGGAACAATCGTAGAATGTAACACAGCTTACGGCGGCAGCCGTGCTTCAAATGCAATGCATAAGCAGGTTGTAAAAGACCACGGATTTTTGGAAATAGCGCCGTTTGACCTGTTGGACGAAGACGGTTCGATGCTGATTCCTGTGCCGGATGCCAATCGGCTTAAAAACGGCGACTATGTGGGAAGCCACTTCAAGAACTACGATTCATATCTTGTAATTTCGCATTTCAAAGGCCATGCAATGGCAGGCTTTGGCGGCGCAATCAAGAACCTTTCAATCGGTTTCGGAAGCGGGCAGAGCACCGCCGAAAGCGGCAAAGTCTATATCCATTCGGGCGGCAAAAAAACTAAAGGCTCAATCTGGGGCAGCCAGATTCCGTTTCTTGAAGCAATGGCAGAAGCCGCAA
>JAEEQG010000077.1 GCA_016285185.1 Spirochaetota bacterium
TTATTAATCACAACATGAGTTCAATGTATGCTAATCGTATGTTGGATATTGCCAATGACAATGTCGTAGGTAATATTGAAAAACTCAGTTCGGGAATGCGGATAAATAAAGCCGGTGATGATGCTTCCGGTCTTGCGGTATCTGAAAAACTCCGTTCACAGGTTCGTGGTCTTAATCAGGCTAATCAGAACATTCAGAATGGTATTTCATTTATTCAGACAACGGAAGGTTTCCTTCACGAAACAACAGACATTCTTCAGCGTTTGAGAGAATTGTCGGTTCAGGCAGCTAACGGCATTTATTCAGATGATGACAGACTTCAGATTCAGGTTGAGGTTTCTCAGCTTGTTGCAGAAGTTGACAGAATCGCAAGTCAGGCGCAGTTTAATGGTATGAATCTTCTTACCGGTGGATTTGCAAATACTGGAACTAATCCACGTTATCTGCAGCTGCATGTTGGTGCTAACGTAGATCAGAATGTACAGATTTTTATCGGTACAATGACTGCTCAGGCTCTCGGCTTGTCAGGATTGCAGGGTGACGTTGATTCCATTATTTCGCTTGCCACACCGGAAAGTGCAAATATGACAATTGCAACAATCGATTCTGCCTTAAAGACTGTTACAAAACAGCGCGCAGATCTTGGTGCTTTCCAGAACAGATTTGAAACTGCTTCAAGAGGTATTGCCATTGCAGCAGAAAACCTTACGGCATCAGAATCAAGAATCCGTGATACCGATATGGCTACAGAGATGGTAGAATTCACCAAAAACCAGATCCTCACACAATCTGGTGTTGCAATGTTGGCTCAGGCTAATTCAAACTCACAGAACGTACTTAGTATCCTGCGCTAACCATAAATCATCAAAGAGACTGCTGGATGTCATCTTTTTGATGAATTATAAAACACGGGGTCGTGCACCCCTTCCCCGTGTGTTCTTTAGGAGGCAAGCCCATGGCTATTGTAACAAATGTTCTTGGGCAGCAAATGGCCACGGATGGCCGGTTAGTAAACAGCAATGTCGCACGAAAAGTGCAGCAGACGGCGGTAACGTTACCTTCATCTGACGTTGCTAAGTCGCAACCAGAAGAGCCTAATCTGGAGACCGTTAAAGCTGAGATTGAACGGATTCAGAAGGATTTTTCCAATAGTCTTGGAAGAAAGGTTCAATTTAACGTCAATCAGGAACTTGATACTGTTGTCGTTACGATTGTAGATCCATCAAACAACAAGATTATAAAGGAGATTCCGTCTGAAGATATACAGAAACTTCATGCTCGCATGATAGAAGCGCAGGCGCTTTTAGTCGATGAGAAAATCTAGTGACTGTATTGGGAAAAGATTAAATGGCTGAGATAAATATACCCGGTGTAAGCGACAAGTACAAGACAAATGACCTCGTTACCAGTTTGATAGAACTGGAAAAAGTTCCCCTCAAAAGGGAGCAGCAAAGACTTGAGTCATATAAGCTTGAAAAGGACTGCTTGCAGCGGGTAAATCAGTACATGACCTCGGTGCGTGACAGCGCCCGGGGTCTATTTTCCTATAATAACCCGTTCACTGACAAAAATGTTGTATCTTCGCAGGAAGATTCTCTCACTGCTGAAGCTACAAGAGATGCTGCTGCCGGTACTTATAAAGTTGAAGTTCTTCAGATTGCATCAGCAGATAAATTCCTTTCAAACCAATTACCCAAAAATTTTACGGTACAACCTGGTAAATACACGTTTAAGGTTGGTACAAAAACTGTTTCCTTTAACTGGAAAGGCGGTCAGATTGCTGATTTTGTCGATACGCTCAATAAGCGTTCAAAGGATATTTTAAAAGCTTCTCTTGTTGGTTACAGCAATGATGAAAAAGTCCTTTCGATTGAAGCACTGCAAACTGGGGCTGAAAACACGCTTTCGTTTGAAGACGACGCGCTTTCTCTTGCCGCTGGAACTGGAATAATCCGCCTGGGTGGAAGCAGCAACACTGTTACACTTTTAAAATCTACTCGTGAGCTTAGTTCCGTTTCTCAGCTTACAGCTGATAAGGTGGCACTTAAATCCGGTGTGCTTTCTGTTCCGCCTCAGAATGGTGTTGCGGTAAAAATTCCGGAATCTGCTTTAGATAATCTGGAAAAGTACCTGACAATGAAAATTCAGTTCTCTGATGTGCAAGATTTGACCGAAAATGAAAAAACTACAGAATTTTCTGCGCCGGTTCTTCCTGAACCCGGAACGGTAGAATTTGCCGGTATTACAGTTTCAAATGCTCAAATGGATACGGACTTACCGTTCGTTGAGCCGGAAAAAACTGAAAAAGTGGAAACAAATACCGTTGTTTACATAAAAAAAGCCAACGGAACGGAAGTGGCACTTGCAGGACTTCGCCCTGACGAAGACGGAAACGCATACGTCAAGTTTAAGCTTTCTGACGTTCCAGAAATAAGCAGTATAGAAATAAAGAATTTTAACACAGGAAAATCTCTCGCTGTTTCAAACATCCAAATCCGTGATGTTCAGGCGGACAGGGGAATGACACCTCTTAATCCTGTTTCAACAGCAGCAGATGCTTGTGTAAAATATGAGGGAATCAGTATGACTCGTTCTTCTAACAAGATAGACGACATAATTCCCAATATAACCCTTAATTTGGAAAGCGAATCTAAGAAGCCTGTTACTTTAACAGTAGAAACAGACAATGACAATATAAAAAGCTCAATAATAGAATTTGTCGGTAATTACAACCGGCTTATGGCTGAACTTAATATTTTAACACAGACAAAAGAAGAAATTGTAAACGAAATAGAGTATTTTACTGATGAAGAGCGTTCGGATGCCATGAAACGCCTGGGACTTTTTCAGGCGGATTTTACGCTGACATCAAATAAACAGGTTTTGCAGAGTACTATGTCTGCTGCATATAAGATTGAATCAAACGATACAATCCGCATGCTGTCACAGATAGGAATAGCATCCAAGACCGGAACTTCTTCTGGAATAAATGCTTCGCAGTTGCGCGGCTATTTGGAAATTGACGAGAAAAAGCTGGATACGGCACTACAGGAAAATCTCGCTGAAATAAAAAACTTGTTCGGATATGACAGTGACAATGATTTGGTAACGGATACCGGAATTGCATATCTGGTTGACAAAAACTTGCAGGCATATACCCAGACCGGTGGTATAATTGCAACAAAAAACTCAGGGCTTGATTCAAAGGTAAAATCATCTGAAGCGCAGATAAAAAAGCTCGAAGCACAAATTGCAGAAAAAGAAAAAGAGCTTAAACAAAAATATAGTGCGATGGAAAGTACTTTGAACAGTTTGGAATCACAGTCAAATTCAATAACCAATTTTAACAATCAGAATTCAAAGAATAAAAACTAGAGGATTATATGGATGTTCGTTTAGATGGAGTACCGCTGGATATCGTGTTTGAGAGCGAAAAAACAGTCGGTGACGTTTTGAAAGGCATGGAAGCAGAACTTGAAAAAAGTGATGCAACAATAATAGAAATACAAGCTGATTCAGAGGTTTTTCAGGCATCGGAACTGGATGAGCTTTTTACAAGATCCATAGACAGTGTAAAAGAACTTTCGCTCAAGTCAGTAAGTTATACAGATGTAAAGGATATTGCTGTAAAGATTTTTGAAAGATTTTCTTCGCTTTCGGGTAGATTGGAACAGATTCCATTACAGTTTCAGCAGAATAAAGACAATGAAGCAATGGCCTCTGTTTCGGAACTGGCAGATTCTCTCTCTGCACTTTTTGACCTGCTTCCATATTTCTCTTTTTTTCCGAATCATTTTGAAAAAATAACGATAGATGGTACTCCCATAACTATTTTTATTCAGGAACTCAATCCTCTTTTGCAGGATTTTCTGCAGGCAGTAGAAACAAAAGACACCGTAACAATAGGTGATATTGCAGAATACGAGTTTGCTCCGCGTGTACAAAAAATTTCAGAATGCGTTTCGCTCCTCTAGATTTGTGTCTGCCCTTTGTTTGTACTTGCGTTTTCATTTTAAAAATAGTATCATTTAATTACTTTGGAGTTTTTTGATGAAAGTTTTGGAGCTAAAAAATCTTTCCAGAGAAGAAAGCGGATTATATTATATTAGAAAATTTTCAGCATTTGCAGTTCTCGAAGTACCATTGGAAACCATTGAAACTCCTATAAATTTCATTATTGAGACCGGTCCTACAGGAAAAAGCCAGATTGATATAGAGTTTAAAAAGTCATTAAGTTATCCACTTTTACCAGTAATAAAGTGCGTAAAAGAACATATCATCAATATGGATCGGGAAGGAAAACTACCCTGATTTCATTTAATACCAAAACAGCAGAAGACACTATCGAATTAGGAAAAAAAATAGGAAAATTCCTCAAAAAAGGCGATTGCATAGCTTTGGAAGGGACTCTTGCAGCTGGTAAAACAACAATAACCAAAGGCATTGCTGAAGCTTTAGGTATTACTGAAAATGTATCGAGCCCCACTTTTACAATTATTTCGGAATATGAGGGAAATTTACATCTTTATCATATCGATGTTTACAGGCTCGATTCAGAAGAAGATTTCATTGATTTGGGAGCAGAAGAAATGCTCTATGGAAGCGGAGTTTGCATAATTGAGTGGAGCGAAAAAGTGCGTGGAGCACTTCCTAAAAAGACTATAACCATATCCCTTTCGATTACAAAAGATGGAGGAAGGCTTGTTACCATACAAAACTGGCCTTACGGGGAAATACAATAAAACAGGAATAATTATATGAAAGCTCTTGCCGTTGATACAGCAACCGCCAGAATCTCAGTTGCAGCATATAACGAAAATCAGCATGTTTCACTTATCCTCAATCTCGAATTAAGGCAATCCGAAAAAATACTGCCTGCGATTGAAACAGTCCTCAGAGAAGCAGAGCTTAAACCTGAAGATTTAGACTTTGTTGCGCTATCCTCAGGACCTGGCTCTTTTACCGGTTTGCGTTTGGGATTTTCTGCACTAAAAGCTTTTCAGCTTTCAACAGACTGCCCGTTATACGGAGTACCGACCTTGCAGGCATATTTTTATCCTTTCAGGGATTTTTCAGGAACGATAGTTCCTGTTATCGATGCTAAAAAAGACCGCTTTTATGTTTCAATATACCGTAATGGCAAACAATCTCTTGAAGATTCTGACCTTTCACCCGAAGAATTATTGCAGTATCTGGACAGGGAAGAAGATATTCTTATTACAGGCGCAGATGCCGGTTTTTGTATGGAAAAGATTTTGGAACTGAGACCTGATCAAAAATTTCATGTTTTTGATGGTAAAGAATGTGTTGCAGATTATGTCCTGCTTTGTGCTGCTGAAATGCATCGTAATGGAAAAGAACCTTTAAAAGATTTTGACGGACCGGTCTATATTCGTCAGCATGATGCAGAAGTACCCAAAATAAAATAAATCATCTTTCACTAAAATTAAATTTGTGATAGCATTGTGATACGTGGAGATCCTGCATTGAAACATGTTTTTATTGTGGATGACAGTATTACAACATTAAAGTTGGCTGAAAAATCCTTGAAAAATTCTTTTACATTGACACTGCTTATTTCTGGTAAACAGTTTTTTATGGCTCTGGAGAAAAAAACTCCTGATTTGGTTTTACTTGATATCGAAATACCTGATATTGATGGAATTTCTATTCTTGAAAAGATGAAAGCCAATCCTGTGTGGGCAAAAATTCCCGTTGTTTTTTTAACATCACACACAGAAACTGAATTCGTAAAAAAAGGTTTACAGGCTGGCGCATTGGATTACATATCAAAACCTTTTGATGCGGAAGCGCTCCCAGCCAGAATAAGCGATTTGCTAAAAAAATAGATTATGAAGCACCATTTCTTATTATTGTTGGTATTTGCGTTTTTCGCAGCAGACACTTTTGCTGTTAGTGAATCACAGGCTGCTTTTCCCGGCATGGTTGTTTTTGAGCGTATACCGCTTTTGTTTATAGTGCTCTTTGTTGTAATACTCGTGTTGTGTGCATATTTTGCATTCCTGGCCTTTCTGAAAAAACAGCCGCCGCTTGACTCCAAAAAAAACGGTTGCGATTTGTTGCTGCTGATTTATCTGACTGATAAAATCCTGCAGCAGACAAAGTATGACAGCCACATATTGCAAAACCTGGCAGACCTGCTTAAAAAAATAGGAAAAGAAATCTCTGCTGATCGTATATGTTTGTGGCGGCTTTTGAATAATAAAGATTTAGCCCGTAATTGTGAGCTTTCTGTTGTTTGGGAATCTGATGAAAACGCCCAGAACAAATATCCTTCCGGTTCTGTTTTTGCTTTGGAAGAAATTCTTCCCGATTCCTTTGAAAAGCTTGAAAAAGGCGAACCCTACATGCTTACCCCTGATTCTGAAATCTCAGGCAGATTAAAATACAATATAGCCTCAAACCATGTTGTTACAAAATGTATCCTGCCACTTGTAGATTCTCATGAATTCTGCGGTTTTATCGAGATAGATTCTTTCCGAAAGCCGATAAACTTTTCCGAGACAGAACTGAAGCTTCTTTCAGTACCTTTTAAGCTGATGTTTTCAAAACTGCGCCAAGCGGAACTGCGTATTTCTCTAGGAACTGCAAGAACACAGGCTGCCGCTGGAAAAGATGCTAAATCAAATTTTCTTTCAAATATGTCACATGAGTTGCGTTCTCCGCTTAATATTATAATGGGCTTGAGCGACCTTATTCTCGGTGACAAAAAGGTTTCGCCCGAAATACTTGATTATGCGCAAAAAATCAATTCTTCAAGTCGCAATCTTTTTAATGTTGTTTCTGATATTCTGGATTTTTCCAATTTGGAATCTGGAAAACTGGAAATAACACCCGTTCCGTATGATTTTGCTGATTTACTTAACGATATAGTAGAAAGCACTCGATTAAAACTTTCGGAAACATTTCTATCATTTTTCTTTTACGTAGATCCTTCTTTGCCGGCCCAGCTGATTGGTGACAGTTACCGTGTAAAGCAGATTTTGTTGAATCTAATTTCGAATTCACTTAAGTATACAAAAGAAGGCAGTATTACCGTAACTGTAAGCGGAAGTGTGGATGATGAAATCCTTAATCTTGAGTTTGAGATTCAGGATACCGGTATTGGCATAAAACAGGAAGAACAGGAAAAGATTTTTAATATGTTCCAGCGCCTTGATAATGATATGAATGTTTCTGGAACTGGAATCGGATTAGCTCTTTCAAGAAGACTGTGCGAACTGATGGACGGTTCTCTTGATTTTCACAGTGAGTACGGAAATGGAACAACATTTACGGCAAAAATCAAGCAACGCATAAAAAGTGGATATCCGGTTGTAAATATTGACGGAATAAAGAAAAGAGATATCCTTATATTTGAACCTCGCCGCAGATACAGCAGTTTTTTGCTCAGATTGTTTGAGTCTTTGGACGTAAATGTGCGGCTTGCAACCTCTGCAGTCGATTTTACTGCCGGACTACAGGAAGACTATGATTATGATTACATTTTTGTTTCAGCGATGTATTTCTCGCGAGTAAGAACACTGCTCGAACGTTCCGGCGCAAACACTCCTGTTGCGGTTATTGCTTCCAACAATTACAATTATCCTAATGAACAGAATGTGTACGTTATCCAGTCTCCGATCAGCTGTATTACAGTAGCACAGTTTTTATCCGAGGATGTTCCCGAAAGACAGACTTCAAAATCTTTGCTGTTAAAAGACGTATATGCTCCAAAAGCAACTGTACTTTTAGTTGATGACAATGCGGTAAGTCTTCAGATAGCTTCCGGGCTTTTAAAATTCCATGGTATAACGACAGAAACTGCTTCATCCGGTTTTGATGCACTTAGTCTTTTGCAGGAAAAAAACTTTGATCTTATTTTTATGGATCATCTGATGCCCGGTATGGACGGTATAGAAACCGCGAAAGAAATCCGAAGAATGAACAATAAAAGCAGTAAAACGCCGATTATCGCTCTTTCTGCAAATACTTTGTCGGGTATGAGGGAAAAATTCATTGCTGAGGGAATGAATGATTTTTTGACAAAACCAGTTGAAAAAAATGATTTGAATGATGTACTTGCCCGCTGGCTGCCTACCGATAAAATAGTCCCACGTGTTCAAAAACCGGTTCAGTCTGAAAACATACAGGATATTCAATTCCTTATTCCAAACGTGAATACTGTTTCAGGTGTAAAATATGCCGGTAATTCAATAACCGCATACATAGACGTTCTAAAAACATATATAGTCGATACTGCTTCCAAACTTGAACTTTTAGCGGACTCATACTCAAAGAAAGACTGGAAAACATATACCGTAAACATGCATGCCGTAAAAAGTGCTTCGAAGGCTATCGGTGCGGACAAACTCAGTATTACGGCTGCTCGTCTTGAAAAAGCTTCTTCGGAAGGAAATGTTGATTTTATTGTTGCAAATAATGACAATTGTTTTGAAATGATAAAAGAAACAGTAAGTAATGTTGAACTCTGTCTTAAAAGTATCAAAAGTGATGATAATAAAATAGTTCCTACCCGGAATGGTAATATTGAACTTTTATATCAAAAAATAACCGCAATCAAGAATGCGGCGGAAAACTACAATATTTTGTTTGTCAAAGATACTGCTGAGGAACTTGAATCGTTCAGATGGGAAACGAAAATAGCGGATACGCTTGAGCATATCCGAAGTGCTGCGGATTTCTTTGATTATGAATCTATAGTAAAAAATGCGCAGAATTTGATAAAATACTTGGCAGAACAAAACAAGGGAAAATAAAAAATGGAAGACTACAAAAAAGAATTTATAAGTTTTATGGTAGAAAGTAATGTCCTTAAATTTGGAGATTTTACTCTTAAGAGCGGAAGAAAATCGCCTTTTTTTATGAATGCTGGTGCCTATGTTACAGGAAGCCAACTTTCCCGCCTTGGAGAATACTACGCAAAAGCCATATATGAAAATTTTGGAGACGATTTTGATATTCTTTTTGGTCCCGCATACAAGGGAATCCCTCTGAGTGTTGCGACCGTAATAGCCTTTTCTCGGCTTTATAATAAAGAAATCCGTTACTGTTCCAACCGCAAAGAAGCCAAAGACCACGGCGAAACAGGAATCCTGCTCGGTTCACCAATAAAAGACGGTGACAGGGTAGTTTTTATCGAGGATGTTACAACTTCCGGAAAGTCAATAGAAGAAACATTCCCCATTGTTCAGCAACAGGCAAAAGTAGAGATAAAAGGACTTATGGTTTCGCTGAACAGAATGGAAAAGGGCAAGGGATCAAAATGCGCACTTGACGAAATTACAGATTTGTATGGATTTCCTGCAAAAGCCATTGTTACAATGAAAGATGTTATCGAGTATCTCTCACAAACACCGTTTGACGGCAAATTGATAATCGATTCAACAATAAAGTCTGCGCTGGACAGTTATTATGCGCAATATGGTGTAGGCAACTAACGAATGGCTCAGAGTGAAAAACAACCTGTTATTACAATGAAAAACTGTTATGTAACTGACGGAAGAACAGTTTTTCTTTCTAACCTTAACTGGACAGTGAACAGCGATGAAAACTGGATTGTTACAGGATCAAACGGCGGGGGAAAAAGTGCTCTCGCTTCTGCATTAAGCGGCAGTCTGGAAATAATTCCAGAAAAAGCTGCCGATGGCAAAAACGTTGCTTTGTATTTTAATCTCTGTAAGGATTCCACAATCAGTGTTTCGTTCGAAGCCGCCGCAAAGCTTATTGAAGAAGAAAAACTCAACGATGAGTCAGAGTTTATTGAAGGTGGAGTTGATATAGGAAGAACTCCCAGAGAATTGATAAGTGCTGTTCTTCCCATCGACAAAAAAAATGAACCATTGGAAGACAATAAGTTTGTAAAAGCTTTTAACACTGTTTCTGTCCTTGACCGTGGTTTAAAGTACCTTTCTACTGGTGAAATCCGCCGTACTCTTTTAGTTCGTGCGCTTGTCGCAGAGCCTGACCTTTTGGTCCTTGACGAGCCGTTTGAAGGACTTGATACAGAAAGCCGCAAAAGTCTGCGCACTTTTCTACAAGATAAAACAAAATCACGTATATTGCTGATGATGGACCGGTTTGATACTGTACCCGGCACATTTACAAATGTACTTGAGCTTTCAAAAGGCAAAATCAGTTTTTGTGGCAAAAAAGAAGAATATGAACGCATAAATGCCGAGCGGCTCGAAAAAGAAAAACGGACTTTTGAAAAAAATCTGGAAATCCTTAAAAATGCCGTAAAGGCGGCACAGGCAGAAGGTATTGTTCAGCAGCCGGAGTCTTTAAAAGAAAAAATACCTGTTCTCATCGAAATGAAAAATGTTGTTGTGCAGTGGGATAACAAAAGAGTCCTTGACAATCTTAGCTGGAAGGTCAACAACGGAGAACACTGGCTTATCAGAGGTCCGAACGGCTCGGGAAAAACAACTCTACTGGAGTTAATCACAGGTGATAACAGTCAGGTTTTTTGCAACGATGTAAGCCTGTTTGGAAAAAAACGGGGAACCGGCGAAACAATTTGGGAACTTAAAGAAAAAATGGGAATTGTCTCATACCGGCTGCATGTTGATTACAGGAATTTCGGCGGGATGAGTGCGGAAAACATAGTAATCTCCGGCTTGCATGACTCGGTAGGTTTGTACACAAAAACCGGTGATTACGAAAAAATTCTTGCCGGTTCATGGCTTGATTTGTGCGGTTTTGAAGGCAGACATGAGGAAAAATTCGGCAATCTCTCGTACGGTGAACAAAGAGCTGTCCTTATTGCAAGAGCAGTAGTAAAATGCCCTCCTCTGCTGATTCTTGATGAACCCTGCCACGGTCTTGATACAGCAAGCAAAAAGCGGATTCTCGCCGTTTTGCGGAACATTGCCGAGTCGGGCATAACAACACTTTTGCATGTCACGCATGATCCTGACGAAGTTCTTGATTGTGAAAAGCACATTATGGAACTTCATCCCGGCGAAAATCCTATGTACCAGATTCTTGTGCAGAATCAGTAACCCAGGTCTTCTCCTACAAGAACAACCTTTATACGCTTTGCAGGTCTGCTGAGTCGTGTAATTACAAAAGTTGCGCATACGCTGTCGGGTGATTTGCAGTTTGCACACTGCCCCGTTGTTTTGCACGGTGTTTTTATGTCAAACCGCTGCGCATTCATCGGAGCGGCGTAACCGCGCACTCTATCAACACCGGCTTCGATTGTTTTTACAATCTTGTTCATTCCTACAACAACAATTACGTTGTCAGGACCGAATGTTAACGCGGCAACCCTGTTTCCGTTTCCGTCGAGGTTCAAAAGAATACCATCCTGTGTAACGGCATTTGCACTCAAAAGATATGTGTCGGCAAGCATTCCTTTTTTGGAAAGACTTACTTTTTCTTCCATATTTTTTGCTGTGTCGCGGTCAATTACTGAGTATCCTGATTCACGAATTTTATCCAGAATACCAAGTGCAGCCACCGTAGCAGAACCACCCCAGCTGACAACATGTTCTTTTGGAATAAGCGACATAACCTTTGAGACGGCTTCCTGTGCCGAAGAACAATAGTATGCGTCAAAATTTCTGTTTTTAAGTGCTTCTGCAACTTTAGGACCAGCCTTATCATACATTTGCTGTTTTGGATTCATAAAAACTCTCCGTATAGTTAAAAAATTAGCTGTATAAAGATATTGTAAACCAAATAGTATAAATTTAACAGCATTATCGATGCAATCTGGATTTAATTGCACACTTTAAAAAAAAATGTTATGCTGTAAACCGTTATGGTTACGTTGGTAGCATTGTGTGCAGTTGGTGCTGAAAAGATCCTTGCAAATGAAATTAAAAAGATGGAGTATTCTCCCGTAGAAAATGCGCCCGGTAGAGTTGTTTTTACCGCTGAAAACACAGATGCCATGTATCGTGCGAACCTGTGCCTGAGGACAGCTGACAGGGTTTATCTTTTGCTCGGTGATTTTAATGCTCCCGATTTTGATTCGCTTTTTGAAGGTGTAAAGTCAATACCTTGGCAGGATTACTTCAATAAAGATGTAAGACTCATTGTTGACAAAGTACGTTCCCATAAAAGCCGCCTTTCATCCGAACACAGCATTCAGGCGATGGTTCAAAAGGCAATATATACCAAACTGGGTAGTGTGTGGCATATGAGTACAATGCCAGAAACAGGCAGCACTGCAACAGTTCGGGTTTATCTTGAAAAAGACAAGATGAGCGTTATGCTGGATTTGAGTGGACTTCCACTTAACCGCCGCGGATACAGAACTATGGGTGGCGAAGCCCCTATACGCGAAACACTTGCCGCTGTTCTTTTACATCAAATGTGCTGGCGCCGAAAAACACCGATTCATGATCCTTTCTGCGGTTCCGGTACAATTGCTATAGAAGCCGCGCTTTATGCATATAATGTGGCTCCCGGTTTGGGACGCTCATTTGCCTTGGAAAACCTGTCAATATACAATGCACAACGTATGCTTGAAATAAAAAAACAGGAAGCCGAAAAAATCCGCCCCGATTGCCTTGCCCGTATTACAGGAAGTGATATTTCGGAAGAAGCGGTAAACCGCGCAAGATTGAATGCGGAACACGCCTGTGTTATGGCAGGCAGGGCATTACAGCTTATTGGAAGTGATGCCCGTATTCAGCGGCCTGATTTTGTGACTGCAAGCTTTGATTCGCT
The DNA here is from genome assembly GCA_016285185.1 of Spirochaetota bacterium. Classification (GTDB taxonomy): domain Bacteria; phylum Spirochaetota; class Spirochaetia; order Treponematales; family Treponemataceae; genus UBA1240. The sequence continues at coordinate 12,703 of JAEEQG010000077.1, forward strand.
TGCGGCACCATATGAGACTGGACTGTTGCTGGCTAATCCACCTTACGGCGAAAGACTCGGCACAAGCGCAGAAGCTGAGGATTTGTACAGGGAGATGTCCGTGTTATTTAAGAATTTCCCCGGCTGGCAGATGGGTTTTATTACAGCTAATTCTTCTTTTGAAAACTGTATAGGAAAAAAAGCTGTCAAAACCAAAAGTCTTAAAAGCGGTAACTTAGATACAATTTTTTACATGTTTCAGTAAAAAAAGGAGTTTATATGTCAATTGTTGTTGAACATGACAAACGAAAACGAGAAATTCTTGACAAAGCTTTGGATGTATTTGTTGACGAAGGTTACGAAGATGCGACTTTTCAGAAAATAGCGGACAGATGCGGAATTACCCGTACTACTTTGTATTTATATTTTAAAAATAAAAGAGAGATTTTTGTCTGGAGCTTAAAACAACTAACGTCAGGAATCGAAGAGAAGCTCGTTTGCTTTATCAAGGACGAAAATCTTTCTTCAGAAGATAAACTCCGCAGTGTTTTGATTTCCATTCTTGATGCTTGTACTGAAAATCACCGGCTTTTTATTGTTGTTCTAAACCATCTCCTGCAAATACAAAAAACTGGAAAGAATCCTGCTGATTTTGTCAACCGCAGAATAATAAGACTGCGTCATCTGCTTTCCACTATTATAATAGAAGGAATCAACCGCGGGGAATTTAAAAACTTAAATGTAAAGGCTGTCAATGAGATGTTGTATGCTTTTATTGAATCTTCTATTTTCCGTCTTGCAATTTTCAGCCAAAGCGAAATCAAAGAACTGTATACAGCTATCAATCTTTCCGTTGACGGAATTCTGGCAAAAAAATAACAAGGGTTATTGACAAAAATGTCCAAACCATGGAATTTAAATACTATGTCAGAATTAGAACATCGTACTAATGTCAGATATGAAGATTTTGCACGTATAACCTGTCCTGATATTTGTTTTTTACAAGGTGTACTTTTGGATGTTAGTGAGAGTGGTTGCAAAATCCGTTTTCCTGTTACCGTTGATATTGATTATGACAAAGATTATGAACTTACCATACAGCCGTCCTGTAAGGCAGGATTGAGTCCTTTTACTATTGTTGTACATCCTGTTTGGGAAGATGATTCCAAAGAAACACCTGAAGTAGGCTTTGTTATTTTGCATTCACCGGGAATCCCTTCTTTGCTTAAGTATCTTGAGATTCTTCATAACCTTTCACTTGATTCCGAAGGTCTTCTTTTACAGGAATTATGTCTGTAACAACAGAATCCTTAAACGGCAGAGCTTATCTGGCGTTTGAGGACAAACTCCCTTTTCTTCTTGATGAATTACAAAACCGGTTCGAAATAAACAGTTCAGATTTGCAAGTTTACGGGAATCTTGTCTATACCGAGAAACATCTTGAATCGTATCCGTACTGGTGCTCTACTGTGCTGCTAAAACCGGTTGTCCTTACTTTTCAGTCTGTAAATGATGCTGCAAATGCCTTAAAGCAGATTCAGCGTAACTGGGCCTCATACCAGTATGTTCTTTTTCGCAGGGCGGCTCTTATTCAGGAAAAGCTGCCGTATATAAACATAAAACCCAAAAAATTTCCCTTTGAAATTCCACAAAAGCCTATTGGAATCTGGACTTTGCTTGATGAACACAAACTGCTTTTTTCTGCTGAAACGAGCAATTATCTGCCGTGCGGTAATCTGGAATTTGTAGAAGATCACGAAAATCCGCCGAGCAGGGCATATTTAAAACTCCAGAATGCGCTGGTTCTGTTCAATAGTTTTTTTGGTCGGATGCCAAAAGCCGGTGATGTCTGTTTTGATGCCGGAGCCTGTCCGGGTGGCTGGACCTGGGTTTTGCTTCAGAGAGGGTGTTCTGTTTTTGCGGTTGATCGTGCAGAGCTCGCACCTGCTTTGATGACCAATCCTAAAGTAACATTTTTAAAGCATGATGCGTTTACATTAAAACCTGCTGATTTGCAGGACTTTGACTGGATTTTTTCGGATGTAATCTGTTACCCTGAACGGCTTTTGGGATGGGTAAAAATGTGGATTGCACAGAATGTTAAGGCTGATATGATTTGCACGATTAAAATGCAGGGCGAAACTGACTGGAAGCTTATCGAAGAATTTGAACGCCTGCCGGACAGCAGGGTTATACATTTATCATACAATAAACACGAACTCACATGGATGCACCGCGGGAACAAATAAAAAAACTCCGGTATGGAAAAGCAATAAAATATACCGGAGTTCTGTCTTTTTTAATATGAAAGTTAAATAAGGAGGATTATTTCGAAGTTTTAACTTCAGTTATATAACTATCGGCGAAAATCGGATCTGACTTTATAACAGTCATCCAATAATCTGCTTCTGTTTTTGTTTTGTAAGGTCCCATACGGACACGGTACCATGTTTTCCCGTTTACTTCTTTTGTAAAAATCTCGCTCTCAATTTTATATGCGGCAATGCTGTCCTGTGCGTTCTCTGCATATTCCCTGTTCGAAAAAGCGCCTGTCTGAACCCAGTATTCGGTTACTGTTGTTTTTACAGCTGGTTTTTCTGTTGTTGTCTTTTTTGTAGAAGCTGTTTCAGTCTTTGTTGCAGAAGCCGCTGGTGTTGTAGTTGTTTTCGGTTTTGAAACTGTAACGGGTTTTGCTGCCACAGTCTCCTTTTTCTCAGAAACAGGGGCTGTGTCGCTTCTTACCGTGGTAAAATCAGTAGGGGCTGCCAGTTTGTTCAAATCTATTGTTGTAACATTGTCAGAATATAAATTGGTATCATCTGTTACAGATGTTATTTCTTGTACATTTGTTTCAGCTTCGGTAGGAAACGGACTTGCCGGAGTTTCTTCCTGGTGCTGGACTGGATTCATCCATGTGTTATTTTGTGTATCTGTGCTTATTACGGGGTCTTTTTTTGTCAGCGGATAAAAGATTAATCCTGCACCGATAATTATTACCAGAATGATACCAACCGCTGCTACAAACCATAAAATCCGTTTTTGTTCCATATTTATCTTCCTTCGTTTTCGTACCGTTTCAAAAGGCGCAGAATTTTTCTTTCAAGTGCTTGTTTATTTGTAAAATTCTGTACTTTGTATATATCGACATTTATTTTTTGATATTTAGAGTATAAATTCTTTTGGGCTGAAAATCTTTTTATTATGTTCTTAAGTGGAAGCTTGTCCCTTCGCAGAACGCGGAAAACTCTCAGCCAAACGGGAGCTGTTATATATATTATGCATGTACTTTTGTTAATAATTGGAACTTTGTACAGTACAGTCGCATTCAGCGCACAGGGTTTGTCGCTGTTTGCATTTAAAAATTCTTCCATAAGTCTGTTTACTTCGGGATGTACAAGTGATTCCTGTTTTGCGAGTTTTTCGGGCGAAGCAAAAACAATTTTTGACAGATTGCGCCGGTTTACGGTGCCGTCTTCGTTTTGCAGTGAAAGCCCCAGTTTGTTTGCATCATCCCTGAAAGCATCAAAAACTTGTTCTTTAACGTTTTCTAATGCAGTATGAGCCAGCTCGTCCGCATCAGTTACTGCAAATCCCGCTTTTTTAAGGACTTCTCCTGCTGCGTTTTTTCCGGCTGCCATTGGACCGGTCAATGTTACTATTATATTTTTCATAGTCTAAAAAAAAAGCTGAAAAAGTCTCACACTCTTTTTCAGCCAAGGTGGTCAAAGTAATACCATCAGACGAATTATCGGTGTCTGGATGTCAATTACCACCGATAATTTTGCCCTACAAATTATTTATCGGAGGTTGGATTCGCGACTTTAGCAAAAAAATAATTTTTTTTTACGAAGGTTTATTTTTTTTGCAACTTGCTTATTCTATCAGGTACTGGTATCATACGAATATGAATGAAAACGATCAAAGATTGAAGGCATACAGAAAAGCTGCCGGATTTAATCCTGAAAAACTCACCGCGGACGAAGTTGAAAAAAATAATGCCGCAATAGCGGCTCTGCTCAAGTCGGATACCGAGGCTGCTATTGTTCAGTTGCAAGGCGGCAAAAAAACTGAAGAAAAGACGGAAACCGCAGAATTTAAACCTTTCAGTTTTTCGGATGCTCCTGTTTTTCAATCTAAAGAAGCTGCTGCAGACAAAAACACAAAAACAAAAAAGCTTCAGAGCCCTGCAAAAACAATAGAACCGCCTGTGCAAAAGAACCAGTTTGATTTTGCTGCTTTTGCCGCAATGAACGGCGGAGAATCATTTCAACCTAAAAAATTTACTGCTCAGCCTTTAGATACGGTTGCTTCGGCGGAGCCTAAAAAAGAAACCCCTGACAAAAAAAAGTCTTCTGGTTATGACGAAATTCTTTACAAAATACCGTCCGGTTCATCGGACAGCACATATAGGCGTGTTGCCAAGTTTTTGCTATTGATTGGTGTAGATCAGGCTGCAGAAGTTATTTCGTATCTGCCTCAAGATCAGGTTGACAAAATTGTTCCCGAAATTGCTTCAATTCGGAATGTTGCACCGGAAGAAGCCACACAGATTCTGGCGGAATTTCAGGTTTTGATGGACAAGGCTCAGACGAGCGGGGGGGTGCGTACTGCACGGAATATCCTTACTAAGGCTTTTGGAGAGGAAAGGGCAGAAGATGTTATGCAAAAGGCTGTGCCATTTAAGAACGGAACTCCTTTTGAATACCTCAAGGATTTGAATGCAGAGAAAGTTACTTTTTTGCTCAAGGATGAGTCTGCTCCTGTAAAAGCGCTGATTCTTTCAAAAATAAAGCCTTCCGTTGCTGCAGACGTTATAAAACAGATGCCCGAAGATGACAAGAAAGAAACAATCTGGAGAATGGCACGTTTGAGTTCGTTCTCACCCGATATTTTGAGCAGGATCGACAATACAATGCGTGAAAAAGTACAGACAATGCAGATGCCTGTACAGAACACCATCGATGGAAGAAATGCCCTCGCAGGTATTTTACGCAAAATGGACAATGAGGCAGGAAAACAGATTCTTTCCACATTACAGAATTATGACAGCGACCTTGAAAAAGATTTGCGCAGCCGCCTGTTCACAATGGATGATGTTACAAAAGCTGACGACAAGTTTATTCAAAAAATCCTGCACGGCATGAGCGATACTGATATCGCATATTTGATTTGTGATAAATCAGAAGAATTCCGCAAAAAGATTTTTACCAATATTTCAAAAAGCAGAGGCGTTTCTGTTTTGGAAGAAGAATCTGCAAGAAAACCCATACGTAAAAAGGATGCAAACACTGTAACCGATTCTTTTGTCAAAAAACTCAGAACGGCCTGGGAATCAGGCGAACTGATTATTGCCGCTCGTGACGAAGATCAGTGGGTTGAATAATTAAACTTACCGGCATAATGTTGGAGTACTTATAATATGGAAGACACGATTTCAGGTTTTAAGATTCTGGATAAAAGTCCAATACCGGAGATGGATGCGGAAGGGGTCTGGCTTAGACACGAAAAAACAGGGATGGAAGTTTACCATATCTGTTGTGATGATGAGGAAAACCTTTTTGCATTTGCGTTCAAAACACCGCCTGAAGATTCAACCGGTGTGGCTCATGTTATAGAACACTCCGTTTTGTGTGGCTCTAAAAACTTTCCTCTAAAAGATCCTTTTTTGCAGCTTTCTAACCAAAGTGTAAAAACATTTTTAAATGCAATGACTTTCCCGGACAAAACCGTTTATCCGGCAAGCTCCATGATAGAAGCTGACTACTTTAATCTCATGAGTGTATACGGTGACGCTGTGTTTTTTCCTCTGTTGGAGGAATGGACTTTTGCACAGGAAGCGCATCATCTTGAGTATGATGAAAACGGAAAATTGTGTATAAAAGGCGTTGTCTATAATGAGATGAAAGGCAATTACTCAAGCTTTGACGGAATTGCCGCAGATTGGAGTACCCGTTCACTTTTGCCAGGAACTTCCTATGCCGTTGATTCGGGTGGAGATCCTGATTTTATTCCTGATTTGACTTACGACCAGTTCAAAAAATTTCACGAAACTTATTACAGCCCTGCAAACTGCCGCCTTTTTCTTTACGGCAATATTTCTCTTGAAAAGCAGCTTGCTTTTATTGAAGAAAGATTTCTTAAGCCTTTTGAGGCTGATCAGGCTAAAATGGACGAAATAAAAAAGCGTGTCAGCGGAATTTCCGTCGGCAAGCTTGTTCATTTTGCTGAACCAAAGACTTTGACCGTAACAGCACCAGCCGGCAGCGAAGGAAAGGGCGAAACCGTCCTTATAAACTGGATGACAGGTTCCGGCAGTGATGCCGTTGAAAGCATGGAAAGTGCATTCCTTTCGGAAGTGCTTCTTGGACATGATGCTTCTCCTTTGAGCCGTGTTCTGATAGAAAGCAGACTCGGTGAGGACATCTCGCCATGTACAGGCCTTGAGACAGAACTCAAGTACACTTGCTTTACCGTGGGCCTGCGCGGTATGAAAAGTGGAACAGCCAATGAACTTGAAAATCTTGTTTTTGATACTCTTGACGATTTATATAAAAACGGAATTCCAAAAGAAGAAATAGAAGCTGCTGTTTTGTCCATGGATTTTTCTAACCGCGAAATAAGGCGGAGTCATGGTCCTTTTTCTCTTGTACTTATGAGACGATGTCTTAAGGGCTGGCTTCACGGAGAACGTCCTGATTCTACACTCATCAGTTCAAGAGCTTTTGATATCGTAAAAAACAGACTCGCTTCCGACAGTGATTATCTGAAAAAACTACTCAAAAAGCTTCTTATTGATAATGTGCATAGAACGACGGTCATTGTAAAACCGGATACAATGTACGAGACAAAGGCTCAGGAACGTGTGGATCAGCGGATTGAAAAGCTTTTTGAAAACCTGTCCGATTCTGAAAGAAAACGTTTTGAAAAAGACATAATTGATAAAAAAGAACAGCTTTCACAGATTCAGCAAAAGCAGGACAGCAAAGAAAATCTTGACCGTATACCGCATTTAAAGCCTTCGGAACTGCCTTTGGAAACGGATATGATAAAAACGGAATCTTTGTTTTGCGGCAATATACCGGTTTTTTATCATACAGAACCGACAAACGGTATTATTTATCTGGAAATGGGATTCCCCGCCGATACGCTTGAACCTGCGGAGTACCTTTATCTGCCTTTTTTGTCGAGTGCAATAACGTCTGTTGGTTTTGCAGACGAAGACTGGAAGGCTTCATCTGCCAGAACAGCACGTACTGTAGGAGGGTTAGGCGCATCACTGTTTACATCGTCCGCATCTCCAGCGCTTCCAAAGTCAGTGTATGAGGAGCGTAAAAAGAACGACCCGGTTTTTGAGCGTGACTGGATGTTTTTCAGAGTAAAACTACTGGAAGAAAAGCTACCTCAGGCTCTTGATTTATTGTTTGACTGTATTTACAAAGCAGATTTTTTTGACAAAGACAGAATAAGAGATTTACTACTTGAGTACCGCAATGATTTTGTGGCTTCTGTTGCACCTGCCGGAAATCAGTATGCGGCAAGCCGTACATCACGTCTGTTCAGCCGTTCCAAGGCTGTTGATGAGATTTGGAATGGTCTTACACAATTGTATGCAACGATTGATTTTGTAGAAATGGATTCGGAGGAGTTTTCCAAAAAGCTGACAGAAATCAGGAATAAGCTTGTGGAAGGTGGTGCTGTTGTGAATATAACCGCCGATGAAAAATCCACGGAAAAAACCATAAATCATTTACGGCCTGTACTTGAGAAAATGCCTGCAATAAAAACACCTTTCGAAAGTCGTGACGAAGATTTTTATCTCCTTACCGAAACTTCTGATTCTACTCCAGAAGTTTATACCGGTCCCCTGCAGGTAGGTTTTGCTTCCGTAGCTTTTCCGGCAAGCCCTTTCGGCACAAAGGATTCCGTTGCAGAGGCCGTATTCGGACACTGGCTTACAAATTCGCTCCTTTGGGAACAGATTCGTACAATCGGCGGTGCATACGGGGCTTATGCATTTCCTGACGCGCTCGAAGGTGTTTTTATCGAAGCTTCCTACCGCGATCCTGATCCTGTAAAGACACTTGCGGCTTTTGGTGAATGTATGAAAAAAGCGGCATCTTTCGTCTTTGACAACGATACGGTTAACAAGGCTGTGACCGGTACATACAGTAAGGAAATTCAGCCTCGTTCTCCTGTAAACCGGGGATTTACAGGTTTTGTGAGAAAACTATACGGTATTGAGGACGAAGTCCGCAAAGAAAAAATGCAACTTTTAAAAAATATAACGGCAAAAGACATTGAAAAAACTGCTAAAAAATTGTTAAAATGTTATGAAAAAAATGTATCTGTGATAATAGCGCCAAAATTGAAAGATTTTGCTGGAAAAATTATTGAGTTGCCTTTATAATAGCAACATGAAAAAATCAAAACACAAGGAGTGTTTTTATGGGTAAGGAATTTAAAGAGTTTTGCGAAAAACTCCGCCAGTTGTTATCAGAAGTTCAGGGAGCTCCCTATCCTGCAGCAATTGAAAACGAACTCTATTCAATTTGGTATGAACATATCCAGAGTACAGCAATGGATTGCTTTGAATATTTAGATGAAAACTTCCCTGAGGAAGTTGAGAATATTTCAAAAACTTTAGACAAAACATTTTAATTTTTTACTGATTTTTTTACGGGGTTTTTACATTTATGTCGGACTCAAAAAAGTATTTGAACCGAAATTTATACATGTTGAAAGGCAGATATGCCAAGCGCGGTTATGACTGGTGGTGGCATTCTTTTACAGGTTATAACAAGATTACCGGCGAAGAAAAACCCTTTTTTATCGAGTATTATGTAATCAATCCGAATCTATTCCCTAACAAGGCAGTTCTCGGACAGCGTTCCGACAACAAGCTTTATAGTGTGCGTCCGTCATACGTTATGATTAAGGCAGGCTGCTGGGGAAAAGATGCCCGTCAGATTAACAACTTTTATCCTTCTTCAGAATTGTCCATAAAACGGGGTGTTCTGAATTTTCAGGTGGGTTCCTGCATTCTTACAGAAACAGAGCTTTCAGGTTCTGTTTCTGTAGAAAAAGAGGAAGCAAAGCTTTATCCCGAATGTATGACCGATGCGGGTACAATGTCCTGGAATCTCAAAATTAACAAAAAACATTCATATTGCGCCGGCTATGGTACTTCATTCCTGTTCAGAAAACTGCATGCCTTTGAAATGTACTGGCATGTTCAGGGTGTAAAAACGGAATATGAAGGCACTGTTACACTTGACGGTGTTGTATACGATATTATTCCCGAAAAATCGTTCGGATATGCGGATAAAAACTGGGGCTCCGATTACACAAGTCCGTGGGTTTGGCTTGCTTCCAATGACATAACAGATCAGTTTACGGGGCAGAAGCTCTCTGATTCATATATGCTTGTAGGCGGCGGTACTCCTAAGGTATTCGGCTCTTCACTCAAAGACAAGCTTTTGGTAATGCTTGATATTGAAGGTACTCCTTATGAGTTTAATTTTTCCAAATTCTGGAAAAAGGGTTTTACCTCATACAGCTGTTATACAGAGGGCGACGAAATCCACTGGTCCGTATCAGCCGAAAACAAACAGTATCTGCTTGATATAAGTATTTTCTGCTCCAAAGAAGATATGTTCAAAATAAACTACGAAGCACCAAGCGGCAAAAAGCTCCACAACAACCTGTGGAACGGCGGAAACGGACGCGGTGAAATAAAGCTTTTCAAGAAAGGCAAAAACAAGACCCTTGAAACGCTCGGACATTTTTCAGTTGAACACTGCGGCTGCGAATACGGCAAA
>JAEEQG010000078.1 GCA_016285185.1 Spirochaetota bacterium
CAGATTGCTCAGAATGCTGCCTGCAAAGGTAACAAACAAAGTAATCAGAATATTTTTAACGGTCGGAGTAAAATGCATAAGACCGCCGCCCAAAATCATTTTGGCTATACTGTTGGTTATCGTAATATTGAACGAATTGAAGACAACCATAAGAATAAAGGCAAGAATTATCCCTGCAAGCGAAGAAATAATAGTCAAAAAGCCTGTTTCAGTAAAAAACAGCATCCTTACAAAATTCTTCTTTGCACCAATTGCCCGCATTGTACCTATTTCGCTGGTACGTTCTATTATACTAAGCGTCATCGTGTTCATTATGATGATGAATACTACAACCGCCAGTATGATTATCAACATATTGAAGATGATTGCTATGCCTTCAACCGACTTTGAATAGGAATAAGCAGCTGTTTTCCAGTCAAGGGCTGAAACATTCAGGTTTTGTTCCGCAAATTTTTGGTTGAGTTCTGCAATTATCTTATCTGTCTGAGACGGCCGGTTTGCTTTTAACAAAACAAAATGCCATGCGCCGCCGTCAGTTTTGTTAAGCTCATCACGAAGGGTTGTATCACCAAGGATTGTATCGTAATCGATTGAAGTTTCACCCATAAAGGTGTCAGAAGTATCCGATTCATCACCAAAAAGGTCATCGTCTGATTCACCGAAAAGTTCGTCTTCGCTCAAATCCGAAAGCGCAAGATCAACAGAATCGGGCAGTTCCTGACTGAATGTTGCGCCATATGTCAAATCGGCAAAAGAACGCGCAAGCCCCGGATTGCAATAAACAGCCTGAAACATGGCTGAGTTTTCGTTTGCAGGGGTAAATATGCCAACAACAACAGCGTCGCGGATGATCCCTTTTGTGTTTGCACCTAAAAGTAAAACTTTGTCACCGATGTTCATCTGCGTATCATAAAGCGATTCAAACGCCTTTTTGAGGCGGCTGTCAACGATTATTTCATTTGTGTTGGGCGCGGGATATGTACCTTCTATAATATGCAGCCCGGGGAAGGTATCCCAGTAGGTATTGTCTTCGCCCGCAAAAAGAATTGAAACCGGCATATTGTCTAACGTTATGTCGTCTTTTTCGGTCCATGCGGAAAGATCAACTTCGTCTTCGCCCTTGGCAAGCATAACTTGGGCGGAAATGAGCTTGGTCTTTTTTTCAATGCCGCCGATGGAATTCACTATCTGTTCAACTTTATCAATTTCCGCTATAGCGGGCAGCTGCGGAATTTCACCGGTAAAATTCATTGTATTTACCCCGAATATGTCATTTATTGCACCTTTTTCGGGGTTAGTACCTATCGCAATATCTCCCGTGTAATTTGCCCTGAAATCTTTTTCGAGCCCGCGGTTTACGGACTCCAGGAATGAATTGCCCAGAATGACAATTGCAACGCCAAAACAAAAAAAACATGAAATGATTATAGTTTTTGTTTTATGTTCCTTCAGATTCCGCAGTGCAAGTCTAAAAATATGTCCCATTAAAGAGTCTCCGTCCGATATACGGTGGAGCCGGTTTTGTGTTCATCGTTGCTTACTTCACCGTCAAAAATATGGATAACATGGTTACACATATCTACAATTCTTGAATCATGAGTTGAAAAAATGAACGTTGTCTGCAAATCAGAATCACTGTTCAAATCTTTCATCAATGAGAGAATCTGTGCGCTGTTTGTTGAATCGAGGTTTGCCGTAGGCTCGTCCGCAAGAATAACGGGAGCTTTTGTTACAAGTGCGCGCGCAATCGCCACACGCTGGCGCTGTCCGCCCGAAAGTTCCATGGGCTTGTGTGTCTTCCATTCAACAAGTCCAACTTTTTCCATCAAAAATTGAATCCATTCTTCCTTCTGCTTTTTTGTAAAGCTGTCTACAGGGCAAGCCAATTTGCTGTCTTTTGATTTTAAAAGCAGAGGAAATTCAATGTTCTCATAAACATTCAGAACCGGGATAAGGTTGAATGTCTGAAAAATAAAACCAATATGTGAGCGGCGCAAAGCCGTTATGCGTTTGTCAACTTTGGACGGGATTGTTGTTTTGATTTTTTTGTCACGTTTGTCGTTATAATTATTCAGCCTGCCATTTTCAAGCCGGGTTGAACCCAAGTCAAAACCCTCGTAAATATCTATTCCGTCAATAATGATTTTACCACTTGTGGGCAAATCGATGAGTCCCACCATATTCAAAAGTGTTGATTTACCGGAACCGGACGGACCTGAAATTGCGGCAAACTCCCCTTTTTCAATACCGAAGGAAACGTTCTTTACTGCTTCAACTTTCTGCTTTCCAAGCGGATAAGTCTTGCAGATATTTTGCAATGATACTATAGCCATAAAAAATCCTTAGTAAAATAGTAGACTAAATATAGTAAAAAAAAAGGCGTTCGGCAAGTCAGGACTTTTTCCAAACGACTGAAAAGTCGTTTTGGAGGTAGTTATCAACAATCTTATAGGAAGAAAGCGGGTAGTTATTTTTTAGGTCTTCCAGCAATCCACTGACAGAATTCTTATTATAGTAATAGTACATATCTTCTTTGTCATCGGATGTGTCGCTCAAAAGAGAACATACAAAAGCTTTTTTACATATGGAAGCAAAAAGCGAAAAAGCTTTTTGCAAGAATTCCGGATTATTACCAAGGTTCAGATTAAAAATACCAGAACTGTACACAAAATCGAAAGTATCAGAGCTGTAGGGATTTTCAGAAAAAATGTCCTGACAAAGCAGTGTTATTACGGAAGTATTGTTTTTTGGCAGTGGAATGTTTTTAAGCTGTTCTTTTGCAAGTTCTATCATTTTGGGCGATAAATCTATACCGATGTAATTGATGTTGTAACCAAAGCCCTGTGTAATAAAGTGAAACAAATCCGCAAGCCCGCAGCCTACGTCAAGGATGGAGGATTTGTGAAGAAACACGGAATCGGCAAGAACGGCAAAACGTTTGTACTGCGCGGTTCGGCTTTCCCAACCGAGCAGTTTGTAGTTTTCAAGACGAGTAGCTGACAAAGAGTCGTTTTCGACTCCTGTCAGCTGGTTAAAATTTGAATTATAGTAATCGGCGATTTGCTTTTTGTAAGAATCCATAAAAAGCAAATTTTTGCTAGAGTCCCAAATGACAATTCAAACGCATTGCAAATTCACGGCTGCGTTTTTCACGATGACTGTCCACACCGTACACAAATTCAGTAGTCAATTGGATATCACCTGCAATAATACCGTCTGCCCCTATCATAAATTCTGTGTATTTATAAATAGATTCAAAGGATTTTCGTGTAAAACCAGTATTAACAGGTTTTGGGAGAAGGAATGAATAAATACCAGTACTCAGAACCCACTGTGGCAAAAACTTCCATTTAAACTCCAATTCCGGTTTTAAAAGTCCGTTAAATCCGCCTTCATAAAGTATACCGGCAGACTTATAAGTTATAGGCCGGTACTCGGACTGACCCTCCCTGTTCTTTGGTCCCCATTGGAGTCTTGTTGAAAGCTGCATTGTCGGATTCATCAACCATTTAATACCACCGTCAAAATAACCGGAAATATATCCTTCTGATTTGACAGGGGAATTTCGGTACATATACTCAATAACACCACCTAAGTGGTAATAAACTGTATTTGATTTCGCGAAAGGTCCTGTAATACCGCTTCCAAGATATACAGAATGGACTTCTTCCTTTACTGGTTTTTGCGCAGCGAATTTTTTGGTCCACTTCCATTCCTGGATTCTCTTTCGCACGTCAATATTTGCAATCATATCACCGTAAACATCAGCGCGACCAAAAAACTGAGGAAAATAAACCGAATGGGCAACAACAATACGTCTAGCACCAAATGCGTAAAACCGGTCATTTTTATTGGAAGCATCAGCGATATCATCAGAAGAAAGAAGGGTATTTGTAGTAAAGTGATTCGTCCAGCCGGTATAAGTGGCATATAAATCCATCAGCATGCGAGGCAGTGTAATGTGCATTCCGACACCGTCAACAGCCTGATTTATGACCATTCCTCTTGTATCCTGCATATGTATACGACCAAGTTCAAACGATGTACGTCCGTTCAAAAAAGGAACCGCTGTCATCACACGGAACATATCAACATCAACCAAAGGTCTGAAAATACCATTTTTAGGATTAAAACGAATATAACCGCTTATCTGTCCGTCAAACTGAACTCCGTTCAAAACAGGAAACTTTATGCTGATCCATGGAGAAAGACGGCGTTGGTAACTATACAAATCCGCTATTGAATCAGTTGTATCAAGCCTTACACCATAATCACAGTCCAGTTCAAAAGCACAAATCTGCTGAACTGGTATCAGCAAAAGAAAAATCAAACAAATAGAAATGCATAAAAACTTACTTTTTTTTGTTGAAAAAAACATATACTATCCTTAGTTCTGCAAATTAAGTGAAAAAGACTTTTCATCATATCGATTATAAAAATCGCCTATAAAAGTAACAAGCCGGAATCCAGAGAGTTTATCAGCAGGAAAAGCACTATCCAGAACAAGACCATCGGTTTTTAGCTGTCGGAATGCATAATGCCGTGAATTTCTGATATTATACATGACACTCGTCCGTTTTATACCTCTAAACGCATTATACATAAAATGAGCCATATCATCATAACGCAGTAGTGTATTTTCCGTTACACCGGAAGGTACAAGCCCGTTTCTGCTAAAAATCTCAAAAGTGTCTTCAGGATTAAGATTCTCTCCGGAAGAAGCATTCGTTTCATCCATATAATAGACAAGATAAGTTAAATCGCTCCATACGACATTTTTATGGCTTATTATTTCCGATACTACATCCGCATTCTGGGCGGTTAATCCGAAACATACAACAATGAATAAAATAAAGAAAATAAAAACTTTCTTCATATACCCTCCAACTTTTGAACACTTGTTCCTTTTTACATAACGTAAAGTATAGATTATGTTAAGAATAATGTCAAATAAACAAAAAGGAGTTTATAACTATTTTATACTCTTGCAAAGCCTGTCAACAAAAAACAAAAAAATATTGCTTAAAAAGGCTTGACACTTTTTTTAGTATGAATTATTCTGGTTAAACCTTAAGTTTTTAAGGGGTCGGGCTACTAGCTCAGTTGGTAGAGCAACGCCCTTTTAAGGCGTGGGTCACTGGTTCGAATCCAGTGTAGCTCATTCAAGGCTTCCGTTTTCGGAAGCCTTTTTTATTTCTTTTAATGTTTATTTTCATTGCAGGCTAATCCCTATGAGTGTATAATTAAAACTGTATGGCGCTCAAAATTACTTACATAGTTCTGTTCTTTGTATCTTTTTTTGAATTCTCACTTTTCTATGAAATCACATCCAATAAGGTAAACAAGAATTATCTTATATTGTACTTTACTACAATGGTTTCGAACTTTGGCTATGCAATGTTAATTCATGCAGGTTCACTTGAAGCAGCCTTATGCGGAGATTTACTTTCGTATATAGGAAGTATTTTTACAATTCTTTTTATGCTTGAAGTTGTTGTTGATATGTGCGGCAAAAGATTTCTGATGCCTTACAGGATTTTTCTTCTTTTATATGCTGTTACAATCTGTATTATTATTGCAACCACAAAGAATTCCAACTTTTTCTTCAAACATCCTTACATAGTACAGGAACATGGAATTACGGTCATTAAAGCAGATTTTGGTCCTGGAATGTTTTTTTATTTTGCATATCTTGCAACAATCAATATTTCCGCAATTCTCATTGTAATTCACTCCATTTTTACAAAAAAGAAAGTTTCCAAAAAAACACTTCAGTTCCTTCTTTGTACGCTCATAACCGGTACACTTTTTTATGTCATTCCTCTTTCGCTCGGTATTAACATCAACTTTATGCCGTTCATTTATGTATCCATGGAAATGTTTTTCCTTTATGTTTCAGCAAAGATTGACGCCTACGATTTACCGCTTAATTTGATGACTGTATATAAAACACGTGGCGGTTACGGATATATTGCATTTGACAAAAAAAAGCGGCTTTTGGGCTGTGATGAATTTGCAATTAAGATTTTTCCTGATTTGGATTCCATTTCCATAGATTCGATGATTCCCGATTCCCATACGAATACAATTGAAAAACTTCATTACAAGGATTCTGACTGGAACTGGGATAAAAAAAGCAACAAGGATTTTAAAATTACTACAGGTGAAAAGACTGTAATCGGTACGATTCATCCCATTTTGTCCCATAATATTCACATAGGTTATCTTATTGAGCTGCGCGATGACACAGAACAGCAGAAATACATCCGTGGAATAAACACATTCAACAAAGACCTTTCCCACCTTATAGGTGAAACCACGCGACAGGTTACCGATATGCATGATTCCATCATCAAGGGCATGGCTATCATGGTAGAAAGCCGCGATAACAGTACCGGCGGTCACATTCTGCGAACGAGCGACTGTATTCAGATTTTTGCGGAAGAACTGTTAAAGCGCAGAACCATTCCTCAAATTACTTCCGGTTTCTGCAAGCATTTGATAAAAGCCGCGCCTATGCATGATTTGGGTAAGATTGCCATTGATGATAAGATTTTGCGCAAACCGGGCATATTTACGACTAACGAATATGAGATTATGAAAAAACATGCAGAGGAAGGTGCGGTTATAGTTAAAAAGATTCTGGATAAAACAGAAGACAAAGATTTTGAACACATTGCCGTAAACGTTGCGCATTATCATCACGAAAAATGGAACGGAGAAGGTTATCCCGAACATCTTTGCGGCGAAGAAATTCCGCTTGAAGCGCGCATTATGGCACTGGCGGATGTTTTTGATGCGCTCGTAAGCAAGCGCTGTTATAAAGAAGCAAAAAGTTTTGACGAAGCGTTTGAAATTATTAAAAACGATTTGGGCAAGCACTTTGACCCGATAATCGGACAGGCCTTTATCGATTGCCGTCCGCAACTGGAAGAGTATTACGAATCAGTATTACAAATACAATAAAACTTCACACAAATCAATTTTGCATGATATAATGCTTATGTGCAGAATGACGACAAAAATGACCCCTTGAGCGGATGGGCTGTAACCGGCAACAGTTTTTATATGGATAATACAACTTCAAAAACAGCCGGTGGCAGTGTTTTTGTTCAAAAGCTTTTTTCGTTCGGGCTTTTTTCAAAACTTTCATATTCAGTAAATCGCTCACTTGATATTCCGCACTACACAAATACAAATCTTCCCGTCGAAACGGACAAATGGCGCAATAGAGGTTCCCTTTCTCTGGAACTTTCGTTCCCGCTTTTCAAATCATTCACAAATTCGCTGTCCGCAATGCAGCTTGAATCCGCAAATGATTACAAAGAACAGATGCGCTATGCACTTGAAGACTTTATTTCCAAATTTCTTGTGGACACATCTTCGCTGTATTTTGACTATTATCTTTCCTACCAAAATCTGCAGAACTTGAAAAAACACCATCAGATACTTAAAGAACGTCTTGATAATATGCCACGACTTATTTCCGCAGGCGTTCGTTCCAAAAACGACCAGCTTGCTATGCAGGTAAGCCTGAACGAGACAAACCGCAGCATTAAGGATGCCGAAGCCCGGTACAATCAGGCAAAAACCAAACTTGCAATGGCCATGGGACTTTCAGATGAAGAACTTAACATGGTAAACGGCGGAACAATATTCGGAGCCGAATGTGCAAATGCTGAAGCTTTCCGTGCCGGTATTTCGATGAAGTACTGCTTTGTAACAGCCCACG
>JAEEQG010000079.1 GCA_016285185.1 Spirochaetota bacterium
ATTCAAATTCCTTAGATAAGAATAATTTTGTTTTATCCCAGCAGATTTTGCTTGAAACTGCCGTATGCGGAAGACCGAAAAACTTAACGCCTTGCGCTTTTGTTTCCGCAGTTAAAAGCTGTTCAACAAGCGGGTCTGCAATGATTTTGTCTGACTTGCCGCTGTTCAAAAACTTGCGCAGTTCAAGCTCGTTCTTAAAAACAAGGTCGCCTTCACGCTTAATCTGGCGCACGCCGTCAAAAATGCTTGCAACGCGCACCACTACCTTTTTCCCGCTGCGGCGGCACAATTCTTCAATGTATTCACGGATTGAATTTGAAATAATCTGGTCACCGGCGATAAGCAGCTTTTCGCAATCATCAGAAACTTCAAGCGCGTAAGTCTTATCCGGCTTGCATTCACCGTTTTCAAGAAATTCTTCAACACGGCGCAGCACAATTTTGCCGTCGCCAACAGGCGTTCCGCAAATAAACGGAATTCCATAAACATCTTTCATATATTGCGCCGCTTCAAAGCCGCTTTCTGACACAACAAGGTTCAGCGCAGCTTCGTCAGCATCTGCAATATTTTCAAGCTTGTTTTCCATGCCGAAACTGTTGAGCACCTTGATTCCGGCTGACTCAAAAAGCGAAATGAACAGCTTTACGTTGTCGGTATTGCCAAAATCAAGCGGCGTTGTGCCGATCAAGTTTATGGCACGGCTGTTTCCGGCTGCCGCATTTCCGTCAGCGTCTGCTTTTTTCGGGCAAAATTTCTTCAGAAGTGCGATAATCGCCATCGAAACGCCTTTTGTGTAATACGCAAGGCCTTTCGTATCAAAGCCGA
Source organism: Spirochaetota bacterium (assembly GCA_016285185.1). GTDB lineage: Bacteria > Spirochaetota > Spirochaetia > Treponematales > Treponemataceae > UBA1240. The sequence goes on from JAEEQG010000079.1 coordinate 826, forward strand.
AGCACGGAATTCCAGTCCGCGATTCAAGCTCCGTCGCAATGCCTGCATAGTCTGTGCCGATAACCATCGGAACTGGGCTGCCGAGCAGCGCAACAAACTTCGGGTGCGTATCGTTTACGGCAGCAATAATTCTGTTGACGAGCAAATCATCATTTCCGAGAATTGCATCCATGTGGCGTAAGCCCGAACAGAACACAAGCGCTTTTGAGCCGAGCCAGCGCGGTTCGTCGTAACCGAGATAATTGCCGGTGCAGCCCGAAGCATCATGAATCACAATCATTCCGCCAAGCTCAAACAATGTTGAGGCCACGCCCGAATAGTCAGGCGCAAAAGGCGGTAAATTGACACAAAGTTTACTCATACGACAAGCCCCGCACTATTAATTTCACTGTTTACATCAATTTCATTTTCAAATGCTGAAATTATCTGCTTCATCAGCATTTTGACTGCATAAAAGCCATACAAACCTTCGTCGTCCATCTGAACAACCACATGCTTTGATTTTGTCATGTAGCCGCAGTCAAAGCCAATGCAGAGGCATTTCATGTTTTCAAACTCAAAGCAAGCCGTTTTGTGGCTTATTGCGTCAATTATTTTTATGGAAGGATTTTTCTGCATTACGGCAAGGCACGCTTCTTTTTCAAATTCTGGCACGCCGTTTTCGGTGCAAATCATCTGCACGTTAAAGCCGTAATCAAGAAGCACTTTTGCAAGCGTAAACGGCTTGCGCACCGCCTGATAGTCAATTGCTATCGGGTAGCTTCCGACAGTTTTTTGCGCAACTTTTATAGACTGAATCGCTTCGGTCTTATAAGACGAAAAATCTGCCAGCGTTATGCCGAGCTGCTTTTCAAGTCTGTGATAATCAGCTTCAATTTCTTCAGGGTCATATGAAACATAAGACGTGAAAAACGGAATGCCGAGCGTTTTCTGCATTTTTTCAGCCGCCATTTTTGCCACAGGCGAAAGCACCAGATTGAAGCAGCTTTCGCTCATCTGCATAAAGTCGTCGTAGTCTTTGCACGTTCCGATATGCTTTACAGAAAAACCGCACTTTTTAAGCAGACCGAAAAGCTCGCACTCCGGGCGCACAAACGCGTTGTTGCCAATCATGTTTATCTGCTTTAGGTTTGTCGGGCGCTTTTCTAAAAGCGAATAAATCGAATTCTGCAAGCCGATTGCTGGCGGCGTTTTTGTATCGCCTTTGAACGGGTTCATGTGGCACTCAAGAAAGCGCGTGCCGGAAAAGCGTTCTTCAAGCTCTGCGTCAAGGCTTTTGTGGTCTGTACCGAGCAAATCGTCAAGGCAGCTTACAAAAATCGAAAGCACTTTCGGTCTTTTCGGAAGATACGAAAAAAGCTCTTCAACGGCATCTGGAATCAGATGCTCGTAATGACCGCTCACGATGTCAGCTTCATCAATAAAAAGATAGCTAACCTTGTCTTTGCAGTTGTTTATGATTCCGCCGAGCGCACCGTGCCTTCCACAAGCGAAAGGCGCAACAAAAAGCATATGGCTTTCCGGTATGAGCGCGGAAACGCGGATTACGCCCCAGCCGCCGTGGGCAGGGCTTACATAATGAATGGTCTTTTCAAATTCAGGGCAAGCACAACCGCACATCAGGCAATCTCCTGCTGCTTCGATGAATCTGCCGGAACAGTAATGCCACATTCCGCCATGACTTTTTTAGCCAAATCCATGTAAACAGCTGCCATTTCGCTTTGCGGCAGCGCTTCCATGACTGTCTTGCCCTGGTTTTCGGCAATCTGAACAGAAGCGTCGCGCGGGACAACCTTTATGATTTTTCCGCCGATTTCATCAAGCGCTTTCTGAACAGTTGCTTCTTCATCTTTGACGTTGCGGCTATTCAAGATAACGCCCGCATACTGCGCGTAGCCGCGGCTGCCAAAATTCTTGATTGCGTGCACAATGTTGCTTGCGGCATAAAGTGCCATCATCTCGCCGCTTGTTACGATAAAAACTTTGTCGGCGTAACCGTTGCGTATAGGCATTGCAAAGCCGCCGCAAACAACGTCGCCGAGAACGTCGTAAAGAACTACGTCCGGTTTGTAAGTCTCAAAAGCGTCAAGCTCTTCAAGCTTGTCAAAAGCTGTAATAATGCCACGGCCTGCACAGCCGATGCCCGGAGTAGGGCCGCCAGCTTCAACGCAAAGCACGCCGTTGTAGCCGTTAAAGACGATATCTTCAAGTGCAAGCGTCTTTGCTTTTTCGCTGCGAAGCATATCAAGCACAGTCGGGATTTTCTCGCCACCACAGAGATTCTTTACAGAATCTGATTTCGGGTCGCAGCCAATCTGCATAACCGTAAGGCCGAACTTGCTCAAAGCCACGCTCAAGTTTGATGTTGTCGTCGATTTGCCGATTCCGCCTTTGCCGTAAATTGCAATTTTTACCATATTTTTCTCTTTCTATCCTTTTGGGGCTATTTTTTAATACCACGTGCCGCATCACGTTTTGGCGTGTATATTTCGCGGATATCGTCATCAGTCAGTTCGATGCGGTAAAATTCTTTGTAGTAATTTTTGATTTCAGTGTCCATGTCGATGTCTGCAAAAAGCGCGGGGTGATGCTGCTTTGCAAGCCACAAAAGCGTGAGCGGTGAATCTGTGTTCGTAACGTACCAGCGGTAAATGCCGAGCGGCATCTTGTAGACGTTGTGCGATTTTACCGCGCCGACATTCGACCAGTCGTAGCCTTCAAGCGTGTTGTTGTACAAATCATCAGGCACAGCGTCGCTGAAATTCGTTATGTAAATGCGGTCAGGATTCCACTTGTAGATTTGCTCAACCGTTACCTGCGGCGTTCCTTTGTTTTCGTTTGCCACATTGCGTGCGCCGGAAGCAGTAATCCAATAATCACCCCAAGTGGAAAGGCCCGGAATTGCAAGAGTTGTTGCCGAATATTTGTGGATAATCATTGCAGTGGGTTTGTCTTCTTCTTTTACGTCTTTGAGCCTGTCTGCGACAAGCTTTTGCATTTTGTTTCCGTATTCAACGAATTTTGACGTATCATATGAAACGTTCATCACCTCAGCCAAAAGCTCCATCCAGCTGTTGATTGTCTCAACCGCATTAAAGTTTCTCGCGCTAAGGCTAAACCCTACGGCCGGGATCCCGGCCTGAGTTGCAATGTCATAGTCTTCCATAACGCCCGAAGCATAAAGCACAACATCGGGCTTGAGCTTGAGAAGTTCTTCCGCATTCAAAGAGCCGTTCTTGCTAAAGCCGCTCGGAATGTTTGAAAGTTCCGGTGCAATTTTAATAAGCATTGAATTTTCGGCAGCGGAAATAATCGCCGGGTCAAGCCCAACGAGCTTGTCTGTGCCGAACATAAGGCAATAAGCCGAGCAAAGCGGCCACACAGAAGCGATAACTACGCGGTTTATCTTTTCAGGCAAAACTACAGTGTTGCCCACCTGGTCAACGATTGTGCGTGTGCCGCCGCTTGCCGGATCAGCCGCTTCCGATGCCGGCTTTTTTGCACAGCTTGAAAACAGCATTGCAATAATAAGTAATCCTAAAACAAGTCGTGTTGAAGCTCTTTTTAACATATACTTTACCTCTATTTTACTATTTGTTAGTTATATCTAACTTATTAAATAACAAAAGGAAAATAGCATAGTAAAAACAGTTTGTCAACACTAACACCTTAGAAAGATTGTTTCTCCGGCTTATAGTGTTTCTGTTTACAAATCACTTATTCTTTGAGCAAATTCCTGTGGGCGCAGAGTTGCCATACCAGCGTGCCCAAGCTCTTTCATTTCGATGAACTCAACACCAGGATAATTCTTTTTCATATATGCAAAGTCTTTTTTGCGCTCGCCCTTCTCTTTTTCGCCGTACCAGTATTCAATAGGAGTGTACCACGAAGAAAAAGGATTCTGAATTGGATGAGGCAACTTGTAATTATTGCACGAATCAAACGTATTCCAAATTGTGCGGCTAGAAACAAAATCAAAAACATCAGCTACGTAAAGCAAATCTTCCTGTGTGTACTCGTCCGTGGCAAAAGCTTTTTCCAAAAGCCCTATTCCGCCGAGTTTGCCAAGCCCCATCATTGCCCAGTCCTTAAGCGCAATCCAGCGCGTAAAAACCCACGGTGCTTTGTAAGGCGTAATTCCACCGTCCATAACCGCGTTTTTGATATGCACTTTTTGGTCAGCAACCATACGCAATACGATTGAACCGCCCATAGAACAGCCGTAGACCACATCCGGCGACTCTATTCCGTTTTGCAAAAGCCAGCTTTCTATCCCGGCTGCAATCTGTTCTATACTGGTAAAATTGCTTTGAGGTTTTGTCTTGTCATAACCGGGCAGTGACGGAACAATAACGTGAAAATCTTCCTGAAGAAGTGGAACAACGTATTCAAAAAAGTCATAGAAAACGACAGACGGATGAATTAGAACAACAGTTTTTTCATTCTTTACACCGTATTCGTAAAAGGTTATTTCCGTAGGGTCGGTTTTTCCGCGCGGAGCGGACACAAGACACAGAATGGTTGTTGCAATAACAAAGATTATTACAATCACAAGAATTGATTTTAGTAAAATTTGCTTAAGCTTGTTTTTCATTTCATCTTCACCGGAAAACTACTTTTTGGCAACTACGGTTAACCACGGTTTGCTCCAGTGATGGTCAGTTACGACTGTTGAAAAACCTGCGGTTTTGAGCGCGGACTCAATCTCTTGCGCAGTGTAGCATCTCATTCCGTCAATGATCTTTTCATATTTCCGACCGATTTTGTCAGTACCATCCGATTCTACAACAATCAGGAATGTTCCTCCGGTTTTCAGAACCTTTGCAACCTGTGCAAAGCATTTTTCAAGTCCAGGCCAAAAGTATATGGTTTCAAATGCCGTAGCAAGGTCAAATTTTCCCTGAGGCAAATCAAGAGCGGAAACATCCCCCTGCTGAACAACGCATCTTCCCTTTTCAATCATTGCTTTGTTGTAATCTGTTGCAGTGTCGACTGAAACCTGGGAATAATCAATCGCCGTCATTTTTGCGGACGGATATTTTTTGAGCAGTTCACCCGCATTACGACCACCACCGCAGCCAAGTTCCAAAATTTCATTTGCCGCAATTCCAATCAGATGCGAAATTCCCCAGTCAGCAACTTTGGCGTGACCACTGTTCATACTATTTACCATCATTTTTCCGAGGAATCCTTCCGGTCTTCTTGTCTGATTTACAATTTTCTTAAAAAGTCCCATTTTTTATCTCCTTGTATTTTATTTCTGCTTTTTCTGGCATGGAAACCATGGTATGCAACGGTTCACGCGCTTTTTGTAGGCTGTATATTCTTCGCCGTACAAATCTAAAAGCCATTTTTCTTCGGTATTTGTTAAAACGATTGTCATAATAAACCAGTTGAGGAATGGAACCATAAGCAGCCACGCATTGTGCCACATAAAGCTTATACCTATATTCACAATCCATATTCCGCTGTACATGGGATTTCGTACCCAGGCATAAATGCCGTCTGTCTTGAGTTTGTTCGTTGATATGTTTTCGTCCATTCCCGAACGCAACGCACCAATAAACCAGATTATAAGACCCAATATGATAAGAACTCCACCAATTATTCTGAAAAATAATATCCAGTTTCCACCAAGAATACCGGACTTTAACACATTACCGGACATCAATATACCAATCAAAGTTAATACTACCATTCCATAAACAAGGAACGGACCTATTCCATAAAGCGGAAGCTTCTGCCCTTCTTTTACAAAGTTTTTCATACCTTTTCCTTACCAAACGGCTTTGTAATAAACAGCAATACTGGTGTTATTGTGTAGTCTGCAATCAACGCACCGCCCAGACCGATAATTGAAAGGGCACCAAGTCTTACGAGAACAGTCATTGTACTGAACAGGAAGATAAAAAACATAACGCACAAAATGATTGTGGTCATAATCATAGTCTTACCGATTTCGCGGTAGGAGTTTTCAATTGCAAAACGATAATTACCTGTAAGCTCAAAATGATATTTAATGTGGTTTGTAAAGTGAATCGTATCATCAACCGCAATACCAAGAATCATCGGCATTATCATTGCGGTGACCATATCGAGGTTCCAGTTGAAGTAACCCATTACACCGCTAATAAGAACAATCGGGGCAACATTCGGAATCATTGCGATAAAGCCTGTGCGGATAGAAGTAAAGGCAATTATCAACAAGATGAGGATTATCAAAAGCGAAGTACCGATTGATTTTACAGAACCGTTTACAAGCTTAGTATTCATCTCTGCAAATTGAACAATTTCACCGACAACTCCGGCATTTGTCGCATCCGGGAAGAGCTCACGAATCCAGCCCTTAACCAGATTCAAATCAGAAACAATTGTTTCACCGTCATAACTGTTGAGTTCAACATGGAGATAAGCCGCCTTAAAATCTTCGCTTACATATTCATACAAATCAGTACCACCGGAAATTTCGTAAAGGAACATTATCTGACTTACCAAGTCCTTATCATCAGGAATTGCATAAAAGGCCGGATCGTCGCCGTTAAGTGTGCGATTCATTTCTTTAATGACTTTTGTTACGGAAGAAACGCGCTCCTTTCCATTTGAAACCTTAGTCATGCTAAGAGTGCCAATACGGTGACTAAGTTCATCCATATTTTTCAGAACTTTTGGATTTTTAATTGCGTCTTCTTCATCATATTCAATCAAAACTTCAAAGCTGTACTGGCTGCCCAGCTGGCTTCTTGTAATTTCCATAAGGCGCTTTACATATGGTGTTCGCTCACCCATCATTTCGGTATAGTTCATGTTCACTTTGATTTTGAAAAGCCCCGGAATACAGGCAATCATAACAGCTGCGCCCACAACAACCGTAATCCACTTTTTATTGAGAATTGATTTCCCCATTGCCTCTACGCGCAAATCTGATTTTGTAAAGCCGTCTGCGTTTATATCATCCGCCTTGCCAGCGGATTTTTTGTCAGCCTTCTCTTTGCCAAAGCTGTAAAGGCAAGGCAGCAAAATCATGATATAGATGAAAATCACAAGAACGGCGGCGGCAGTAATTCCACCAACCCAGCGCATAGGTCTGATTCCACCGGCAAGGAACGAAAGCATTCCACCCATTGTGGTGATTACAGTAAAGAACAAAGCCCAGCCTGAATCGCGGATACCCATAACAACAGCTTCTTTGCGATTTTTTGTTTTTCGATAATACAGTTTAAAGCTGTTGATGTAATGAACCGAATAGCCGACGGCAAGCGCCATGGAAAGCAGCACTGTAACAATAATCATGATATTGTTGCCGGTGATATTCATCCAAGCGGAAAAACCAAGCGTTGTTCCCAGGGCGCCGACAGTTGAAACGGCAGGAACCAGAACACCTCGCAACGAGCGAATAAAGATAATCAAAAAAAGCAGCATCATTAAAAAGCCGATACCAATTCGGCTTATAGCCTGCTCTTCCGCCGCCTTTTCTTCTTCATATTCTGTATACGACAAACCCGCAGGGCGAAGCTCCCATTTATCCGATTTATATTTGGGGTCGTTAAAGATTTTCATAGCAGGCGGAGCAATCTTGTACATTACATCCATAAGCAGTTCTGAATACTGCTCAAGATTTACAATAAGCCAGGTTTCTGTGCAGTCTTCGCTTACAATGTTGTTCAAAAGAGATTCACGGCTCAAGATAAAGTCACGTTTTTCGGCAAGCTCTGCCGGGTCTGCCGGCACGCCCTCTTCAAAAGGACTGATAACTTCAAAGCCTTCATCAGTTCCAACAGGAATCGAAAGCTCCATCAAAGAAGTGATGCTGTTTGCATAAGGAACCTTTTCCAAAAGTTCGTCACCAAGTTCATCAATCATTGTGAGAATTTCGGGATCAAAAACATTTTTTGCAGTTATGTGAACCATAAGACTGTCTGTTGAACCAAAAATAGCCTCAAAGTGATCCTGATTTTGTTTTGCAGTTTCCCAGTCATCAAACCAGTCTTCTTCGCCGCTATCAAGCTTAAGCCGGGGCAATCCCAAACAACCGATAATCGTAATAATCAGAAGTCCGATAATAAACGCCCATCGATGCTTTATTTCAAACCGACCGAATTTTTCAAACCAGTCATTGATCTTTTTAACCTGCATATAAATCTCCTGCTATATACACAATTTTGTTTGTATAAACTAACATTATCACTAAATAAAATTAGTTACAACTAACATTAAGAAAAAAAAATGAGCGGAAAGTGTTAAAAATATGTCGTCTTTTGGTAGAGATACAGACAAAGCAAAATTAAAATCCCTTATAGTTAGCAAAAACTAACAGATAGATATTTTTATGGAGGATTTATGAAAGTCTCTAAAATAAACTCATTTTTTCGCCACATTGGCGAATGTCAAATAAAGCACCGCAGGCTTTGTCTGTTTGTGCTTTTAGCGTGGACGCTTATCTGCCTTTCTGGAATGAGGAATTTCCGCACAGAAAGCAGCAACAGCGACTGGATTGTAAATGGCAGCGAAATCAAAAAGAACTCTGACCATTTCAAAGAAGTGTTCGGCAATGACCAATATGTTCTCGTTTTGGTTCAGGCTGACGATGTTTTTGCACCTGATGTTCTTAATATGATTGACCGGCTTGGTGAAAGGTTGGAGCAGGAAGTGCCATTTGCAGACAAGGTAACTTCACTTACAAC
>JAEEQG010000005.1 GCA_016285185.1 Spirochaetota bacterium
CAGGAGGATTTGTTATCGGTGCACTTAAAAGATTCCCTGAACAGCTGTCACAACTTACAAGCGTCAGCTATAACGGGCGCACACTCACAGCAGATGAATTTGCGTGCATGACAAACGCGCAGATTAGAAACGAGTTTGTAAAAGCAGTCACAAGTTTCAATTTTCCGCTTATTGAGCACCGCAACAACGCAACCTGGTCAAAAATGAACGCTGGACACAGCGAATATCACGAAAGCATTTTGTGCTTTGATACCTATGGCAAAGGCAGACTTACAATTTTGAATCTGCCTGATATGCCGTCCAAAATCTACGAACTGCCACAGCAGGTTCTTGGTGCAATCAGGCAGGAACTTGACAGTACAGGTGTTTGGATTGACGGGGCAAGCGGAGTTTCGCTTTTTACCTACAACAATCACACATTCGGATTGTACTGCTACACTTGGGATGGTTGCGCACCGCAGGAATTCGGGATTCACATAAAAGGCGAAGTAAAAGAATTACGCCGTATACCTGATGGCAGTCCTGTTTTTCCGTGGAACAACGTTCCGCTTGTGCCGTTGTACACGCAAAGTATAAATCCGCGGTTGCCGGACTCTGAAAAAGAAACGGTTTTCCGTTTGCGTATTCAGCCGGGCGATTTCTGCTTTTTTGAATATTAGGGCTACAATGACAAAAAGACGCAGCTGCGCTTTTTAAAAGTTTTAAACTAACTGCTTACCTTAAACTTTGAAAGCAGACCGTTTATACTTTCCCAAACTCCGCTGATTCCGGCAGGATTACGCAGAATAAGAACGAGAGCCAGTACTATAACCGCAATAAGAACAATCACAAACAACAGCCGCTTCCATGGGAATTTTTTAACAGCAAACGGATCCTTTCCGCTCAGGAACGAACCTACAGGACGAACAGGCAGATGCGTTAAAGAACCGCCCAAAACGGTAGAAATCTTTGTGTTACCGTTGATTGCCCAGCCGCTTGCGTCAAGAATCGGTGCAATGTTGCGCTGTCTGAGTTTTAGATAAGCAAGAATCATTGACGGCAGCGAAATTGCAAGAACAATACCTGCTATTCCAAGCGGAATCCAGGCACCAAGCTTGAAGAATGCTTCCAGAATACCGCCTACAACCGCAGCAATACCGGTAAACGCAACACTAATCGCTGCTACCGTGCCGATGTCGGTTTTCTTTGCACCGGCAAGACCTTCGGCAGCTGCTTTCGGGTCGTTCACAGCCTTAGTCATCTTGTCAAAAGAAGCGGCTTCTTTTTCGGCAGTAGCTTTTGCTATCTTTTCCTGAATAAAACGGAGCAACTTTTTGTAAGGCGAAAAGAACGCCTGTTTTATGTTTACAGGATTTTCAATAATCTTTACGATTGTTGCATCCCAGTCATTACCCTGCCGGTCGTAGAACATTCCGTTTCGTCCGACGATTATGTTGTCCGTGTTACCGTTAGAAATAAGGGCTGCAATCTGCATTTTTTCGCTGTTGGAACCGCGCTTTGTACAGTCGCAGTAAACAAGGAAGCACTGCGAAAGCGCCGCCATTGTTCCGTGCTTGGCAATGTCCAGAACCTTAAGGCAAAGGTCGCAGGAACGACCGTCAAGATACAGCGTTCCGCACTGGAATATCGCCATCTCACCGAGCGTGTAGAATTCTTCAAATGAAACAAAGTTTTTAAGAAGCTCCAGAAAGTCACGGCGGAGCAAAAGCATTTTTTTGAGTTCAACGGAAGCAAGCGCAATCGGAGGCCGGCTTTCTTCTTCGTCCAAAAGCGCGGCAATCTTTTGGTCATAGCCGCCGGAAAGGATTTCATTAATCCGGTCCAGACCAAGACCGCTTACTTCGTTCTCGGGCATTGCCTTGTACCAGTTTTCGTACGGCTTGAAGAATTCTTCTATTTTACGCCAGTTGCCTTCGGAAAGCGATGCAATATCTTTTTCAAACAGGTGTTTGATTACGTTTTCCTTAAAAGACTGCATTTGTTCTCGCCAGGCGGGGTTTAATGTTCCGTCAAAAGGAAGCGGTTTACCGGCTTCGCACATGGCAAGAGGAAGAAGCGCAAGATGTTCAAGATCATACAAGTCACCGTTTTCATCCAAAAACATAGTGTCGGTCTTTGCCTTGAAAATTTCTTTTGAAGACGCATCATAGCTGATAAGAGAGCAGCGCAGGTAATAGTCGTTGATTTTATCCTTAACCGCCATAAAGCTTTTTGCGGCGGCATCGGTTGCTTCTTTAAGGAAGAAGATTTTTGGGTCGTCCTTTGCACCGGCTTCGCGCCACTCTTTGAGAGCTTTTGCATTTGTACAGAATTCTTCAAGCTGTGCGCGTGTAATGCCTTTTGCCCCGCTTATGTCCTCAGAGCCGCCTGTACAGGCAATTATGTCCTTAACAACTGCCGCAACAGCTTCGTCTCCAACGCATTCCGGGGGTAGAACACCGTCGCCGTTAAGAACGTTCGGCGCAAACAACTTGTCGTTTACAGAAAGGTCTTCCAGATGAATTTCCGAAGCATCGGGCTTTTCCAGAATTTCAAGCACTGATTTTGCCGAAACAAGCGGTGAGTGTCCGCACGGAAACGGCTCGTCACTGAGTGCGTCCAAAGGAATGGAATCACCTTTTTCCATAATGATTTCGGGTTTTGCAAAATATTTGCGAATATATTCAACGGCGTCAAGAATTTCGGGAATCCGCACGCGTCCGTTTTTGTCAGTATCCAGAACAGAAAGCGTTTCTTCGCTGAATTCCAGCCCTTTTACAGGACAGGCAAGCGCTGTCCACATTTTTGGATCCAAATCGCGCAGATTCAGAACATCGTCTATGGTTGTGATTTTTGCCTGTATAAGGCCGCCGTTCTGCATAAAATGAAAAGAATGTTTGTCGTTGTGTTTCATAGTTTTCATTTTATCACACAGAGAGCAGAAAATGAAGTGTTTTACAAATACGAATAAAACTTGCAAAAAGCAAAAACTCAAATTATATTTTAAATATGCATATATTTTATGAGGTAAAAGAATGTTAAGAATTGTCAACACAAAACTTGGAAAAATTGAAGGTCTTCCTGCCGCAGACCCAAGAATAACATCATTCAAAGGTATTCCG
>JAEEQG010000080.1 GCA_016285185.1 Spirochaetota bacterium
AGACCGTTATGCAGAATCCGTCAAACCCTTTGATAGTACAAAGTGACAAAACCATTTTACTTGATGTTCACGCTCCTCTTGCTGAAGAATGCCGCAATGCGCTCATTCCATTCGCGGAGCTGGAACGTTCACCGGAACATCTGCATACTTACCGCTTAACGCCGCTATCTTTGTGGAATGCGGCGAGTGCCGGTTTTTCTTCTGACCACATTATAGAAGTTTTGGAAAAATATTCGCGTTACCCTGTGCCGCAGCCGGTTTCTTTCTGGATTGAAGAAATTTCCGGCAGGTTCGGCAAGCTTAGGATGACAGCCCCGGACGAGGCGGATAATTCCGAAGATTTTGAAATGCTGTATTTGGAAACTTCTTCAATAGCCGTTTATAAGGAAATAGAAGCTTCCAAAAAAATGAAGGATCTTCTTTTTCCTAAAGCCTCAAAAGGCGTTTTCCGTTTTATGCTTAAACTTGTGGACAGAGGAACAGTAAAGCAGGAGTTATTGACTCTCGGCTGGCCTGTAAAGGACGAAGTTCCTCTTGTTGACGGTGAACCGCTGGAATTGGAGCTGAAACCGGTTTGTAGCAATGGAAAGCCTTTTGTTGTAAGGGATTATCAAAAACAGGCAGCTCGTGCCCTTGTAGGAGATATGGGACCGGGTACAGGCTTTGGTACTGTTGTGCTGCCCTGTGGTGCGGGCAAGACGATAGTCGGAATGGAAATTATGTCGCTACTAAAGACAAGCACGCTGATTGTTACAACCAACATTTCCGCGGTTCACCAGTGGATTGCTGAGTTGCTGGACAAAACTTCGCTTACAAAGGACCAGATTGCGGAATATACCGGCGAAGAAAAGGAAATTAAGCCTGTAACAATCGCAACGTATCAGATTTTAACATGGCGCCCTAATCCCGATTCTCCTTATCCGCATTTCAGCCTGTTCAGAAAACGCCCCTGGGGTTTGATAATATACGACGAAGTTCATCTTCTGCCTGCACCGGTATTCCGTGTTACTGCTGAATTACAGGCGGTAAGGCGCGTAGGGCTTACTGCAACGCTTGTTCGCGAAGATAACTGCGAAGGTCATGTTTTTTCGCTTGTTGGTCCTAAACGTTATGATGTGCCTTGGAAAGAACTTGAAACTTCCGGCTGGATCGCGGAAGCGGAATGTGTAGAAGTCCGTCTTGATTTGCCGCAGGAAAAACAGATTGAATACGCTGTTGCCGGAACAAGAGAAAAGCACAAGATTGCGAGTAATAACGAACAGAAAATCAGCATTGTTGAGCTTTTGATTGAAAAGTTCTCCGAAGAACGGATTCTGGTCATCGGACAGTATTTGGAACAGCTGACCATTATTGCCGAAAAGCTCAAAGCCCCGATTATTACCGGAAAAACGCCTAATGCGGAAAGAGACCGGATTTACGGTGACTTCCGTGCGGGCAAAATAAGAGTGTTGGTTGTTTCAAAGGTTGCTAACTTTGCCATAGATTTGCCCGATGCTTCAATGGCAATCCAAATTTCGGGAACATTCGGAAGCCGGCAGGAAGAAGCGCAGCGGCTTGGAAGACTCTTGCGCCCCAAAACCCACAAGGCGTTGTTTTTTACGCTTATTACCCGCAACACCGTTGAAGAAGAATTCGGTACCCACCGGCAGAAATTCCTTGCGGAACAGGGATATGACTACAAGATTCTGCGTTATACGGACTCAGAACAATTTATGGAACAACTCATAAAAGAAGATATTTACAATGGCTGAACTTTCTGACAGAACCGAACAGATTTTACAATGGCGCGAATCTCTGATAAAACTTCCCGATTATCACTTTTTTGAATTGATGCGGATTTACCTTGGTGAAGTAAAAACTCCGTACAACAAGCAGAAACTGGTAGAAGAACTGAGTTCGTTTTTGCGCAAGGAAAATACAAAAGCTGCTATATGCGCTTTGCTTTCGGAAAAGGAAATTCTTGTTCTGACAGCGATTAAACAGCTGAATGAACCTTCTCAGGAAAAACTCACCGATTTGTTTTCTTCCGATTTTTCTTTTGCCGAACTTTACGAAATGCTGCTGAACTTGGAAGAGCGGCTTATTATTTACCGGCATCCTGAAAACAAAAAGATTGTTCTTTATCTGAACCCTGTGCTTGAAGAAAGCATTTTACCTTACATAAATATTTCTCGGCTGCTTCCTTCCGCGAATGCTGTTGCTCCTGAAGCTCCGGTCGCATTTGTTTCGTCTTCGCTGCTTGCGGCTTTGTATTCGTTTTGTTTTCACGAGCTTGATATTTGCAAAAACGACGGTATTTTGAAAAAACGTGCGGAAGTTCTGCTGCAAAGTGTTTTTTCATCGGCAAACTCACCTGAAGCGGTACAAAGCGTAATTTATGCACTTGTCAATTTGTCGCTGCTTCAGCAGTCCGAAAGCAGACTTGTACCCGAGGCGCAAAAATGGGAAAAATTTGCCGAACTTTCAGAGCAGGAGCAGCGCGCGTATATCTGTGTTGCATCCTGCGGACGTTTTGCGCGCTCATTACAGGCTTTGTATACAAAACTTGTTTTAAATATTCTTGTAGCCATTCCTGAAGGCGGTTTTTTAAAGCCGACTCTGACCCGCTGTGCACTTCTTTTAATGGAAAAGACTTCAGGTAGCTTTTCCCTAAAAAAAAGCAAGCTCTATAATGCATTGAGTGATAATGGTACTTCTGATGATGAAATAAACACTTTGGCTCTGATTGAAAATATGATTCGATTCGGGCTGATTACGGAAAAGGATGGTGTTTATTTTGCAAACCGCAGTTCTGAGTCCCCCGCAGGAGAGAATCTACTGGCAATAAATCCTGATTATACTCTCACTCTGTTACCGGGTGTTCCTCTCAGAGATTTGCTTTCTCCTGCCTGTTTTCTCAAAATTGTTTCGTATGATACGGTCTCTTTTTACGAATTGACCCGCGAATCATGCTACAGGGCTTTTGATGCCGGAATCAGCGCAGAAACAATTGTAAAGACGCTTAACGGCTTTTCATCTCACGGACTGTCACAAAATATGCTTTATTCCATAGATGACTGGTTTTCTTCCTATCAGTCCATTATGCTTTACAAAGGCTATGTTCTTAAAGTTTCAAAAGATAAAGCCGGTTTTATAGAAAAAAGCTCTTCGTTTGCCGATTTAATTGCCTGCAAGCTTGCAGATGGTATATATCTTTTGAACATAGATATGAGAGAAGATGCCGCCGGAATTTTGAAAAACCGTGGATTTGATTATATTGGAACGGCAAATAAAAAAGAAAGGGTCGTCTCTGCTCTGCCGTTTTTATCGTTGAAGGCGGATGAAAACATTTTTCCAAGCACAAATGATTTTGTTCAGCCATGTTCTGATGATGCGGAAAAGGAAAAGTTTTTTTCTGAGCTTTCACAGGAACTTGAAAAAAAAGATTTTACCGAAGAACAAAAAGAAGGTCTTTTGTCCAGAATAAGGCGCAAGGTTGTGCTTTCTCCTGTTCAGCTGCGCGGTGATTCAGTCCGGTTTGAGCGGATAGAAGCCGGTGGAATGGATTTTCAGGGAAAAGTACATATCGCCGAGCATGCGCTTTCTTCCCACAGTATGGTGGAACTGGTGTATGAGGATGATAGTGCCGTAATTTTGGGAACTCCTGTTTCAATCGAAAAAAAAGAAGGTGACGCAATAATGAAACTTGTTGTTGAACCCGATAAAAAAAGTGTGCAGTATTCTATTGGCAGAGCAAATTCCATAAAACGGATACCTGGTTCAATTTTTAAGGAAAACGGAAAGTTTTCGCAAGGAAAGTGATGATGTGGAAAACAGAAAGTGTGCAGAAAAAAACAGAAAAACATGCGGCTTTTGATGTAAATGCGGTTCTTTTTGATTTTGACGGTGTAATTATAAATTCTGCGGCGGATATTGCGGATGCAATAAACGCAATGCTTGTACGCTTTAAATTACATCCGCTGGAAGAACAAACAGTTACGGAATTTATCGGTGACGGAGTTCGTAATCTTGTTCTGCGCGCTGTGAGGATGAGCAATAAAAATTCATTTTCTGAAATTTCTGTAGAAAAACTGGAAGAAATGGTCAGCTGGTATCAGACTTATTATTATAACCATGCAACGGAAAAAACGACTGTTTATCAGTATGTGCCCGAAGTTCTGGAAACTTTGTATATGCTCGGCAAACGTGCTGCTGTAGTGTCTAACAAACCCAAAAAGATTACGGAAGAAATTCTTGATTACTTTGATTTGGAGTATTATTTTGACACGGTAGTCGGCCCTGAACAGCTGAAAGCAATGAAGCCGGATCCTGAGGGAATTGCGCTTGCTGTAAGACAGATAAATCAATGCAATGCAGGTAACGACTATTTTTCAAAGATAACAAAACCCTCTGAAGTTCTTATGATAGGCGATTCGGCGCAGGATATAAAAGCCGGACACAGCTACGGCGCAAAAACATGCGGCTTTTTGTACGGGCTTGGCAATACACAAAAAATGCAGGCTGAAAACCCTGATATAGTAATCAGCAATATTAAGGAACTTCTTGCACATATAGTATAGTTTTCTTTATACTGAATCCATGACAAAACACAATATGCAGCTGCTCCGTGAAAGCTGCCTTAAAAACGGACCTCTTTGTGTTGGCTTGGATACCGATCCATCATATCTCCCGCCTGAAATCCTTTCTGAATTTAAAACACCATCAGAAGCCGTTCTGGCATACAATCTTGGAATTATTGAAAATATAAGGGATTTTGCGGGCTGCTTTAAAATACAGATTGCTTATTACGAAGCTATGGGGCTTGCCGGCTTGAACGTTTATGCTCAAACAGTAAAAGCTGTAAAAAAAGCAGGTTTCCCTGTTATTTCCGATATAAAACGCGGCGATATTGCGGATACCGCAAAAGCGTATGCACGCGCTCATTTTTCCGGTGATTTTGAAACTGATATAATAACGGTCAATCCGTACATGGGATTTGATACTCTTGAACCGTTTACGGATTGGTGTTCCAAGGCGGGCAAAGGACTGTTTGTTCTGCTCTGCACATCTAATCCCGGCCGTGAAAACATAGAAAAACAGGAACTTAAGCAGGGAGGACTTTTGCTTGATCAAGTCGGTGCAGAGCTTAACCGGCTTGAAAAACAGTTTTCAGCACTTTATCCTGACTGTGGGTGTTCGCCTGTTGGCGCCGTTGTTGGTTGTACCGCCGAAGAAGACGCAAAAAAACTTAGGGAAGAATATCCGAATGTGTTTTTCCTGATTCCGGGCTACGGAGCACAGGGAGGACAGGCACGAATTGCGGCAACGCTCTTGGATAAAGCGGGGGGTACAGTCAATTCTTCTCGCGGTATTCTGCTCGCTTGGAAAAAAGAACCTGCCTTGGAAGAAAAACGCAGCAAATCAAAGCTTACAATGGACGATATTGTGTCTGCTGCCGTGAGTGCCGCGGAAAAAACAAAGCAGGAATTGCTTGCGGCAAAGGCAGCACTGTAGGGAACCGAAAAAGATGTGTACTGAACAGAGTGTTCCTGTTGCAGGAAAAGGAAAAATCATTTCTTCAAAACAAATACAGGAATCCATTTATTTGGTTGATACGGAACTGAACGAAGAATTTCAGAACCTGCCGAATCCGGGTCAGTTTTATATGCTTAAAACTGTACCGTCAGATGTTTATTTAAGCCGACCGATCAGCGTTTACAGGAGTTATAAAACATCCGCCGGTTCTGTCCGTGTTGAGTTTCTCATATTAAAAAAAGGACGTGGAACGGAAGAATTGTGTACGGCTCGGTCCGAAACTGCAATTAAAATTATCGGACCTCTTGGAAATGGCTTTACAAAACAGAATTCGTGCGGACGCAAAACCGCTCTTGTAGGCGGCGGGATTGGAGTTGCGCCTGTCGCAGGTTTTGCCCAATCTCTTGCAGACGGCAGCTATGACTTTTTTGCCTGTTTTAAGCACGGCACATACGGTTTGGACTATATAAAACCGGAGAGCGTTTCTATCAGCACTGATGACGGTTCCTGCGGCGTTAAGGGTATGCTGCCCGCAATCTTTTCCGAAAAAGACGCGGCTGAATATGCTGCCGTCTACGCATGCGGTCCTGAGCCGATGCTCAAGTATGTTCAAAAAACATGCAGGGCAGCCGGCGTTCCGTGCTTTTTAAGCTTGGAAGCACGAATGGCATGCGGGCTTGGAGCATGTCTCGGCTGTACCGTTAAGACAACGGCAGGAAACAAAAGATGCTGCAAAGACGGACCTGTTTTTAGCGGTGATGAAATAGTTTTTGGAGAAAGAAAATGAGTGCAAACCCGAATCTTTCCGTTGAAATAGCAGGTGTAAAATTCGCAAATCCAGTCATAGCCGCATCAGGAACTTTTGGTTACGGAAAAGAATATGCCGGTATTATCGACGTAAACCGACTTGGCGGAATTTGTTCAAAAGGCCTGACTCTTGAGCCTAAAGCCGGGAATGATGGCATCCGCCTTTATGAAACTTCGTCCGGTCTTATAAACTCCATCGGGCTTGAAAATCCCGGAATTCCACATTTTATCGAACATGAGTTGCCTGAAATGCTTGCACTCAAGCCTGTGGTTATAGCTAATCTTTCAGGTTCATCAATTGAAACTTATGTTGAAGGTGCCAAGCTTCTTGATAAGACAGCTGTTCCCATGATAGAACTCAACATCTCGTGCCCCAACGTAAAGGCGGGCGGAATGGGATTCGGGCTTGAACCTGAAACTGCCGCCTCTGTAACGGACGCGGTTCGTCATGTTACGGCAAAACCACTGGTCGTAAAACTTACACCTAATGCCCCTGATGTGGTAAAAGTTGCTTTTGCTGTAAAAGAAGCCGGAGCCGACGCGATAAGTCTTGTAAACACTTTTAAGGCTATGGCTGTTAACATTGAAACCGGTAAGCCTGTTTTTGACAACGTTACCGCCGGTTTTTCCGGTCCTGCCGTAAAACCGATTGCGTTGAGAATAGTGCATGATGTGACAGCTGCGATGTGTACACTTCCGGCAGAAAAAAGAATTCCTGTAATCGGTTTGGGGGGAATCTCATGCTGGCAGGATGCGGTAGAATTCATTATGGTAGGTGCAAGTGCGGTTCAGGTTGGAACGGCAACTTTTTCAAATCCGTATTGCATGCTGGAAATTATAGACGGAATAAAAAACTTTATGCAGAGAAAAGGCTATAGCACAATTATGGATTTTTGCGGAATTGTCTGATTTTACGAAATATTTGCAAAAAAAAGCAAAGAACCGTAAAAAACTGTAAAAAACGTATTGACATACAAACACAAAACTACTATATTAAGAATCACAAACAGCAATAAAAAAAAGACCGCGTTTTCTTTCCTCCTTTAGCGGTCTTTTTTCTTTTTAAAACAGCTTTTGTTATTATCTTGCAACTATGCCTTTTCGCAAGCTTTCTGCTTTATCCCTGCCAAAAAGAACTTCAACCAGTTTAAGCGCAAATTCTTCTGCAACTCCAGGACCTCCTGCCGTGATTGTTTTTCCGTCCTGTACAACTCTGTCTTTGGAATGCGAGGCTCCGGCTGTCAGTTCTTTCCAGTTTGAACCTGCAAATTGCTCAATATCGTTTTCCATACCGGGGTAACAGGTAAATTTCTTTCCTTTCAACAAACCCAACGGAGCAAGAACTACAACAGGAGCTGCACATATTGCGGCTACAAAACCATTTTTGCTGTGTATCGTCCTGATTGCATCGGCAGCTTTTGCGCTGGCTGTGATATTAGAAGAGCCTGGCATCCCTCCCGGACAAATAACCATATCAAATTCTGATGCATTTATATCTGCAATCCGGCAGTCTGCTTCTATTATTATTTTATGTGAACCGGTTACTTTTTTGGAACTTTCATCCTTCTTATTTATAGCGGCAAGTGTAACATCTGCACCTGCTCTTCTTATATAATCAACGGGTGTGAGTGCTTCTATTTCTTCAAAGCCTTCTGCAAGCAAAACCAAGACTTTCATTTTATATCCTCCTGAATTGACTGTATTTAAACTATATCACTGTGTTGTTCAGTTTGCAATTCTGCAGACAACTTGTTTTCAACTTCTTTTTGTGCTATCTTGAAAACGATGAAAAGGATCGGTTGCATACTAATATTGTTCGTTTGTTTTATTCCATTTTTGTCGGCACAGGAGCATCCTGATGCGCTTTCTGCCTATAGAGCCGGCAGATCTTTTGAATCTTCAGGAAGAACCGATGCTGCTTATGACAAATTTAAGGAAGCGTCGGAGATTTGTCTTGCGGAATTGCAGGAAAACTCACGCAATATGGAGTCTTATGTGGTTTTATGCTGGTCGCTTTTCCGCATGGGCGATTATCAAAAGTCGTTGGAATACTCCAAAAAAGCTCTGAAAATAAATCCTTCGGAGTACAGAATCATTGAAAATATAGGTGAAGCCTATTTTTATCTCAAGAATTATTCTGAATCATTAAAATACTTTGAGCAATATGTTGCAAACCTGCCTCACGGTGACAGAATTTCTTCCGCTTATTTTTTCATTGGTGAAATATACCGAATTGGTAAAAAACCGAATCATGCTGATGTTGCATATTCTTATGCTGTATACAAGGATCCTGGTATGGCTTTGTGGTGGTACAGACTTGGATCTGTCAGAGAAGAAGCCTTAAATCGCGAAGGTGCAAAACAGGCTTATATGCGTGCTCTAAGTCTTGATTCATCATATACCGCTGCAAGAAACGCATTGTCACGGCTTCAGTAAAGCTTATTGTTTTGTCGATTATTTTAATTGACGATTTAAGAAACTCGAATTAGAATTAAAAACGGTAAAGGGAAAAAAGAAACTTTGGTGTATTTAACGGGGAAGTTTTCTTTTGATATGTAGTGAGTCTCAATAACTCGTATATCTTACGGAAAGTTTTTTACGGTATGTCACTTCTGTTATCGTTTAGAAGAAAAAGAACTCAAGTCCTAATTTTTTCATTATTCGCCGGAGTATTGCTGTTCAGTGGTATGCTGTGGTTTGCAGGTTATTCCCGGAAAGCTTTAACAGAAAATTTTATCAATTCCATTAATGAAGTAAATCGTCAGCAGCTTTTTAGTTTTAAAAGAATTTTTGATTTGCAGTTCAATACTCTGGAACTTTGTGCCCGTGTAATTACAGGACTCAATTCCTCTGACTATCTGAATACAACCGCTGATTCTGAAATTTCGGAGGATCTTGACCTTTTCACTGAAAAATCGCCGTTTGAAGTTATGTTCATAAACAGAAATAACGGAATTGCCATTGCAAGTGACGGGGATGTTTATGATAACAATGGTTACGATTTTTATGAAAATGCCATCCAAGGAGATAATTGTGTAAGCCAACCGTTAAAATCTCCCATTAGTGATGACACTGTAATCGTCTGTACAATTCCTTTGTATGACAAGCTGGGACAGATTTTTGCGGTTTTGGGCGGCGTTATAAATATAAATTATTTGAACAGCGCTATGATGGTTTCTTATGACGGACACGGTTATTCACTTGTAACCTCAAAGACCTCCAATACTATTATTGCGCATACTGCAAATACCTGGCCTTCAGAATTTGAAAACGCTTCTTTTATCAATCTTTATGCTTCCAATAACGTAATAAAGCGGTTTAACGGCAACTGTATAATTTATAGATTGCATGATTTGCTGCGCTATGTGGTATATGTACCTACCGGATATAATGACTGGGTTCTGGCTACTATTGTTCCTGAATCTGTTTTGAAAAGCAGACTCAAACAAATCAGAAAAGGTACAGCTTTTACTTTCTTGATGAATTTATTTGCTTTTGTCTGTATCATTACTTTTCTTGTATTTTTACAGGCAAAGCACAGTAACGAATTTGCAAGGGCTTCGAATCTTGATACGGTTACAAACGGAATAACGCTTAAACGCTTTATGGAAAAGCTTAATCCTCTTTTCAAGAATAATAGGGGCAAAAGCTTTATTGCAATGTGCATGGACATAAACGAATTCCGGGTTATAAATGAGTTGTACGGTTTTCAGGCAGGCAACAGGCTTTTATATATTGTTCACAAGGCTGTTAAAAATGTAATTGGTATTGACGGCTTGGTTTGTAGATCTGCGAATGATTTGTTTTATATCATTATAAAGTCTGATACTGATAAAAATACTATTATTGCAGAAAAAGACAGCATCATTGAAGAAATAAACCGTCTTCTCAGCAAAGAAAGTACACAGTATGTGCTGAATTTTACTTTTGGTATATATCCTATGCAAAAAGTCACTGAAGAGCCTGTGCATATTTTTGAAAAAACAAATCAGGTTCACAACCGAGCAAAGAAAAACAACATTCCGTGCGAATTCTATCTTCAGTCGGAACACGAACAGGTTATCCGCCAAAAGCTTATCGAAAACTCCATGCAGGAAGCATTTGAAAACTGTGAATTCAAGATGTTCCTCCAGCCAAAATTTGAACTGCTTTCCAAACGGCTTGTCGGTGCGGAAGCTCTTGTCCGCTGGGAAAGTCCTACGGAAGGAAAGCGTTATCCTTGTGATTTTATACCGCTGTTTGAAAAGAACGGCTTTATTATCAAGATTGATTTGTACATGATTGAAAAAGCCTGTCAAACCATACGCCGCTGGATAGACTCAGGAATTGAGCCGATACCGATATCTGTAAACCAGTCCAAGGTTCTGCTGCTGAATCCGCTATATTACGATGTTCTTATAAACACTGTGGAAAATTACCGGATTCCGCCAAAGTACATTGAGTTGGAAATAACCGAAACCATAATGTATGAGAACACAAAAGTTCTTAATGAGCTAATCGGCAAGCTTAAAAACTACGGTTTTAGAATAGCTGTGGATGATTTTGGTTCCGGCTATTCTTCGCTTGTTCTGCTGCGTGATATAAAGGCTGATGTACTGAAAATCGACAAAGCCTTTATAACCAGAGCAGAGGATGATGTTTCGGGCAAAAAAATTCTTTCGGGAATAATACAGCTTGCAGATTCACTCAATATGATTATTCTTGCGGAAGGCATAGAAACGAACGAGCAAGCTGATCTGCTTATCAGGCTGGGGTGTCGCGAAGCACAGGGATTCCTGTTCGGCAAACCCGTTCCCGAAGAAAGTTTTGTGCGCTTTCAGCAGGCTGTTTAGTATTATTGTTACTTTTTAAAAAAATCATTATAATTAGCCAACTTTTATTTAGGACTATAAAATGGCTATTAATTGTGGTATCGTCGGTTTGCCGAATGTTGGCAAATCAACTATTTTTTCAGCTTTAACGGCAGCACCTGCAGAAGCGGCAAACTATCCTTTTTGTACAATAAACCCGAATATCGGCATTGTTGATTTGCCGGATTCAAGACTTGATTTCTTGGCGCAAAAATTCGCAACAAAGCGTAAAGTTCCTGCAACGGTTGAATTTGTAGATATTGCGGGGCTTGTAAAGGGTGCGTCAAAAGGCGAGGGACTGGGAAACCAGTTTCTTGCGAATATCCGCGAAGTTGGTGTTATTGCGCACGTTGTACGATGTTTTGAAAATCCCGATATTGTTCACGTAAACAACAAGATAGATCCTGCTGATGACATTGAGACAATCAATATGGAGCTTGCTTTTGCAGATTTGGACACTGTAAACAAGCGAATTGAAAAAGCGGAGCGTTCCAGCCGTGTTATGGGCAAAGACGAGCAGAAAAAAGCGGCGGTTGTTCTGGGTGCGCTTGCAAAGATAAAGCCTGTTCTTGAAAACGGCAAACCCGCCCGTTCTGTTGAGCTTTCCGATGATGAAAAAGATGCAATCTACGACTGTCATCTTATAACGATGAAGCCACAGATGTACGTTTGTAACGTAGATGAAGACGGAGTAAAGAATGGCAACAAGTACATTGATGTTGTTAAAAAAATTGCTGACGAAGAAGGTTCTGACGTTGTTGTGATTTGCGGTAAATTTGAAGCGGAACTTGCCGAAATGGGCAGTGCGGAAGAACGCGCTGAATTTTTAGGCGAGCTTGGTCTTAAGGAAAGCGGTCTTGCGGTTCTCGCGCGGGCTGCGTATCACCTGATGGGCTTACGTACGTTCCTCACCGCCGGCGAAGACGAATGTCGTGCATGGACAATCCATGCCGGAGATACTGCTCCGAAAGCCGCCGGTGTTATTCACACTGACTTTGAAAAAGGCTTTATCAAGGCAGAAGTATATACCTTTGATGATTTGGTAAAATACGGTTCTGAGGCGGAAATAAAAGCCGCCGGCAAATACCGCATCGAAGGAAAAGAATACGTTGTTCAGGACGGTGACGTAATATTCTTTAAGTTTAACGTCTGATTTGTTTCTGAAAAATTTAGAATATATTTTTTCAAAAAAAATCTTTGGCTGACTATTCGCCGGTCAAAGATTTTTTTATTGTGTTTGCTTGTTAAAACATATTGTGTTAGCCGTCATTTTTCTATAAAATGTCAGGCAAAAGAGGTTCTTATGGTTGTTGTAGTAAAGAAAAATCCTGATAAAGAGCAGTTTGAAAACTTAACAAATTGGTTAAAAAGTCTTGGTGTTACACTGCATATCAGTGAAGGTGAAAGCAATATGGTCCTTGGATTGGTCGGTGATACATCGTCAGTCGATATTGACCTGATTCGCTCGCTTGCGATTGTTGAAGATGTAAAGCGGATTCAGGAACCGTATAAAAACGCAAATAGAAAATTTCATCCCGAGGATAGTGTTATAAAGGTTGCCGATGGCGTTGAATTTGGTGGCGGAACTTTTAATATAATTGCCGGACCTTGCTCCGTTGAATCTGAAAAACAGGTTATTGAAATTGCGGAACGTGTTAAAAAAGCCGGTGCAACAATGCTTCGTGGCGGCGCATTCAAGCCGAGAACTTCTCCTTATTCGTTCCAGGGCTTGGGATGCAGCGGCATTGAGCTGCTTATAAAGGCAAAGGAAGCAACCGGTTTACCGATTATTACGGAAATTATGGAATTTTCGCAGCTTCCGCTTTTTGATGAAGTTGATGTTATTCAAGTCGGTGCACGCAATATGCAGAACTTTGAGCTGCTTAAGGAACTTGGACATACACGCAAACCGATTCTACTAAAGCGCGGTCTTGCAAACACAATACAGGAATTGTTGATGAGTGCCGAATACATTATGGCCGGCGGAAACGAAAAAGTAATTCTCTGTGAACGAGGAATAAGAACGTTTGAAACAGCAACACGCAATACGCTGGATGTTTCAGCTGTTCCTGTGCTTAAAAAACATACACATCTTCCCGTTGTTATTGATCCAAGCCATGCCTGCGGTTATTCAAACTATGTAAAACCGCTTGCTCTCGCGGCAACTGCAATCGGCTGTGACGGACTTATGATAGAAGTACACAATGACCCGCAGCATGCATTATGTGACGGTGCTCAGTCTCTGACGCCCGATGCTTTTGACGATGTTGCAAAAGCATGTTTTGCTCTTCGTCCTTATTCATGCAGGTACTAGGCGGTAATATATGACTATTGGTGTTGTCGGTCTTGGACTTATCGGCGGTTCTGTTTCAAAAGCAATAAAACATTCCACACCTCACACGGTGCTGGGGTATGATATATCAGAGCCGGTCGTCCGCAAAGCCAAGCTTCTTGATGCAATTGACGGCTTTCTCTCGGATGACCGTATTCCCTTGTGCGATATGATTATTATTGCCACATATCCGCAAATCTGTGTTGATTTTCTTGAACAGAAAGCTTCGCTGATAAAAAAAGAAACTATTGTAATGGACTGCTGCGGTATAAAGGACTTTGTCTGCAAAAAACTGTTCCCTCTGGCAAAGAAAAACGGATTCATCTTTATCGGTGCGCATCCTATGGCAGGTATTGAATTCTCCGGTTTTGACAATGCGCAGCACAAGTTATTTTCAAACGCGTCAATCATTCTTACACCCAGTCCGAACACTGATTTGGAAACTTTGCAGCAGGTAAAGAAATTCTGGGGTTCGTTGGGCTTTACCAATTTTGAAATTACAAACCCCGAACGACACGATAAAATCATTGCCTACACATCGCAGCTCGCGCATGTGGTTTCAAGCGCATTCATAAAGAGCAAGACGGCATTGGAGCATCTCGGTTTTTCTGCCGGAAGCTACAAGGATATGACCCGTGTTGCACGCCTTAATGAAAGCATGTGGACTGAACTTTTTCTGGAAAATGCGGATAACCTTAGGATGGAGCTTGATGAATTGATCACCAATCTGCAGGAATACAGCAAAGCCTTAAAAAACAGAGATGAAAAAAAACTCAAAGCTCTGCTTAAAGAAGGTCGGGAAGCCAAAGAACTTGCAGACAAAGGTGATATGAGTATATGAGGCGAATCCCGGTAGAAGTACCAGCACACGGTGCAAAACCCTACGATGTAATAATTTCCGGCGGACTTCTTGATGAAGCCGGTAAAATCGCAAAAACCGTGGTAAAACCATGCAAAGCTCTTATTTTTACAGATAACAACGTGGTTTCGTTCTATGCCGACAGAGTTGAAAAATCGCTTGCAAACGAAAGTTTTAAGGTTTTTCGTTTTGTATATGAATCCGGCGAAGAACGCAAGAATTTGCAGACAGTAGAAGCGGCATTGAATTATCTCACTGAAAATGAGTTTACACGAACGGATTTAATTGTTGCACTTGGCGGTGGAATCAGCGGCGATTTGGCAGGTTTTACAGCTTCAATTTACCTTCGGGGCATAGACTTTATCCAAATACCGACTACACTTCTTGCAATGGTCGATTCATCCGTAGGCGGCAAAACAGGCTGCAATCTTGCCGGTGGAAAGAACCTTGCCGGTGCATTTTATCAGCCGCGCTGCGTAATCTGCGACCCCGATGTTTTGGAAACTTTGCCGTCTGAGCAGTTTGCGTGTGGAGTTGCGGAGGCCGTTAAAACAGGAATTCTTGGAAGTACACAGCTTTTTGACCTGTTCCGCGGAGGACTCCGCAAAACCGATATTCCTGCCGTTATTGAGGAATGTGTTTCCATAAAAGCTCGGATTGTTCAGGAAGATGAAAAAGAAGCCGGAATTCGCAAAGTTCTTAATCTTGGGCATACAGTCGGCCATGCGATTGAAAAAATAAGCTCTTACACCATTCCGCACGGTTATGCCGTAGCAACCGGAATGAGCATAATTGCGCGCGCATGTGCAAAAGAAGGTATCTGTTCTTCTCAAACGGCGCAGGATATTGTTACCGTTCTTAAAGAGAACGGACTCCCGGTTGAAACTTCGTTCTCCTCAGATGAAATTTATTCTGTTGCCGTTTTGGACAAAAAACGAAAAAACGACGTCATAACCCTTGTTCTGCCGCAAAAAATCGGTTCATGCCTGTTAAAGGAATATGATGTTAAAGCTGTAAAATCCTTTTTTGAAAAAGGTTTAACCTGAAAATGGATGTAGTAATTTCAAAAAGTAAGTTATCCGGTCACATTAACGCCATATCTTCAAAATCCGATGCACACAGGGCATTGATTTGTGCCGCTTTGGGCGACAAGCCGTGCCGCATTCAGCTCGGCAGTATGTCTGATGATATTGAAGCTACTGCTCATGTTTTGTCAGTTCTTGGTGCGGAAATAAAACGGGATGGTTTTAGTTTTCTGATAAAACCGGTTTGGAATCATCTTCCAGAAGAATGTATCCTTGACTGCAATGAAAGCGGCTCAACGTTACGCTTTCTTTTTCCTGTTGCAGCGGCTTTGGTTCCGTCTGTTACATTTACAGGCAAGGGCAGACTCCCTCAAAGGCCGATGGAAGAAATATGTTCTGTAATGCGGCTTAACGGCTGTGAAATAGACAAAGATTTGCTGCCGATTTCCATTAAGGGATTGTTGAAAAACGGCTGCTTTTCTTTGCCGGGGAACGTAAGTTCCCAGTATATTTCGGGCTTGCTGTTCGCGTTGCCATTGTTGAACGGCAAGAGTGAAATCAAAATAACTTCTGCTTTGGAATCTTCTTCTTATATAAATCTTACCCTTCAAACAATGAAAAAATTCGGAATGGAACCGGAAAGACTGGATAACGGCTTTTTGTTCAGTGGAAACGAGCATTACGTTTCGCCCGAAAACTATCAGGTTGAAGGTGACTGGTCAAACAGTGCTTTTTGGTATGCAGCCCGCTTTTTGGGCGCAGATATTGCTGTTGATGGTCTTTCTGCGAATTCGGTGCAAGGTGATAAAGCTGTAGTACAAATTCTGGAAAACTTCTCATCTTCAAAGGATTTGACTGTCAGCGCAAAGGAAATACCTGATTTGATACCGGTTTTGGCCGTTGCAGCCTGTCAGCGCAGAGCAAAGACGGTTTTTTCGGATTGTCAGCGGCTTCGCTTAAAAGAAAGTAACCGAATTCTTTCAACTTGTGATATGATAAAAGCGTTGGGCGGAAAAGCCGAAGGCACGGAAGACAGTATTTGTGTTTATGGAACCGGAACTCTGACCGGTGGAACGGTGGACAGCGTTAACGACCATAGAATTGTGATGTCTGCCGCCGTAGCCTCTTTGATTTGTAAACAAAATGTAACAATTAAAAATGCGCAGGCTGTGAATAAATCTTATCCGGCTTTTTTTGAGGATTTTAAAAAACTAGGAGGAAACCTGAATGTCATCGATGTTCGGTAACACCGTTAAAATTTCTATTTTCGGGCAGTCGCACTCACAGAATATCGGCGTTGTTATTGACGGAATTCCTGCCGGTCATAAAATCAATCTGGAAGAAGTCAATTCTTTTATGCGCCGTCGAGCTCCTGGAAACGACTCGGTTTCTACCAAGCGCAAGGAAACCGATGAGCCTCATATTCTTTCCGGCTTGGTTGATGGAATAACATGCGGTGCTCCTCTGTGCGCTGTTTTTGACAATTCAAATACACAATCCTCTGACTATGATTCAATAAGGGATGTTCCCCGTCCTGCACATTCCGATTATCCTGCCTTTGTAAAACACCACGGATTTAATGATGTTCGCGGCGGTGGTCATTTTTCAGGCAGGCTAACCGCGCCTCTTTGTTTTGCGGGTGCGGTCTGTATTCAGCTTTTGCGCGAAAAGAATATTTACATTGGTGCTCACATTTTGGAAATTGCTGGAGTACGCGACGAGAGCTTTGATTCCGTTAATGTGAATGAAAAAGACTTTGATCGGATACATGAATCTCCGAAACCGCTTTTAAATCAAACTGTCTGGTCTAAAATGGAAGAAAAGGTTCTGCTGGCACTTAAAGAGCAGGATTCTGTCGGTGGCATAATTGAATGTGCGGTAACAGGACTCCCTGTAGGTCTCGGTAATCCCATGTTTGACGGTGTTGAAAACCGCATTTCCGCCGCCGTTTTTGCCGTTCCCGCAGTAAAGGGTATTGAGTTCGGAAACGGATTTGCGTGCACCAGACTGCGTGGTTCACAAAACAATGACGAGTTTTATTATGACGGCGATGTTGTAAAAACACGGACAAACAATCACGGCGGCATTCTCGGCGGATTAACGTCAGGACTTCCGCTGGTTTTTAGAGCGGCATTCAAACCGACACCGTCAATCGCAAAAGAGCAGAATTCTGTAAGTCTTTCAAAAAAAGTCGACACAAAACTCAATATAAAAGGTCGGCATGATCCGTGCGTTGTATTGCGGGCTGTTCCGTGCATAGAGTCAGCGGCGGCAGTAGCTTTGTATGATTTGCTGTTGGGAGAGAACAATGAGTAAAAATGAACTGGAAAAACTGCGTACACAAATTGACCGCATTGACGATAAGCTTTTGTTGCTGTTTGAAGAAAGAATGAGGACAGCTAAACAAATTGCTGATTATAAAAAAGAAAACAAAATAGAAGTAGTTAATAAGGAAAGGGAAAAAGAAGTAGTTACCCGCCTTTCCGAAAAAGTACCGCAGGAACTTGCCGGTTATGTTCAGAAGCTGTATAAAACGCTGTTTGAATTGAGCCGGGATTATCAGAACGGTTTGATTTTTCAGAAAAAATACGGATTGATAGGACGAAGTATAAATTACAGTTTTTCAAAAGACATACACGGATATTTTGCCGATTATGATTATTCAATTATAAACCTTGAGCCTGAACAGCTTGAAAACTTTTTTGACAGCAAAGAATATGCGGGTTTTAACGTAACGATTCCATACAAAAAAGATGCCTGCAAGCTATGCGACAATATATCTCCAAAAGCCGAGAGGATTGGTTGTGTGAATACGGTAATAGCACAGCCGGACGGAACTTTCCGCGGTGACAATACTGACTATGACGGATTCCTTTATCTTTCAAAAAGAGCCTGTGTTGATTTTAAAGGCAAAAAAGTCCTCGTTTTTGGAAACGGAGCAACCAGTTCTACCGTTTGTACCGTTGTAAAAGACCTCGGAGGTCTTATAACTGTTATTTCGCGTACGGGCGAAAACAACTACAGCAATCTTTCCAATTTTTTTGATGCGGAAATAATAATAAACACAACGCCGGTCGGAACATATCCTGAAACCGCAAACCAAATTACGGATTTGAAGAAGTTCCCCAAATGTGAGGCGGTTCTTGATGTTGTTTACAATCCGCTTAAGAGCCGGCTTGTGCAGCAGGCGGAATCTTTGGGAATGAGGGCATCAGGCGGTCTTCCCATGCTGGTTGCGCAGGGCAAACGCGCGTGCGAGCTGTTTACCGGATGCCCGATTGATGATTCAAAAACAGAACAGGTTATCCAAAAAATCTGGCACCAAAAGCAGAACATTGTTCTTGTAGGGATGCCTGGCTGTGGCAAATCTACAATTGCTGAGTTGCTTGCAAAAGAACTTGGCAGGGAAGTTGTAGATACTGATGCGGAAATTGAAAAAATGGAAGGAAAGCCTATCCCGCAGATTTTTGCCGATTTTGGCGAGCCGTATTTCAGGGCAAAAGAAAGCCTTGTTATAAGCACAGTGGCTAAAAAATCGGGAATAATTATAGCAACCGGCGGCGGTTCCGTTATTTCGGACACAAACCGGCAGAATCTGGGACAGAACGGATATTTTGTATTTATTGAACGGGATATAAATTCTCTCAGCACAAAAGGCCGCCCGCTTTCAAAAGACATTGAAACGTTAAAGAAAATGTATGCGGAACGCTATCCTTATTACAAATCTGCTGTGGATTTGGTTGTTTCAAATGACGGTAAACCTGAAACAGCGGCTGGTGAAATTGTGGAGGTTTTCAAATGAAAATACTTGTCATAAACGGTCCTAACCTGAATATGCTTGGAATCCGCGAACCTGACATATACGGAAGACAAACTTATTCTGACCTTGAAAACTACATAAAGTCCGTTTGTGCGGAAAAAAAAATTGAGTGTGAAGTTTTTCAGAGCAACCATGAAGGGGTTTTGGTAGATAAAATTCAGGCGGCTTATAAGGTTTTTGACGGTATCGTCATAAATCCCGCGGCTTATACGCATACCAGTGTTGCAATTCTCGACGCACTCAAAGCTGTTGCAATTCCTGCCGTAGAAGTGCATTTGTCAAATGTGAACGAAAGGGAAGAATTCCGAAAGCTTTCTTATGCGGGAATGGCGTGCAAAAAAACATATGCCGGTTATAGCTTTGAAGGTTATAAAAAGGCGATAGAGTTTTTAGCCGAAAACTTCTCAAAAGCCTAAAATCTCGTGCCGGTGTTTTGTTCCCAGAGCTTTTATCGCTTCTTCCAATGATAGTTCGGTATGTGATTTCATAAAATCAGCCAAATCAATTGAAAACCGGTTCATCGAAAAGTGCTGGAACACATAAACAGGGTTTTTCTCCGGTTCAGTGCAGTTTTGTACAAGCTTTTCCACATAAGGCGCAAAAATGCCGTTGGGCTTTAGTTCCGAATAACCGACAAGCCATATTTCACAATGGTTGTTGTCTGTGGCAGTTTTATTCAGTTCCTGCTGAAGCCGGCAGGTTCTTTCTGCCATCCACTTTTGGCTTTCCTCCAAAACTGATACGATTGCGTTTTTACCGAGTTTTTTTTCTTCTCTTTGTAAAAAAGCAAGTTCTTTTGTTTTTGCCGTATGTACAGGGGTTTTATTCAGAATAATGACGTTCTTCCTAAAATTAATGCCCAGTTCAGTGTTACGGGCAAAAAAACTTTCGGCTATTTTACCGGACTGTCCTACAAGATACTTCCGGTTTTTTTCAAGCTGCTCGTTTTTACCAGGATTATCGCCTACTACAATAAGTTTGATTTCATCGTCTTTTGTTACAGTATCAAGCGCAGTATTATACACAATCGGTGTTTCAAGAGGATATGCCGGAGTATTGTCAGAAGCCGCCGCATTTTTCTGGAGTTCCTGCAAAAGCCCGAATTCGTCTTCATTTTTTAAAAATGATGTCCATTTTTCTATTATATCTTTAAATTCATTTCTGAAGGAGGTAAAAACCTGCCACTGCATATCATCCATAGATTATAATTCCATTAAAAAATAATTAGACTGATTGACTTTCAATGTCAATATCCGAAACCATTCCATCCTTTTTTTGTTGTATTAGTGATATGAGAAGATTTCTTTTTTCTGTAGTTTATTTTTTGTGTTTATCTGTATTTTTTGCTCAAACTCTGGAAGAAACATACGCACAGATAGAAGCGATTCCCGAAGAATACCGGACTGTAATCAATTCTGATTTTGCAAATCTCACTGATGATCAGCTGTTTGAATATTTTATCGTTTTAAGCGGTGATTACGGCAGAAAAGATGAACTTACCGCTTTCTACAAGGAAAAAGCTGCGGAAGCTGATTCTTTGATTTTGGAATCATTTACAAAGAATGAACTCAAAACTGATTCTGATGAAGTTGTATACCGGCTTGCGGATTTTATAAACCAAACCACTCATACCGTATTTTTTAAGGCATACAACAGAATTTGTTTTACAACTTCGGAACTGAAAGATTACAAACGTTATGACTGCGTGAGCGCTTCAATTATGTATTCCATTCTGCTTACGCGGAATAATGTGAAATTTACGCCGGTAGAAACAACCGACCATGTTCTGGTCAAAGTAGACCTTTCCGACAAGTCGGTGGATGTTGAAACAACCAATTATTATGGTTTTGATCCGGGAACAAAAAAAGAATTCAAGGCAAATTTCAGCAAAACGACCGGCTTTACTTATGTTAATGCGCAAAAATATCATCTTCGCCGTGATATTGATACTAAGCAGATGTTTTCGCTTGTTCTGCAGAACAGGATTTCATTGCTGACACAGAAAAAAAAGTATATGGAGGCTGCGCAACTTGCTTACATGTACAAACTCATGCGTGGTGATGAAGAAGGCGACAAAAGCTATAATTCCGCATTGTACAACCTGGCGGGTTATTTGTCCGCCGAAAACAACAAAAAGAATGAATTTGAAGAATCCCTGCGTTGGATTCAGATTTGTCCCGAAAACCAAAACAAGCATGCGCTGTTGAACAACGTTCTGCTTTCAATTGCTAATCATGCAGAAAAAACTGGCGATTACAAACAGGGATTTGCAAACCTTGAACTTGCACTGAATTATGGTTGGACACAAACAACTCCCGAATATGTCCGTTTTCGCAGGATGCTAGTAAATAATAGTGTTGCAGGACTCATAAAAAAACAGTCTTTTGAAGAAGCACATGCTTTGATTGCGGCGGAACGTGAAGCAAAGATTGTTCCTGCTGCGGATTTGAACAAGATGCTCAAGAGTGTTACCACAAGCGAATGTGGTCTGCTGTATCAGAAAAAGAACTACGAAGAAGCCATACTGAAAACCGCTGAATGTCTTAAACTGATGCCAAATGATCAGGTTTTGATAAATAATCTCAAGGTCTTTTTTATTGACTATGTGGAAGAATTAAAAACTTCAGATCCAGAAAAGGTTGCCCAAATCATTGCAGAAGCAAAAAAACGATTTCCCTCGGATAAGGCTTTTTTGCAGATGATTACGGACTGATAAAAGCGGTTGAAAAAATATTCTTTTGTATTTATGATACTATGATGTCGAAAATGAATTTGCTTTCCCCCTATGTGTCGGAAAAAGTTTGGGGGTATGAAAACTGGATAGTTTCAAACATTGAAAATAAAGAATCAACATATACGATTGACGGGAAAACATACCCGATAAGCAAAATAACAGATGGTAAATATCCGCTCCTTATCAAAGTGTTACAGACTTATGAGACTCTTTCTGTTCAGGTTCATCCTGATGATGAGTATGCACTTAAGAATGAAAATTCTGTAGGTAAAACAGAATGTTGGTACATTCTTGATGCCAAGCCCGGTACACAGTTAATAACCGGATTAAAAAGTATCTGTGATGACGGAACATTAAAAAAGGCAATAAGTGACGATACAATAGAAGACTATCTGTTTGAAACTCCTGTAAAAAAAGGAGATTTGATTTTTGTTCCTGCAGGAACAGTCCATGCAATAAAAGGCGGCTTGAGAATCCTGGAAGTCCAGCAGTCCTGTGACATCACGTACAGACTGTATGATTGGAAGCGCAACCGTGAAGTTCACGTAAAAAAATGCCTTGATGTTATAAAACCAACACATTCCGTTCCGGTAAACGATTTTAACAGTGTCTTTTCCTGTGATTATTTTAGGATAGAAAAAATAAATATCAGCGGAAAGGCAACAATAAAAACCAATCCTCAAAATTTTACTGCAATCTTTGTTGTTTCCGGTGATGTTACATTAACAACTGCGGACCAGCAGCTTTCTGCGCAAAAAGAATCACTGGTCTTTCTGCATCCTGATATGTCTGTTTCCTGTATATGTAACGGAAAATCCAAAAAAGCCGAATTGGTTGTAATAAACGTAGCTTAAGTTGCATTTTTCAGTTTTTGATGATTTTCCGGTGACCACCTTTGCGCGGACCCACAAATTCTATTTTGCCTAGCCAGCTTAGCATTTTTACCCAAACAGCTGGGAATTTTTGAGCAAATAATTAAATCTTATTTACCGCAAACGGGCGAATTGAGAATGTTGATTTTGACGGAGAAATAATTAGAGGTTTGTGTTTTATTTCAGGGAAAAACAGACTTACAGGAAAAACTCGTCGGAGCAAAAGATATTGTAACAATATAATTCTATGTAGCTATTGAACGACCTTCCGTTTCGGCAGGTGATACCTTTGTAAATATATAGAATTCTATCAATATTGAATTCTTCATTTGAATCCCTCGACGATTATATCAACAAATACGATTTACTTTTTGAATTTGTTGAAAAACTAGCAAAAGAAACATCTATCAACCGCTCAAAAAGAAGTAAAATGTATTATAAAGATACAGGATTCCTTAATTATCTTGGTAATTTTGAAACTGACAGTATGTATGGAATGTTTTTTGCAGAACCAGCGAATATAACAGAAACATGTTGGTCTAATTAAAACAGTATTACGAAAAAGAATCAGGTATAACAGGAATTTTTGCAGGCAGCGTTGAATCAGTATTTAAAATTACAGAATCATCGTTAGATGAATATATAACTGACTAAGTGTTGTATGAATTAGATATTTCATCGTGTTCTGGTTATCCGGGTTTAGTCTGTACAAACTGGAAGATTAATGATGGTCACAAAGCTGAGGCAGCCGGACAGTCGTAGTGATTCTTTTATAACAATGATGTTTCATTTGACGGAACGCAGAACTACACTTACAATGAAAATGCAGAGTTTGCAGGTAAAAAGGATTTTGAAGGTAATATGACCGCAGTATCCTATGACACGCGGACGCGTACAAAGAAAACCTCATACACCGACGGAATCATTCATCGAGTTTTACAATAAGGAACGTCCCAAGGAACGGCTCAGCTGGCTGAGTCCTGTCCGGTTCAGGATGAGCCTGAAAGATGTGTGACACGGAAGGTGCAGTCATCTGCAGGGCTGTATCAAAAATAAAGCGGTTTATTTTATTACTGTGCCAGGTATAATGCAGTGGTAAATCATAACTGTTCCCGTATGGGAGCAGACTCTAAATATAGTGTGTCACTTTTCATTCTGTTCTTTTTTATTTTTTGTGTAATTATTTGTGTGCATATCATCCTCATAACATATTCCATTGAGACTCAATGGAATCCTTACATTGAGTGTCGATGACGACCGTCATTTAGCGTCAATGACGAGAGGCATTGAGCTTCAATGGATCCATATAAAATAAGGTTTTTTAATTTCGCTGATAAATTTATAGAAAATTATCAACTTTTTCCTCCTAAACCGCGCAGAATTTGCTTTTTAAAACAATATATAATAATATGAAAGCAACAAGCAAATTTTTAAGCGAGGAAGAATACCTCGCACAGATGAAAACGGGCGCGCTGCTTAATCCGCGCATAGATTCAACTTTCAAGGCTCTTTTCACTCAGCCTACGGAAGAATCGCGGAATGCACTCCATTCGTTCCTTGAAGCAGCCACGGAACGGAAGATCAGGAGTGTGGAACTTACGGCGAATGAGGCACCTGAGGCATTTGTAGGACAACGCGGTGTAAGCTATGACATTCTGTGTATCTTTGATGACGGTCAGCCGGCGAATCTTGAGATGATGGCGTTCAACCAGAAGTACGACTACGGTAAGAGGGCTGAATATCAGGTTGCCAGGCTTGAGACAACGTATCTCAGGAAAGGCGACACCTGGGAAAAAGCTCCGAAGGTTTACCAGATAACGGTGCTGGATTTCGTATACGACAAAACAAGCAACGAACCTGTGAGCCGGTATGCGATGAGGACAAAGGACAACAGGACGTTGTCCGATAATCTGAACGTCATATTTATCGAGCTTCCCAAAGCCATCGGACTTGAAGACAGAATAGGACAGAACACGGCTCTGGAAAACTGGGCAATATTCCTGAAGGATGCTGACAATCCCGAAAAGACAGGGGTTATCAAAAAACTGAGCGAGATGGGGCAGGACTTATGAATGCGAAACAATCACTTTCTTCGATAAGCGAGAACCAGGACTTGTGGGTGGCGCAGTACCGGCAGGAAATAATGGAACGTGACTATAACTCCAGTATGAGTGCTGCCAAATCAGAAGGTATAGCCATCGGAGAAGAACGCGGCCGTTCAGAAGCCAAGCTTGAGGCGGCACGGAACTTTCTCAGAGAAAATGTACCAGAAGAAGTGATTGCTCGTTGTACCGGATTGCCTCTTGATACAGTAAAACAGCTTTCGAAAAATTAGCAGTACTCATATTATACCTCCTCTGATTTTTTAAAATGATCTGCGCTAATATTAAAATACTATGGTATAATTAGTTTTAATGAAAGTTGTCATTGTTGAAGATGAGTTCAGAATTCGCGAAGGTCTTGAAAAACTGACTGCAAAACTCAGTGATGAGTATGAAATTGCGGGAACGGCAGAAAATGGAATTCAGGGCCTTGAGCTTATCCGTAGGGTAAAACCGGATATTGTTATTACCGATATCCGTATGCCTGAAATGGACGGTCTTGAAATGCTTACTCAGATAGCTCAGGAAAAACTGCCTGTTAAAGTTATTGTTCTGAGCGCCTATTCTGAATTTGATTATGCTCGCCGTGCTATGAAACTTGGTGTGACCGAGTATCTGTTAAAACCACTTTCGTATACAGATTTTGCCCAGGCCATGAAAACGGTCACAGCCCAAGCTCTGTCGGAAAAACAGCGTAAGCCTGCACAAATAGGCACATTGACGCAGATGTTTTCTGACATCCTGAATCGGCGTATTGAGCTTTCTGACGATATTACATCCTATCTTTCCAATTCTTATGGGGTTGAAAAAGACGGAAGCTTTATACTGGTATGTTTGTATCTTGGAACTGAATACCGGCATAAAGAAAACCGTGCCCGAACTCTCTTTAAACATATAATTTCATCGTATCAGAGTGCAGAAGAGTTGAAATATTGTTTTGCCGAGTGTGAATCGAAACAAGCTGTAACAGCTGTTATTTACAAGTATATGGCGTATGAAGACCTTGAAAACTGGATTTCGTTACAGGTGTCGAAAACGCCACCGCCGGGAGCTTCTATAGGTATGATACAGGTAATCAATCTTGAAAATCTTGCTTCCGGTTTTGACGAACTATATCCGTATATGGACTGGAATCTTTCTTTCAGTAGCTGTCGCCTTATTTCCTATCCCGCTATTACGGAAGTACAGACCGATTCCTGTATTTACCCCATTCTGCTTGATTCCAAAGTTAAAAATGCTGTAGCAGCGGGGCAGTGGAATCTTGTCCGAGAGATTACAGCAGAGTTCCATGGATGCTTCCGCAATGGGCGTCTATATATTCCGCGGGAAATAAAAGAATGCTATGTGCGTTTTTTATGGGTAGTAATCGCCATGGCAAAAGAAGTCGGTAATGCCGGTGCAAAAAGTGTTGAACAGCAGCAGCTTTTGAACTGGATAATGAATGCAAAAGTGCCTGAAGAACTTGAGTCTGCTGCTGAACAGCTGTACACGACGTTAGAAGGTGCTGCTGTTGATGAAGATATGCACCTTATCATAAAAAAGGCAAAACGATTTGTTCTTGAAAATTATAGGCAGGGCGTTACGCTTGAAACCATAGGTGACAAACTGAATGTAACACCTGAGTATCTGGGAACCTTGTTCAAACGAGAGACCGGTGTATCATTTTCGAATTTTCTGAAAAAAGTCCGCATTGATCGGGCTAAAGAACTGCTGG